>NZ_JBYSZM010000005.1:0-234480 GCF_058787155.1 Sphingobium sp. FW305-3-2-15-F-TSA7 | reverse complement strand
GAAAAGCTCTGAACTAAGCCCCTCCCCTGAAGGGGAGGGGCTTAGTTCAGAGCTTTTCGACGAATGCTGCGTAGGCGGCTTCGTCCATCAGGCCTTCGAGTTCCGACATGTCGGACAAGGTCAGCTTGAAGAACCAGCCATCCTCCTCGGCCGAACCGTTCACCAGCGCGGGATCGTCGGCGAGATCGGCATTGCCCTCGATGACGGTGCCGGAGACGGGCGAATAGACGTCGGAGGCGGCCTTCACGCTTTCGACCACGGCGGCATCATCGCCCTTGGCGAGTTGCTTGCCCTCGGCAGGGACTTCGACGAACACGATGTCGCCGAGCTGGCTCTGCGCATAATCGGTGATGCCGACGGTGCCGATCTCTCCGTCGACATCGACCCACTCGTGATCCTCGGTGAAATAGCGGCTCATTTCGGGGCTCCTTTGCGGTGATAGCGATGGGGAACGAAGGGCATGGCGGCGACGGCGACAGGCACCCGCTTGCCGCGTACCTCGGCTTCGAGCGGCGTGTCGACGGCGGCAAGATCGGCAGTCACATAGCCCATTGCGATCGGCGCGCCGACACTGGGAGCGAAGCCGCCCGAGGTCACGACGCCAACCTGACGGTCGCCGCTGTACAGGACGGCGCCTTCGCGGACGGGCATGCGCCCCTCTACCGCCAGGCCGACGCGCTTGCTCGGCGCGCCTTCGGCAAGTTGCTTGAGGATGATGTCGGCGCCCATGAAACCGCCTTCGGTGCGGCGACGCTTCTGCATCGCGAAGGTCAGGTCGGCGCCGACCGGCGTCACCCGCGGGTCCAGATCATGGCCGTAGAGCGGCAGTCCCGCCTCAAGCCGCAGCGAGTCGCGCGCGCCCAGGCCGATCGGCTTGACCTCGGGCTGGCTGGCCAGCGCTTCCGCAAATGCCTCGACGGCATCCGCCGGCACCGAAATCTCGAACCCGTCCTCACCGGTATAGCCGGAGCGGCTGACCCACAAAGCCGTGCCGTTCCAGCCGAACGCGCCCGCTTCCATGAAGAACAACGCCTCGACGCCCGGCACGATCCGCGCCAGCGCGTCGACGGCCTTGGGGCCCTGCAGCGCGATCAGCGCCTGATCCTCCAGGTGATTCATCGTGATCTCGTCGGGCAGATGCTCGCGCAGCACGCCGATATCCTCGAACTTGGTCGCACCGTTGACGACCATATAGATGTCGTCGGTCCGGCGCGTGACCATCAGATCGTCGAGAATGCCGCCATTTTCGTCGAGCAGCAGCGAATAGCGCATCCGCCCCGCGCCCAATTCCTTGATATTGCCGGGCAGCAGCGTCTCGAGCGCGGCATCGGCATCATCGCCGCTGAACAGCAGCTGCCCCATATGGCTGACGTCGAACAACCCGGCGGATTCACGCGTCCACAGATGCTCCGCCATGATCCCTTCATACTGGATCGGCATCGAATAGCCGGCAAAGGCCACCATGCGCGCGCCACGCGCACGATGCCAGGCATCAAGCGGCAAGAGCTCAGCGGCTTCTGCGATATCGGTGTCTTCGCTCATCAAACTACTCCCGTGACGGTCCACAGCCGACAATGCACGCAATCGTGCCCTGTCTTGCTGCCCCCTCTGTCACGGAACCTGAGAGCTTTCACGGCGCGAAAACGCGCAGCTTACCCCTTCGGTGGTTCCGGCCTTCGCCGAAACGCTTTCCAGAGTGCCTTAGACCGCGCGGTCCAGTGGCCTGAGAGATTCCGGGGCGGTTGCTCCTTCGGCGCCCCGGACATGTCCGAGGGCTCTCCCGCGCGATCCCCGACGGTTACCCGCCAGCGACGAATCCGGCTTGGGCGACACGACGATTCGAGTCAATCGCCGTTTACACCCGATGTCACCTCGTCGCGTTGTACTGAAGCTGCTCGTTGGTGAGCTGAAACCCGACCAGCAGTTCGAAACTGGCGCGGCTGACCGCATCGCGCACCGCGGGAATCGACAAGGGATCGATCGCGGCATCGGTGTCTCCGGGCTTGCGGCGACGGACGATCTGCTGGCGGATATCGTCGGGCAGGGTCGCCGCGGCGCGATTGACCGTCGCACCCGCGCCCGCCGTCGCGGTCGCCCGGGTCTGCCCATCCTCGAAACGAACCGCGACGCGGCTGAGCCGTTTGGAGACGACGGCGCGGCCGCCGCGCACGACCGTTGCGAAATAGGGCAGCACCACTTCACGCGCGCCACTGGCATTGGTGCGCGTCGCGACAACGTCGAAGGTCACGTCCGCGGCGATTTCCGCCCCGGTATCGTTGCAGTTCGAGCGCAGATTGGTGATCGAAGCGACCACGTCGATCGCACGCGCCTCGCGGCTGGCGGGCGGGTCGAACAAAGTGACGTCGCCGGTATAGGCGGGAATCGCAACCGCCGGGCAGGCAGAGCGCGTGACGGTGATACCACCGCTGGCATCGATCTGATTGTCTTTCGCGCAGGCACCCAGGCTGGCGAGCGCGGCGACGAGGATAAACGGCTTCAGATCGGGCACAGACAGACTTCCTTCAGGCGAGCGGAGAGAACCGCAGATCAGCCGATAGGCGGCGGACGCGATCATAGGAAGCGGCTTTCGCAGAGGCAAGCAATCGCGTAGAGGCCGGGCAATGATCGAAACCGTCTCTTCGCGTCCGCCTCTCGAGCTGCTGATCGCGGCGCCGCGCGGCTTCTGCGCAGGCGTGGACCGCGCCATCCGCATCGTCGAACTCGCGATCGAGAAATATGGCGTGCCGGTCTATGTCCGCCACGAAATCGTCCATAATCGCTTCGTCGTCGACGGATTGAAGGCGAAGGGCGCGATCTTCGTCGAGGAGTTGGACGAGGTGCCCGACGATGCGCCCGTGGTCTTTTCCGCACACGGCGTGCCCAAGGCGGTGCCGGCAAAGGCGGCCGAGCGTGGGCTGTCCTATCTCGACGCCACCTGCCCGCTGGTCTCCAAGGTCCATCGCCAGGCCGAACGGCTGGTCGCATCCGGCCGGCACATCCTGTTCATCGGCCATCGCGGCCATCCCGAAGTGATCGGGACGTTCGGCCAGGTGCCCGAAGGAACGATGACATTGATCGAGACGGTCGAGGATGTGACGGAACTGGCCCCCGACAATGCCGACAATCTCGCTTTCCTGACCCAGACCACGCTGTCGGTCGACGACACCGCCGCGATCGTCGCAGCGTTGCGCACCCGTTTTCCGACCATCGGCGAACCGCGCGGCGAGGATATCTGTTACGCGACCTCCAATCGCCAATCGGCGGTCAAGGCGATCGCGTCGTCATGCGATGCGATGATCGTGATCGGCGCCCCCAATTCATCCAACTCGCTGCGCCTGGTCGAAGTCGCCGAACGCGAAGGCACGCGCGCGCAGCTGATCCAGCGCGCCGCCGATCTCGATTTCGACTGGCTCCGGGGTGTCACCCGACTGGGGATCACCGCGGGCGCCTCGGCCCCCGAATTGCTGGTGCGCGAAGTGGTCGACCGGCTCGCCACCCGCTTCGACGTCAGCGAACGCGAGGTCGAGACCACGGTCGAATCGATCGCCTTCAAGCTGCCTCGCGGCCTCGAAGCCGCCTGACATGGCCGTCTACACGCAGGTTTCCGCCGAAGAGATGGCGGCGCTTCTGACGCGCTACGAAGATGCCGGCCAGCTCGTATCGGCCAAGGGCATCGCAGAGGGTGTCGAGAACAGCAATTACCTGGTCGAGACCGACCTGCATCGCTTCTTCCTGACACTCTACGAGAAGCGCGTCGATGTCGACGACCTGCCCTTCTTCTTCGCCTTGCTCGACCATCTCGCCGATGCCGGCAATCGTGTGCCGCGCACGATCAAGGATCGCGACGGTGTCCAGCTTCAGCAGGTCGCCGGGCGCCCCGCCTGTCTGATCGAATTCCTCTCCGGCGTTTCGGTCAGCCACCCGACCGCGACGCAGGCGCAGGCGGTCGGCGAAGCGCTCGGCCGGATGCACGCCGCGCTCGCCGATTTCGCCGGCGACCGCCCCAACGCCCTTGGGCTGGCCGGCTGGCATGAGCTTGCCGAACGATGCGGCGACGATCTCGACAGGATCGCCAGCGGACTGGGACAGCGCGTTGCCGACGAGCTCGCCTTTCTCGACGCCCATTGGCCGGCCGACCTGCCGACCGCGGTGATCCATGCCGACCTGTTCCCCGACAATGTGCTGATGCTCGGCGACACGGTGACCGGGCTGATCGATTTCTATTTCGCCTGCCGCGAGATCCGGGCCTGGGACGTGGCGGTGACGCACGCGGCATGGAGCTTCGAGAATGACGGCACCGGCTATCATGCCGATCTCGGCGCGGCGCTGATTGCGGGTTATGATGCCGGTTTCGGGCTGAGCGACGCCGAGCGCGCGGCGCTGCCCGTGCTGGCGCGTGGCGCGTGCCTGCGCTTCCTGCTCACCCGCGCCTGGGACTGGCTCAATACGCCGGCCGATGCGATGGTGAACCGCAAGGATCCGCTGGCATTCCTGCGCAGGCTCGACGTCTATGCCGCCAATCCGGGACTCTTTGCACGATGAGTGAGCTGCCGCATGTCGAAATCGCGACCGATGGCGCGTGCAAGGGCAATCCCGGGCGCGGCGGCTGGGGTGCTCTGATCCGGATGGGAAGCCACGAGAAGGAGCTATCGGGCGGCGAGCCGCACACCACCAACAACCGCATGGAACTGATGGCCGCGATCAAGGCGCTCGAAGCGCTCAATCGCCCATGCCGCGTCACGCTGTCGACCGACAGCAACTATGTGAAGGACGGCATCACCCGCTGGATCTTCGGCTGGCAGAAAAATGGCTGGAAGACCGCCGATCGCAAGCCGGTGAAGAATGCCGAGCTATGGCAGGAACTGCTCGCGGCGATCAAGCCGCACCGCATCGAATGGCTGTGGGTGAAAGGCCATGCCGGCCACCCCGACAATGAACGCGCCGACCGACTGGCGAGCGACGCCGCACTCGCCCAGCCGCGCTAGACCAAGATCACTTCAGATTGAAACAATCTGAAGTGAATGTCGATCGGTCCCAATACCGTTATCCGATGAACGTCGTTCCTTGGGTCGTGGCATGAGCCTTCGCGACGACCGAGCGAACCAATCTCGAATGCGTCAGCATCTTCGAGATCACGTACAACGATTTTAGCTCAAGTCTTCAACTTCCGCATCGGGGCCGTTCTTCTTGAGCGACTCGATCGCGTCCTTGGCGCTCGTCTTGCTCGAATAGCCTTCGGTCCAGAACATGATCTCGCTATTATATTTGAACTTGGCCACGAACTCGCCGGCCTTGTTCTTCTCGATCACGAACTTGTGCGCCATGGATCCGACTCCTTGTTGATCTCGATCAATCGAGACTAGCGTGCGGAATGCATCTGCCAAGCCTATTCGAACCGGGCCGGATCATAGAGCGCCGGATCGATCCCCGGATCGGGTGAGTGGCCCAATATCAGCGCTGCCGCCAGCCTGGCGGCGGCGGGTGCGGTCTGGATGCCGAAGCCGCCCTGTCCGGCACACCAGAAGAAACCCGGCATTGCGGGGTCAAAGCCGTAGACGGGCAGCCGGTCCGGCGCGAAACTGCGCAATCCTGCCCATTTCCGTTCGACGGCGTCGACACGCCAGTCGACCGCGCCTTCGAACCGGTCGATTGCGATTGCGACATCGATCTCCTCCGGAGCGGCATCGCACGGATCGGTCGGACTCTCGTCATGAGGCGTCAGCCAGAGCCGCCCGCCCGCCTCGGGCTTGAAATAGAAGCCCCCGCCAATATCGATCACGATAGGCAGCGCGTCGGGGCGGACCGGTGTCGTGCGGATCTGCGCCACGGTTCGACGATAGGGGCGAATACCGAGTGGCCGGACGCCCGCGCGGCCCGCCACCGGATCGGCCCATGCCCCCGCCGCGTCGACCAGGATATCCGCCCGGATCGGGCCGGACGCGCTGTCGATGACCCAACCGGCAGCATCGCGCGCCGCGGCGACAAGGCTGGCTCGGGTCAGCAGCGCGGCACCGCGGCGGCGTGCCCGTGCAAGGCAATCAGCATGAAGCGCGGCGACGTCGATATAGGCACAGCTCGCTTCCAGCACTCCCAATGTCCATTCGGGCCTGAGCCCGGGGACATGGGCGGCAGGATCGACCTCGGTCAGCACGACACCGCTGGATAGGAAGCTGCCGAGCAGGGCATCGAAGGCGATGCGATCATGCGCGCGGCCGATATGAAGCGCGCCCATCGGATCGAGAAAACCACCGTCCCGGAGCGCGGCGCCCGACGCGGTCGTCAGCGGCTGGATGGCGGGGCCGCCATAGGTCTCGCTCCAGAACGCCGCCGAACGCCCGGTCGCGTGATAGCCCGGGCTATCCTCGGCCTCGATCATCGCAACCGAGACATGCGGCGCCAGCTCCGCGGCCAGGCTCGCGCCCGCAATGCCGGCGCCGACGATCACGATGTCGTAGCGCATCAGTCGACCGGGGCGTGCCTGTCCAGGAAATCATCGATCGCCGCCAGGGCACGATCGCGCACCGGTTCGACTTCCCGCAGGATCTCATGCGCGGATTCGTCACCGAAGCGCATCAGTTCGGCATTGGGCAGGCGATGTGCGGCCTCGCGGATCGCCGCCGGACGCACCAGCCTGTCGCGATCGGCACATAGCAGCAGCAGCGGTGTCCTCACCGCTTCCAGGCGACCGGGCAGAAAACTGTCGAGAGTCGAACGATAGGCCACCGCCAGCCATTTCCAGCTTGGCGGCCCAAGCGCAAGCTCGGGTTTCGCCGCCTTCCACCACAGTTCGTCCTCATAACGATCGTTCGAATGGGTGAGGAACTTCCGGCGCGAGGCCCCGGGCGGTGCCGGGCGTTCGTTGCTCTTCCACGCGGCGCGCGCGGGATCGCCGATCCGCGCCATGAAGCGCGCGACCTTTTCCGCGATCGCGGGGCTGAACGGCGCGCTTTGCAGTCCGAGCATCGGCGCAACCAGCGCGACCGCGTCCGGCGCGATCCGCTTCTCCTCCAGCGCGCGCAGCACCAGATGCCCGCCCATCGAGTGTGCGACGATCACATGCGGACCGGGCGACGATTCCCGAAGTGCGGCGAAACGGGCCGCAAGATCATCGATCCAGGGTGCGAAATCGTCGGCATGACCGACCAGCGGATCGGCCGCGAAACGCCCCGAGCCGCCCTGCCCACGCCAGTCGAAGCTCGTCACCCGCCAGCCGCGGCGATGCCAATGCGCGAAGGATTCCAGGTATTTCTCAAGGATATCGCCGCGTCCGCCCTGAAACAGCAAAGTGCCGCGTGCAGGCGCCGTATCGACCGGCCAGTCGAACACGCGCAGCGGCCAGCCATCGGCCGCCGGCTCGTGACGGATCACTGCCCCGCGCGGGACGGCTCGACGGTCGATCACCGCAAATTCTTCCGAAGCATCAGCCATGACCTTGGTTACGGTTTCGTAAGGCATAGCGTCTAGGCCTAGCGGTATGACCGGGGGAATTTTAACGAATATTCTAGTGGCCGCGCTCGGCTGCCTGCTGCTCACGGCGGTATATACCGACCTCAAGGGCCGGACGATCGAGCATTGGACCAACGGCGCCATCGCGCTGCTGGCCCCCATCTACTGGTGGGCGGCCAGCTATTCGCTATGGCCCGACGTCGCGATCCAGATCGGCATCGCGCTTGGGGTGTTCGCGGTCTTCACTGCGATCTATGCAACCGGCGCAATGGGCGGCGGCGACGTGAAATTGCTCGGCGCCCTCGCGCTGTGGCTGCCGATCATGCCGTTGATCAGCATGCTGTTCATCATGGCGGTCGCGGGCGGCGTGATTACGATCATCGCGGTAATCGGCCACAAGATCAGGAAAATGCAGGGTAAAATCGAAGTTCCCTATGGCGTTGCAATCGCCGTGGGCGGGTTTTGGGTGATGTCCGAACAGTATTTTAACCAATTTGCTTGATGAAACATCGCGGGCCTTTTTGGGGGGGCCGGCTCAGAGGGTGAGAGACGTCATGGACGTAAAGAAGATCGCATTGCTGGTTGGCGCACTGCTCATTGCAGCAGTGACCGCTTTCATGGCGAAGAGCATGTTCTCCGGCGCATCGGCGCCAAGCGCCGCGGCGGCACCGACAATGCCGGCCGGGCCCGAAGTTCTGGTCGCAACCCGCGCCATGCCGGTGGGAACGATCATCGAGCCGGACAGCTTCCGCTTCCAGCCCTGGCCGAAGGATCTCATCCAGAGCGCTTACTATATCAAGGGCGAAGTCGATCCCGCCGCGCTTTCCGGCACCGTGGTGCGCTACGCGATCACCGCCGGCCAGCCGATGACCCAGGGCTCGCTCGTCAAGCCGGGCGATCGCGGCTTCCTGGCCGCAGCACTCGGCCCGGGCATGCGCGCGGTGACGGTTTCCGTCGGTGCCGCGACCAGCGTTGCCGGTTTCGTCTTTCCGGGCGACCGCGTCGACTTGGTGTTGACGCAGGAAGTCGGTGGCGACGGGCCCGCGCTCAAGACCTCGGAAACGATCATCCGCAATCTGCGCGTGCTCGCCACCGACCAGCGCACCACCAACACCAACGACGAAGGCAAGGCCGAAGTCAGGACCTTCTCCACGGTCACGATCGAAGCGACGCCGAGGATCGCCGAGAAGATCGCGGTCGCGCAGACCATCGGCCAGCTGTCGCTGTCGCTGCGCTCGATCGCCGACAACACCGCCGAACTGGAGCGCGCTATCGCCGCCGGCGAAGTGTCTGTGCCCGACAACGCCGATCCGAAGGCCGAGAAGCAGATGCTACTCGCCATCGCTTCGCGCCCGATCGACACCGACACGACGTTCGTCACCGGCGCCGATGTCTCCCGCTTCCAGCGCCGCTCGCTCCCCGTCGCACCGCGTCCTGCCGCATCGGCGGCGGCGCAGGGCGGCTCGGCGCCGTCGGCCGTTTATGCGCCGCAGGGTCCGGTCGTCCGGGTCGCGCGCGGCAACAACATCACCGAAGTTCCTGTGGGGGGAAAGTAAGATGCCAATCTTCAACATGACCAAGCGCCAGGCGCTGGGGACCGCGCTTGCCGCCGTCCTCGCCCTGGGTGCGGGCACGGCCGGAATAGTCCCGCTCGCGGCGCAGCCCAACGGCGCTTCGCAGCCCGCCAACACTCTCAATCTTTCGATCGGTCGTGGCACGCTGGTGAATCTTCCGGCACCGATGACCGACCTGTTCGTCGCCGACAACGGCATTGCCGATGTCCAGGTCCGCTCCGCGACCCAGCTCTACGTCTTTGCGAAGGCGGCCGGTGAGACGACGATCTACGCCACGACCAAATCAGGCAAGGTCGCCTATTCGGCCACCGTCCGCGTCGGGACCAATATCGGCTCGGTCGATGCCATGCTGCGTCTGGCGATGCCCGACGCACAGATCCAGTCGACGCCGATGAACGGCCTGTTGCTGCTCACCGGTACCGTCGCCAGCCCGGACGACGCGGCAGAAGCCGAGCGTCTCGCCCAGGCGTTTATTGGTGCCGGCAGCCAGGTCGTCAGCCGGTTGCGCACGGCGACACCGCTCCAGGTCAATCTCCAGGTCAAGATCGCCGAAGTCAGCCGCGAACTGAGCAAACAGATCGGCTTCAATCTCCTCGCGAGCGATCCGACCGGCGGTTTCATGTTCGGCCTCACTCAGGGTCGACCCAACGCGGTGAAAGTCGACGCGACGACCGGGAAGGCGACCTTCACCGGAATCGAAGGTTCAACCACGCTTGCCGCGGCCGGCAAGCTTTTCGGCCTCAACGTGCTCGGCGCGCTCGACCTTGCCGAGAATGACGGCCTTGTCACCACACTTGCCAATCCGAACCTGACCGCGCTTTCGGGTGAAACCGCCAGCTTCCTGGCCGGCGGCGAGATCCCCATCCCGGTGAGCACGGGACTGGGTCAGGTATCGGTCGAGTACAAGCAATATGGCGTCAGCCTGGCTTTTACCCCGACAGTTCTTGCCGATGGTCGCATCTCCATGCGCGTGCGCCCGGAAGTGTCGCAACTTTCGAGCGCTGGATCGGTCACGCTGAACGATTTCGAGATTCCGGGCATCACCACACGCCGGGCGGAAACGACCGTCGAACTTGGTTCGGGACAAAGCTTCGTCATCGGCGGACTGCTGAGCAATTCCAGCAATAACTCGATGGATAAGGCCCCTTTTCTGGGTGACCTTCCGATCCTGGGTGCCCTGTTCCGGTCCAAGCGCTGGACCCGGGCGGAAAGCGAGCTCGTGATCGTGGTCACGCCTTATCTGGTCAAGCCGGTGTCGGCGAACGAGATCGCGCTTCCGAACGATGGCTATCGCGCGACCAACGACGCCGAAGCCTTCCTGCTCGGGCAGACCTTCGAGGGCAAATCCGGGCAGAAGCGACCAATGCCTTCGGCGGGTGCTCCGCAGACGATCAAGCCCGGCGTCTCTCCGGACGGCGGCCCCAGCGCCGCGCTGCCCAGTGGCAGCCTGCCGGACAACGCGCCGCAACAGCCCGCGTCCAAGGTGGCCCAGGCACCGGTTGTGCCGCAACCCAAGGGCGCCGCTCCGGCGAAGCCCGGTTTCAGCTTCGATTGATTGTGAGGCTTTCCATGAACAGCAATCTCGTCCGCAAGGCCGCCACCCCCGTCATTCTCGCACTCAGCCTGACGCTCGGTGCGTGCGGCGGCACCCGCAATACGGGCATGGAACCGGTGCATCAGCCGGTCGTCAACCGGCTCGACTATGCGCTCGATCTCAATACCGGCGGAAATGGCGGGCTGGCGGATGGTGAATCCCGGCGCCTTGCCGGCTGGTTCGATACGCTGCGCGTCGGTTATGGCGACCGCATCTCGATCGACGATCCTTCGCCCTATGGCAGCGCGGCCAGTCGCGACGCGGTCGCGACCGTGGCCGCACGCTATGGCCTGCTCCTGAATGACGGCGCGCCGGTCACGACGGGGGCCGTCGGAGGAGGCATGGTCCGCGTGGTCGTCAGTCGCATGTCGGCTTCGGTGCGCGGCTGCCCTGACTGGAGCCGTCCATCCCAGCCCGAATATGAAGCGTCGACCATGTCCAACTATGGCTGCGCATCCAACACCAATCTCGCGGCGATGGTCGCCAATCCCGAGGATCTCGTTCGCGGACAGAGTGGCAGCACCGACCCGCGGGTTTCGAGCAAGGCGATCAAGACCTTCCGCGACAAGGCACCGACGGGTGCTTCCGATCTGAAACAAGAGAGCAGCAAGGGAGCGCAATGACATGAACGCACCGTGGAATCCTTCGCGCGGCACAGCGCTCCGCGAACCGTTCAGCGCCTATGTCTGCGACGAGACGACGGCCGAGACGCTGCGCTCGGTCGCGGTCGAGCTCGGCTGGCTGCCCGACAAGGTCAACAAGGGCGGGCTGCGTAACGCCGTACAATCGCTCTCGGTCTCGGCGAGTCCGAACCTGTTGTTCGTCGACCTGTCGGAATCGGGCGATCCGCTCAACGACATCAACGCACTTGCCGAAGTCTGCGAGCCCGGCACGATCGTGATCGCGGCCGGCCAGGTCAACGACGTACGTCTCTATCGCGATCTCGTCGCCAGCGGTATCCAGGATTACCTGCTGAAGCCCCTTAATCCCGACCAGCTCCGCGACGCCTTCGCCCAGGCCCAGGCGACGCTGAGCACGCCCAAACATGTCGATACGGGTATCGAACGTCCGCATGTCATGACCGCCGTCATCGGCGCACGCGGCGGCGTTGGCGCATCCACCATCGCAACCTCGCTCGCCTGGCTGTTCGGCGAGAAATCCAGCCGCTCGACCGCGATCCTCGATCTCGACGTCCATTTCGGCACCGGCGCGCTGGCACTCGATCTCGAGCCCGGCCGCGGCCTGACCGACGCAATCGAGAATCCGAGCCGGATCGACGGACTGTTCATCGAACGCGCGATGGTGCGGGCAAGCGACAAGCTGTCGATCCTGTCGGCCGAAGCGCCGCTCAGCCAGTCGATGCTGACCGACGGATCAGCGTTCTTCCAGCTCCAGGAGGAACTGCGGGCGGCATTCGAATGCACCGTCATCGATCTGCCGCGCAACATGCTGATCCAGCATCCGCATCTGCTGCAGGAGGTGCAGGCAACCGTCATCGTGACCGAGCTGACGCTCGCTGCCGCCCGCGACGTCATCAGGATCCAGTCGTGGCTCAAGAGCAACGCACCTCATGCGCGTGTGCTTGTCGTCGCCAATCGCGTGCCGACCACCGGCGCTCCCGAGGTGAGCCGCAAGGAGTTCGAATCCTCGATCGAACGCAAGGTCGACATGATCGTCCCGCTCGACACCAAGATCGCGGCGCAGGCGGCAAAGCTCGGCAAGCCATTGGCTGAAGCCGGCAAAGGTTCGAAAGTCAGTCAGGCGTTGCTCGAGCTCTCCAATCGTCTGCTCTCGACCGTCGAGGCAGTCGCGGAGGTCGAAGGCAATTCGAGCAAGGGCAAATCCCTGCTCGGCAAGCTTGGCGACATAAAATCGCTGATGCCCAAGGCAAAGCGGGCGAAGACCGCGGCCTGAAGCCGCGGTCGGAATGGAGCACCGGAAATCCGGTGCGGTTGAGGGAATAGGCCGATGATGCCGATAATCGTGCTGACGATCGGGGCGTGCGCCACCCTGCTGCTGGTTTTCGTGGCTTTTTCCGGCCCGTCGACCAGCAAGGCGCTGTCGCGACGCCTGTCCTCGGCGAAGGACCGTCACGCCGCATCGGCGGCCGCCTCGATCGAGGCACAGATGCGCAAGGCGATCTCCGCGCGCCAGGCGACGAAGATGGACAATGTCGCCTCGCAGATCCTGCCCAATCCCACATTGCTCAAACAGCGCATCGCGCGGACCGGCAAAAACTGGACGCTGGGCCAATATGGGCTCGCCTCATTCGCGATCGGCATAGGCTTCACAACACTGGCGACGCTTCTGGGGGGCCCCTTGGCACTGTCCATCCTTTTGGGCGTGATGATGGCGCTGGCGATTCCGCACATGACGGTCAGCCATCTCATCAGAAAGCGGATCAAGACCTTCACGACGCGTTTTCCGGATGCGATCGAGCTGCTCGTGCGCGGCCTTCGCGCCGGCCTGCCGATCTCGGAAACGCTGACCGTCGTCGCCAAGGAGATACCAGGGCCCGTTGGCGAGGAGTTCAGCACCGTCGGCGACAAGATCCGCATCGGGCGCACCATGGAAGCAGCGCTCCAGGATGTCGCAGACCGGCTCGGCACGCCCGAATTCCAGTTCTTCGTGATCACACTCGCCATCCAGCGCGAGACCGGCGGCAATCTGGCCGAGACATTGTCCAACTTGGCCGACGTGCTGCGCAAACGCGCGCAGATGAAGCTCAAGATCAAGGCGATGTCGTCGGAATCCAAAGCCTCCGCCTATATCGTCGGCTCGCTGCCCTTCCTTGTCTTCGCGCTGATCTACGCACAGAGCCCCGACTACATGGGCCAGTTCTTCAGCGATCAGCGGCTGATCATCGCCGGACTCGGCGGACTGATCTGGATGGGCATCGGCAGCGCGATCATGGCCAAGATGGTCAGTTTCGAGATCTAAGGGGCGGATAGACATGACCAACGCACCTGCCGGACCGACCCTGTTGGGAGTCGACGTGATCTGGGTGGCGACCATTCTGGCCGCCGTCGCGACTTTCGCCATGCTCGTCGCGCTCTACGCGGCGACCACCGTGCGCGACCCGATGATCAAACGCGTCAAGGCACTCAACGCACGGCGCGAGCAGCTCAAGGCCGGTATCGTCGCCTCAACCTCCCGCCGCCGGGCCAAGCTGGTCCATCAGAGCGAGACCACCGACCGTATCCGCGAGTTCCTGAAGACCTTCAAGGTGCTGCAGGACGAGCAGGTGAAAGCGGCGCAGATCAAGCTGGCCCAGGCGGGCATCCGATCCAAGGATCTGGCGGTCACCGTCATCTTCGCGCGCATGATCCTGCCGCTCGTGATCGGCGGCACCGTCGTGCTCGGCGTCTATGTGCTCGACTGGTTTCCGGACTGGAGCGCGATCAAGAAATTCGGTCTGGCGGCCGGTGCTCTGATCCTGAGCTACAAGGCTCCGGACATCTATATCAAGAACAAGATCCAGAAGCGCAGCGACGCGATCCGCAAGGGTCTGCCCGACGCACTCGACCTGCTCGTGATCTGCGCCGAGGCAGGCCTCACCGTCGATGCCGCTTTCGGCCGGGTCTCACGCGAGCTCGGCCGCGCCTATCCCGAACTGGGTGAGGAATTCGCGCTCACCGCGATCGAGCTGGGCTTTCTCACCGAACGTCGCATGGCGTTCGAAAATCTGGCCTCGCGCGTCGATCTCGAAGCCATTCGCGGCGTCGTGACCACCATGATCCAGACCGAGAAATACGGCACGCCGCTCGCCTCGGCGCTGCGCGTGCTTTCGGCCGAATTCCGCAACGAACGCATGATGCGCGCCGAGGAAAAGGCCGCGCGGCTGCCGGCGATCATGACCGTGCCGCTGATCCTGTTCATCCTGCCCGTGCTGTTCGTCGTGATCCTCGGCCCCGCGGCCTGCTCGATCTCCGACAGCTTCCTGAGCGGGAACGCCACCGGCGCGGCGCCCTGACAGGATACTGCCCCGGCATGAAAAGCCGGGGCAGCTCATTCACGCCTTCAGCGCGGCCTGCGCGGCGGCCAAACGGGCGATCGGTACGCGATAGGGTGAGGCCGAGACGTAATCGAGCCCGGTCTTTTCACAAAAGCCGATGCTGGCGGGGTCGCCGCCATGCTCGCCGCAAATGCCCAGCTTGATGTCCGGCCGCGTCGCCCTGCCCCGCTCCGCCGCCAACGCGATCAACTGACCGACACCTTCGATATCCAAGCTGACGAACGGGTCGCGCGCAAAGATGCCCTTGTCGACATAGGTCGTCAGGAACCGGCCCGCATCGTCGCGGCTGACGCCGAGCGTGGTTTGCGTCAGATCGTTGGTGCCGAAGCTGAAGAATTCGCCGACCTCGGCGATCTCGCCCGCCATCAGCGCGGCGCGCGGCAGCTCGATCATCGTGCCGACCAGATACTCGACGGTCGCGCCACGTTCGGCGAACACCGCCTGCGCAGTCTTGTCGACGATCGTCTTCATCAGCTCCAGCTCGCGCTTCGTCGCGACCAGCGGGATCATGACCTCGGGGATCGGCGCGTCGCCCGACTTCGCCGCCACGTCAAGCGCCGCCTCGAAGATCGCGCGCGCCTGCATCTCGTAGATCTCGGGATAGGTGACGCCGAGACGGCAGCCGCGATGGCCGAGCATCGGATTGACCTCATGAAGCTCGGCCGCACGCCGCTTGAGCATCTCGATGCTGACATCGGCGGCGGCGGCAACATCGGCAAACTCCGCCTCTTCATGCGGCAGGAATTCGTGGAGCGGCGGATCGAGCAAGCGGATCGTGACGGGCAGGCCCGCCATCACCTCGAAGATCTCGGTGAAGTCCTTGCGCTGTTCAGGCAGCAGCTTCTCCAGCGCCGCGCGGCGGCCCGCCTCGCTGTCCGCCAGGATCATCTGGCGCACCGCCGTGATCCGGCCGGCGTCGAAGAACATATGCTCGGTGCGGCACAGGCCGACGCCCTCGGCGCCGAACTCGCGCGCGGTGCGGCAGTCGAGCGGGGTTTCCGCATTGGCGCGGACCTTGAGCCGACGAACCTTGTCGGCCCATTCCATCAGCGTACCGAAATCGCCGGCCAGTTCGGGTTGGACGGTGGGCACCAAGCCCAGCATCACTTCACCCGACGCGCCGTCGATGGTGATGATATCGCCTTCCTTCACTTCGCGCGATCCGACGCGCATCAGCTTGGCCTTCGCATCGATCGCAAGCGTACCGACGCCCGAAACGCAGGGCCGGCCCATGCCGCGCGCGACAACCGCAGCGTGACTGGTCATACCGCCGCGCGCCGTCAGGATGCCCTTGGCAGCGTGCATGCCATGGATATCCTCGGGGCTGGTCTCGGTGCGCACCAGGATCACCGCATCGCCCATTTCGGCACGCTTCTCCGCAGTGTCGCTGTCGAACACCGCCATGCCCGAGGCCGCGCCCGGCGACGCCGGCAGCCCCTTGGCCAGCACATCGCGCGGCGCATTGGGATCGAGCGTCGGATGGAGCAACTGGTCGAGCGCAGCCGGATCGACGCGCGCAATCGCTTCCTCGCGCGTGATCAGGCCTTCATCGGCCATGTCGACCGAGATCCGCAAAGCCGCTTTCGCCGTCCGCTTGCCGGAGCGGGTCTGGAGCATCCAGAGCTTGCCCTGCTGCACGGTGAACTCGATATCCTGCATGTCGCGATAATGCGTCTCGAGCAGGTCGAACACGCGCGCCAGTTCCTCGAAGGTCTCCGGCATCGCCTCTTCCATCGAAAGCGGCTTGGCCCCTGCCCGCTCGCGCGCGGTTTTCGTCAGATATTGCGGCGTGCGGATACCCGCGACCACGTCCTCGCCCTGCGCATTGATCAGGAACTCGCCATAATAAGCGCGCTCACCGGTCGCGGGATCGCGGGTGAAGGCCACGCCCGTTGCCGAGGTGTCACCCATATTGCCGAACACCATCGCCTGGACGTTGACCGCGGTGCCCCAGTCGCCGGGGATGTCGTTCAATCGGCGATAGACCTTGGCGCGTTCCGACTGCCATGATCCGAACACCGCGCCGACCGCACCCCAGAGCTGGTCGTGCACGTCTTGCGGGAAGGGCTTGCCCCATTGCTGCTCGACGAGCGACTTGTACTCGGCGACCAGCGCCTGCCAGTCCTCGGCACCCATCTGCGTATCGAGATGGAAACCCTTGTCTTCCTTGGCGATCTCCAGCGCTTCCTCGAATGCGCCGTGATCGAGTTCGAGAACGACGTCCGAATACATCTGGATGAAGCGGCGATAGCTGTCCCAGGCGAAGCGCGCATCGCCCGACGTCTCGGCGAGCCCCTTCACCGTCTCGTCGTTCAGACCCAGGTTGAGAACGGTATCCATCATGCCGGGCATCGAGACGCGCGCACCGGAGCGGACCGAGACGAGCAGCGGATCGGCGGCATCGCCGAAGACCTTGCCGGTCACCGCCTCGATATGGGCGATGCCGTTCGCGACTTCGGCCTTCACGCTGGCGGGGAAAGTCTCGCCTTCCTCATAATAGAGCGTGCACATCTCGGTGGTGATGGTGAAACCCGGAGGGACCGGCAGGCCGATCGAGGCCATGCCGTCGAGATTGGCACCCTTGCCGCCGAGGAGATTCTTGTTCCCCTGGCCGCCGTCCGACACACCGCCGCCGAAGCGGTAGACATATTGGGTCATCGTTCCGTCCCTGTTGAAATGTGGAGCTTCGCTTCGCTCTTTCCGGGAGTGATGTGGAAGTCGCGCTCAGCCCTCTATTTTCGAAAAATCCGCGACGCGATGCACCGCATCGCGAACCCGTGCCAGCATCCCCAGTCGCGCCGCCCGCTTTGCCGGGTCGGCATCATTGACCATCACCGCTTCGAAAAAGCTGTCGATCGGTGCACGCAGCATGGCGAGCGCCGCCATCGCACCTTCGAAATCCTCGGCGGCGATCGCGGCCTCGGCCTTTGGCTCCGCCGCGTCGAGCGCTGCAACCAGCGCGACCTCGGCCGGCTCGGTCGGCGCGGCGGGCGCGACGGTCGGCGCAGCCTCCTTCTTCAGGATATTGGCCGCACGCTTGTAACCGGCGAGCAGATTGGCGCCGTCCTCGGTCGCGACAAAGCCCTGCAGCGCCTGCACCCGTGCCAGCAGTCGGACGAGATCGTCCTCGCCACCCAGCGCGAACACCGCGTCGATCAAGTCGTGACGGACGCCCGCCTCGCGCTGCTGGACCTTGAGGCGATCGGCGAAGAAATCGAGCAATTCGCCAGTGTCGAGCGATACGCCCTTCCCGCCCACCGACAGGCCGGATTTGGCGCGTTCGAACATGGCGAGCAGATTCAGCCGAGTGCCGTTGACCAGGATCGTCTGGATCGTCTGCAGCGCGGCGCGGCGGAGCGCGAAGGGATCCTTCGAGCCGGTGGGCCGGATGCCCTGCGCGAAAAAGGCGGCAAGCGTGTCAACGCGATCGGCGAGAGCGACGCATGCGGGGATGCAGCCCTCGACCGCTGCGACATATTGCTGCTGCAGCGCGGAAACCGTGCCCGGCTTTTCCCCGGCATGCTCGGCATAATAGCCGCCCATAATGCCCTGAAGCTCCGGAAACTCGCCGACCATGCCGGTCGCGAGGTCGGCCTTGGCCAGCAGGCCGGCGCGCCGCGCGGTCTCCGGATCGCGCTCGGGGAAATATTCCGTGGCAATCCAGGCCGCGAGCCCGGCGATGCGCTCGGCCTTGGCGCGCAGCGTGCCCATGCCTTCATAGAACAGCATGTTCTCGAGCTTGGGCAGATAGGCGTCGAGCGGCGCCTTCAGATCCTGTTCCCAGAAGAATTTCGCATCCGACAGCCGTGCCGCCAGCACCTTGCGATTGCCGTCGACGATTTTCGCGCCGCCGTCCGCCGCCACGATGTTCGCGGTGCAGATGAAGTTGGGCGCAAGCTTGCCTTCGCGATCATTGACCGCGAAATATTTCTGGTTGGTGCGCATGGTGAGCTGGATCACCTCGCGCGGCACCTGGAGGAAGGCGGGATCGAAGGATCCGAGCAAAGGCACGGGCCATTCGGTGAGCCCGGCATTCTCGATCACCAGGCCTTCGTCCTCGACGAGCACCAGTCCGGCATTGGCGGCCGCAGCGGCGGCGCCCTCACGGATCAGCGCCTTGCGCGCCTCCTGGTCGACGATCACGTGGCAGGCACGCAGCTTCGTGGCGTAATCGTCGGCATTGCCGATCGTGATCCGGCCGGGATGATGGAAACGATGGCCGACCGTCTCGGCGCCCGAGGTCACACCCTCGATCTCGATCGGCACGACGGTGTCACCGAACAACGCGACGATACCCTGCAACGGACGCACCCAGCGCAAGCTTTCGGTGGTCAGGCTGGCGGCGCCCCAGCGCATCGACTTGGGCCAGGGAAAGGCGCGGACGATCGCGGGCACCGCTTCGGCAAGCACCTCGACAGTGGCGCGGCCGGGCTTTTCGATCACCGCGAAGAGGATGCCGTCGCGTTCGACGAGTTGCTCGCGCGCGAGGCCGGTCGCGCGCAGGAAGCCGGCCAGCGCCTGTTCGGGCGCGTTGGCGCGGGGGCCTTTGCGTTCCTCCGACACTGCTTCGGTCTGCAACGGCAAGCCGCGCGCGATCAGCGCGAGGCGCCTTGGTGTCGCGAAGGTCTCGATCGCGGACGGGGCCAGGCCCGACTTCGTCAGTTCCTCGCCGAACAATCGCGCCAGATCGGCGCGCGCCTTGTCCTGCATTCGCGCAGGGATTTCCTCGGACAGCAGCTCGAGCAGGAAATCAGCCATCACGCCGTCCACCCGTTATGCTCCATCCAGGCCGCACAGCTGCCCTTCGCCAAGTCACGGACGCGGCCGATATAGGCCTGGCGCTCGGCAACCGAGATCACGCCGCGCGCATTGAGCAGGTTGAAGATATGGCTCGCCTCGATCGCCTGCTCATAGGCGGGGATCGGCAGCTTGCGTTCCAGACACAATTCGCATTCGGCCGCCGCCTTGCGGAACAGGTCGAACAGCCGGTCGGTGTCCGCGACCTCGAAATTCCAGGTCGACATCTGACGCTCATTCTCGAGGAAGATGTCGCCATAGGTGACGCCGCGACCGTTGAAATCGAGGTCGTACATGCTGTCGACGCCCTGGATGTACATGGCCAGGCGCTCGAGCCCATAGGTCAACTCGCCCGCCACCGGCTTGCAGTCGAAGCCGCCCATCTGCTGGAAATAGGTGAACTGCGTCACTTCCATGCCGTCGCACCAGACTTCCCAGCCCAAGCCCCAGGCGCCAAGCGTCGGGCTCTCCCAATCATCCTCGACAAAGCGGATATCGTGCTTCGAAAAATCGATGCCGATCCGCTTCAGCGACCCCAGATAGAGATCCTGCAGGTTGGACGGGCTGGGTTTCAGTATCACCTGATACTGGTAATAATGCTGTCCGCGATTCGGATTCTCGCCATAACGGCCGTCGGTCGGCCTGCGGCACGGCTGGACGAACGCGGCATTCCAAGGATCGGGCCCGAGCGCGCGCAACGTCGTTGCCGGATGGAAAGTACCTGCGCCCATCCGCATGTCGTAGGGCTGGAGGATCACGCAGCCTTGCTCGCTCCAATAGTCATGGAGCGTGAGGATGAGCTGCTGGAAGCTCGGGGGCTTCGAGTCGGTCAAATTCCGGCCTTCGCAGATGCAAAAAAACTCGCGCGAGCCTTTGGCGGATGCATCCCTGATGGTCAAGAAGCACAGGCGTCATCGCGGGGCTTGCGGAGGCGGTGCCGGCACGCTCTACTGAACCGGGACATACCCGATCTCCCGGACAAGGACGGTAATATGAAGAAGCTTTTCGGCGTGATGCTGGCCGGTGCCGCGATGATGACGACACCGCTTGCCGCGCAGGCGCCATCGTCCGGGACCGTCGATGCCGATCCCGCGCTCTGGGTGGTGAAGGATGCGGACACCACGATCTATCTGTTCGGGACCGTCCATATCCTGAAACCCGGCCTGTCCTGGTTCGACGAGGCGGTGAAGACGGCGTTCGACGCGTCGGACGAGCTGGTGCTCGAAATGATCGAGCCCGATCAGGAGACCATGCAGAAACTGATGACGAGCAAGGGCATCGATCCCGACGGCCCACCGCTCAGCCAGAAGCTCGCCGAGCCGGCACGCGCCAATTACATCAAGGCGATGGCGGATCTCGGTGTTCCCTATCAGGCGTTCGAGGCGATGAAGCCATGGATGGCGTCGATCACACTCGGGATCCTGCCGCTCGGCAAGCTCGGTTACGACCTCAACAGCGGCGCGGAGAAAGTGCTGACCCGTGCCGCAACACAAGCAGGCAAGAAACTGGGCCAGCTCGAATCCGCCGAACAACAGCTCGGTTTCTTCGACAGCCTGCCCGAAGACAAGCAGATCGCCTTTCTCAATTCGACGGTCGACGAAATTCCGACTCTCGGCACCGAGATGGAAAAGATGGACCGGGCCTGGGCCAAGGGCGATCCCGCCGCGCTTGCCGTGTTGATGAACGATTCGCTGGAGAAAACCCCGGAACTGGCAAAGATCCTGCTGATCGACCGTAACGCCCGCTGGGCCGCCTGGATCGACAAGCGGATGGCGGCACCAGGCACCGTCTTCATTGCCGTCGGCGCGGGACATCTCGCCGGCAAGGGCAGCGTCCAGGATCAGTTGAAGACGTATCGGATCAGGGCGAAACGGATCAAATACTGATCGGCCACCCGATAACCTCCGGCAGCCCGCACCACCGGATTGTTCATTGCACCGTCAGCCTCGCATCCCGATATGGCGGCGGATGAAACGGTTCCTGCTCTCCCTTCCCGCTTTTATCGGGTCCCTGCTCGCCGGCTGCGCCTCCGCCCCGGCCGAGCCCGCACCCCGTCCCGCGCTGTGGCAAGTGTCCGACGCCGACACGACCATCTATCTGTTCGGCACGATCCATTTGCTGCCCCCCGACACACGGTGGCGGACCAAGATATTCGACGATGCGGCCGCGAGCGCGCAGCAACTCGTGCTGGAAATCGTTCCCGACGGCATCGCCGATCAGCAGGCGGCGGCCATGCGTGCACTGGCCTATTCCCCCGGCCTGCCGCCGCTGGCCGATCGCGTGCCGCCAGGCAAACGCGCCGCGCTCGACGCATTGATCGTGCGCAGCGAGATTCCAAGGGAAACCCTCGACGGGCTCGAAACCTGGGCGGCGGCGATCGCACTCGCATCGGCGACGCTGCGGACGCTCGACTCCAAGCCCGGCGCGGGCGTCGAGCAACAGCTCGGCGACAGTTTCAAGACCGCGGGCAAGCCGGTCGCCGCGCTCGAAAGCGTCGAAGGGCAGATGCGCCTGTTCGACGGTCTGCCCGAGGCGACGCAACGCCGTTTCCTGACGAGCGTGGTCGACGGCGCAGCCGATACCAACGCCGCATTCACCAAGATGATCGAGGCCTGGTCGAGCGGCGACACGAAAAAGATCGCGGCCAGCTTCGACACCGAAATGCGGGAATCCCCCGAGCTGGCCGAGGCGCTGTTCCATCGCCGCAATGCCGCATGGGCCGACTGGGTCAGGAAGCGGCTGGACACGCCCGGCACCGTGATGGTCGCGGTGGGTGCGGGCCATCTCGCCGGCGCCGATTCGGTCCAGTCGCTGCTCGAGGCGCAGGGGCTGAAGGTGAAGCGGCTGCAATAGGCCGCGCCCCGTTCCGCGACTTGCATCGTGGCGCCGTTCCGCCTATAGGCCCGCGCTTCCCGTCATGGTCATCCCTGGAGGCGTGGCGGGATCGTACAACCAGCATTTGGAGACATGCATATGAGCGATCAGCTTACGCTGTCGGCCGAAGCGCGCGATCGGGCTGGCAAGGGAGCCTCCCGTGCCCTCCGCCGTGAAGGCCGCGTGCCCGCCGTCATCTATGGAAACAAGGAAGACCCCGTCTCGATTCACGTCGAGGAAAAGCTCCTGATCAAGCAGCTTTCGAACGGCCACTTCATGAACACCGTCGTCATGCTCGACATCGGTGGCAAGGCCGTCCGCACCCTGCCCAAGGACGTGGCATTCCATCCCGTCACCGATCGCCCGTTGCATGTCGATTTCCTGCGCATCAGCGAGCACGCGAAGGTGCATGTCGAAGTGCCGGTGCACTTCATCGATGAAGAAACCTCGCCCGGCATCAAGCGCGGCGGCGTTCTCAACATCGTGCGCCACGAGCTTGAGCTCATCTGCGACGCAGCCGAGATCCCCGACCAGATCGACATCTCGCTGGCCGGCTTCGATGTGGGCGATTCGATCCACATCTCTGCGGTGAAGCTGCCCAAGGGCGCCGAGTCGGCGATCACCGACCGCGACTTCACCATCGCCACGATCGTTGCACCGTCGGCGCTCAAGTCGAGCGAAGGCGACAACGAGACCACGACCGAAGGCGAGTAATCGCGCAACGCCTGTTTCCCGTCACCTCGGCAGCCGCCGGGGTGACGGCAACAGGCCAACGAGCACGAACCAATGCAGATATGGGTCGGTCTCGGTAATCCCGGCGCGCAATACGCCATGCACCGGCACAATGTCGGCTTCATGGCCATCGATGCGATCGCCGAAGTCCATGGCTTCGCGCCGGTCCGGAAGGCATTTCAGGGCTGGACGCAGGAAGGCCGCATCGGATCGAGCAAGATCCTGCTGCTGAAGCCCGCCACCTTCATGAACGAGAGCGGTCGCGCCGTCGGCGAGGCCATGCGCTTCTACAAGCTCGATACGGGCGACGTCACCGTCTTCCACGACGAGCTCGACCTGGCGCCGTTCAAGGTGAAGGTGAAGACGGGCGGCGGCACTGCGGGCCATAACGGCCTGCGCTCGACCGAAGCGCATATCGGAAATGAATTTCGCCGCGTGCGCATCGGCATCGGCCATCCCGGCCACAAGGACCGGGTGACCGGCCATGTGCTGGGCAGCTATGCGAAGGTCGAGATCGAGCCGCTGTCCGACATGCTCGGCGCGATCGCGGCCGAAGCCTCATGGCTGGCAGACAGCGACGATGCCCGTTTCATGAACGAGGTGGCATTGCGGCTTCAGGATTGATCCGCACATTGACCCTCATTGTCATTCCCGCGAAAGCGGGACTCCAGACGATTTCACAGACTCGCACGGGCATCGCACGGATTCCCGCATTCGCGGGAATGATACCGAAGGATAAAAAGCAACATGGGTTTCCGCTGCGGCATCGTTGGCCTTCCGAACGTCGGCAAGTCCACTCTTTTCAACGCGCTGACCGAAACCGCCGCAGCGCAGGCGGCGAATTATCCGTTCTGCACGATCGAGCCCAATGTCGGCAACGTCGCCGTGCCTGACGAACGCCTCCAGGCGCTCGCCGGGATCGCGGGATCGGCGAAGATCATCGAGACGCAGCTTGGCTTCGTCGACATTGCCGGCCTCGTACGCGGCGCCAGCAAGGGCGAAGGGCTGGGCAACCAGTTCCTCGGCAATATCCGCGAAGTGGACGCGATCGTCCATGTGCTGCGCTGCTTCGAGAATGACGACATCCAGCATGTCGACAACAAGGTGGATCCTATCGCCGATGCGGAGACGGTCGAAACCGAACTGATGCTGTCCGATCTGGAAAGCCTCGAGAAGCGTGTGCCCAATTATGCCAAGAAGGCAGCACAGGGCGACAAGGAAGCGAAGATCGCCGCCTCGGTGCTCGGCCAGGCGCTCGAGCTGCTGCGCGACGGCAAGCCGGCGCGGCTGACAATGCCCAAGGACGAGGAAGAGAAGCGCGTGCTTGAACAGGCGCAATTGCTGACCGCCAAGCCCGTCCTCTATGTCTGCAACGTCAATGAGGAGGATGCCGCCAACGGCAACGCCTTTTCCGCGCGCGTCTTCGAAAAGGCCAAGTCCGAGGGCGCCGAGGCCGTCGTCGTCTCGGCCGCGATCGAGGCCGAGATCGCGACGATGGCCCCCGAGGAGCGCGGCGAGTTCCTCGCCGAGCTGGGACTTGAGGAAACCGGGCTCGCCCGCGTCATCACCGCCGGGTACAAGCTGCTCCACCTGCTGACCTTCTTCACCGTCGGCCCCAAGGAAGCGCGCGCCTGGACGGTCGAGAAAGGCGCCAAGGCGCCGCAGGCCGCCGGCGAGATCCACACCGATTTCGAGCGCGGCTTCATCCGTGCTGAAACGATCGCGTTCGATGATTATATCACCTGCAAGGGCGAGACCGGCGCACGCGACGCCGGGAAACTGCGCTCCGAAGGCAAGGACTATGTCGTCAAGGACGGCGATGTGATGCTGTTCAGGTTCAACGTATAAATTACGAATTGCCGGAGCGCTGAACGACCCGAACAGGTCCTTCGGCGCTCCGGCTGGTTTCCGGCGCGTCTATGAACCGCGATCGGCGGCAAGCGCATAGGCGGTGTTGAGCGCCATCGAGAAGAGCTGCGCACGCGGATAGCGAAGATCGTCCGGCGGCGCGTCCCGTTCGACATGCGTCGTCACGCAGCTCGCGACGCCGATGCCGAGTTCCGCATCGATCCAGGTCGCGCTACGGGTCGACATCGTCGATCCCGGATGCCCCCAGACTTCACGGCCCGCCCAGGCCCGCCGCTCGAGACCGAGGCCATATTCGGTGCCCAGGCTCATCGGGAAATAAGGCTTGGCCGACGGTTTCATCGTCCGGCCGGCAAGATCCTCAAGGGTGATACCGAGCGGGCTGTCCTTGCGGAGCAGACTGCCATAGATGGCGATGATATCCGCGGCGCTGGCGATACCGTCGCCGGCACCGAACGCCCAGCTGAGATGGGGCGTCATATCGACGGGCATCGGATCGGTGGGGAATGTCGCATAGCCGCGCATCACTTCGGCATCGGGGACGATCCCGCCAAAGCCGGTATGGCCAAGGCCAAGCGGCGCCACGATCCGATCGGCGCAAACTGTGCCATAGGATTGTCCGGCAACCGCCTCGATCACCATCGCGGCAATGATCCAGCCGGTATTGCAATAGTCGAAGCGTTCGCCGGGCTCGAAAATCTGCCCCTGCGGCAATGCCAGCGCCACCAGGTCGCGCGGCGCCATGCTGAGCCGCATGTCGAACTGGAGCCCCGCCCCCAACAGGAATTCGCCCAGACCCGAGCTGTTCATCAGCAGATGGCGCACGGTGATCCGGCGATCGATCGGCAGGTCGAGATGAACATGCACGGGGTCGTCGAGATCGAGCAGACCGTCGCGCGCCATCAGGAACAACACCATCGCGGTGATCGTCTTGCTCTGACTGCCGATCTGGAAGGCGTCGCCGGGCTGGACCGCGCGGCTCCTGTCCAGATCGGAATGGCCGGCGGTGAACGTCACGCGACCGATGCCGGCGACGTCGATCGCCAGCAACGCGCCGAGATTGCCGAGCCGATCGACAAAATCGTCGACCACACGCGCGCACCGGCCGAGCGCATCACCCGAAAAGCTGGAATCGGGCTTGAAATTGAGGTGCTGAGTCATTGATTTTCCTGTGATTAGCTAAGGTCGGCCATCATCATGCGCATGCCGGCCATCGCTTCGCCGGGTGCATAATCCAGCGTGAAACCGGCGGGTGGCTCAGCGCCGAGCAGGTGGCGCGCAAAGAAATTCCAGAGGCGCTGAAGCACATACGGGCTTTCCCCGAGAACACCGTGACCGGCGCCGGGCACGATCAGCTGGTCGAAATCCTTGCCGGCCGCGATCAGCGCGGCGGAAACGGCAAGGGTGTGGCCGGGATGGACATTCTCGTCCATGTCGCCATGGATCAGGAACAGCTTGCCCTGCAGCTGATGCGCGACCGAGGCGTTCGATTGGCTGTCGCGCTCGGGCGTGCCGGGCCGCCCGCCATATTTGTCGATCCAGTGCGCGATATAGTTGCGATTGTCGTGATTGCCGCAGACCGAGACACCGGCCTTGAACACTTCCGGATAGTCGAACAGCGCCCGCGCGGTCGCATGGCCGCCGCCCGACTGGCCGAACATGCCGACGCGATCGCGATCGAGAAAGTCGTGGCGCTGGCAAAGCTGCTCGATCACCGCGACATGGTCGCTGAGCTGTGGCTCGAGCATCCGGCCCTGCCCAGCCTGGTGGAAAGCACGGTTGCGATTGGGCATGCCGCGGGTTTCGATGATGATCCCGACCATGCCGAGTTCCACCACCGACTGGAGCATGGCCGCCATGCCGTTGGGGAAACGGCGCGCATACCAGTTCAGTTGCGGGCCGGGGTAGATATAGTCGACCAGCGGATAGGATCTGGTCTCATCGAAGTCGGAGGGGACATACATCGCCCCGAACAGGCGCGTCACGCCATCGGCGGCCAGCGCCTCGAACAAGCGAGGCTGGGGCGCCGCCCAATGGGCGTCGATATCGACCGCCGCGAGTTCGACTTGCTGGCCGGTCGCGATCTCGATCAGGACGGTTCGCGTCGCCATGTCTGCCCGGCCAAGGCTGGCGACGACATGACGGCCATCGGGCGATGCGCCGCTCCACGCATAGGATGGACGAAAGGGCTTGAGCTGGTCGATACCGGACATAGGATCGGATTTGACCGCAACGTCCCCATCGATGCCGAGCAGCGTCTCGAACCCGCTGCCGTCGAAATTGATCGCGCAGAGCCGGCGCTGGCCGAGATCGCTGGCGTCGTCGAAGCCGCTGGCGAGGAACAGGATACGCCGCCCGGCTTCGTCGACATGGACGATTTCGCGCACCATCCATGCGCCTTCGGTGATCCGGTTCTTGAGCGCGCCGCTGGCCAGGTCATGAAGGTAGAGATGGCCCCAGCCGTCGCGCTGCGAAAACCAGATCAGTTCGCCGGAGCCAGGCAAGGGACGGACGATCGGCTGGCCGACGATCATCGGATGGACGTCGATCCAGCCGGTTTCGGCCGTTTCTGAAAGGATCGTCCTGACCACGCCCGTTTCGAGATTCATAGCAACCAGCGCGACCGCGGACGAAAAGCGCTCCCAATCGAAAAAATAGAGACTGTCGCCCGCAAACCAGGCGCCGCGATAGAGAAAGGGTGAAAAGACCTGCACGATCAGCGGCCGGTCGGCCGAGCTGACCGAGCGGCCGCTCGGCAGATGGAAAGCGACGAACTCCAGCTTCGGCAGGTCATGGTCAGGGCCGGCGACCTTGAAGACATGCGGTATTGCGCGCTTGCTGTCCGCCGGCGCGTTTTCGACCAGCCCGCTTTCAGGCAGGTCGCGCTCGTCGATCCGATGGGTGACGAACCATTCGGAATCGGCCGACCACAGGCCGCACGGCATCGGCGTCTTGCGGCTCGACACCGGCATGATCCCCGATTCCGGAATCTCGCCATAGCCATGGTGACGTGCACCGTCCGGTGTGAGCTGGCTGGCGATGCCGGTCGCGCGATCCTTCACCCAGATCGCATGATCCTTGAGGACGCACGCCTGGCTGCCGTCCGGCGAATGGAGCGCCATCGCCGGATCCAAGGCCTCGGCCCTCACCAAGGTCGGGCCATCGATCGCGACATGATAGATGTCGGTGCCCAGCATCACCACGAGCGTGCCTGCATCGGGCATGTCATATTGTGCGGCAGCCAGATCCGTCGCCGCCACGTCCTTGCCGCTATGGCCGGAGATCAGCGCGGCGAGCGCATCGGCCGCCAGCACCGGCGCCACCGTACCGCTGGCCGTGTCGGCAACCCTGGGCCGGTTCACCTGACCGCCCTCCGCATCGACTTCGGTGACGCAGAAGAAGTAGCGCCGATCATCGAGCCAATAGCCGTCGCCGATCAGACCACCCAGCCTGGTGCCGAGCTTCGATGGCGTGAAGGCTGCCGCGCGCGCGTAGCGCTCCGCAGACAGGGTCGTCGTGGTCATGCTCATATCAGGCTCCTTGAGGCATTATCTTTTCGGGGAATTCGGTGGCGGCTGCCGGATCGTCGCCGCCAGGCCCGGCGCGGGTCGCGATCCAGAAGCTCAAACCGGCGAGCAGAGCGAATGGCGCGCCGACCGCCGCCATCGCATGGCCCAGCATCATCTCCCCACCCAATATGCCGCTCACGAAACCGACCAAAGGCGATCCGATCGCGCCGGTGACGGAGATCAGCACGACATAGAGCCCCATGGTGAGCCCACGCAGTTCGTTTGGGATACGAAGGCTGATGGCGATGACGGGGATCGCGATCGCGATGCCGCCCGCAACCGCGAACACGGCGCTGAACGCGGCGAACCAGATGACGTTGGGCGTCAGCGCCATGAATGCAGCCGGCGCGCACAGCGTGGCGGCGATCGCGGCGGGCAACATCAGCAGCCGATCGCCGCCCCGGTCACGCGCGAGGTTGACCAGCGTGCTGCTGGCGGCAAGGCTGATCAGGCTCGTCGCCAGCATCTGGATGCTGAAACCGATGGCGAAATCGCCGGGCTGCAGATTGTAGAGGCGCATCAGTGCCGGCGCGAACCAGACCTGGACGCCGGTGGAGGCCCCAGCGAGGAAAGTCATGCCCGCGAAAAGGGGGAGCAGAAACCGGCGATACGCCCAGAGCTTGCGTAACGATCCGCGACCCCGCTCCCCCATTTCCATACGGGCGGGTTCGCGCATCGCGAACAGCAGCGGCAGCAGGAACAGGCCGAGCATCGCGAAGAGCAGCGGAACGACGCGCCAGGGTGCCAGGCCGTGCAGCGCGTCGGGATTGGCGGCGACCATCCCGACAAGGCTCGAATAGCCAAGACCGCCGACCAGCAGCGCACCGACCTGCCCCAATGTCTGGCCCATCGGATAGCTCATGGTCGCAAAGGCGCGTTTCGCCGGCGCGAAATGATCGGCCATCAGCGACATCGCCGCCGGATAGGTGATCGCATTGGCGACGCCCAATATGGTCTTGGCCGCGGCCAGCATACAGAAATCGGTGGACATGCCGGTCAGTGCCAGGCCGCCGCACCAGAGGATCATGGCGGCGACCAGCATGCGGACGCGCACCAGCCGGTCGACCAGCATGCCCATCGGCGTCGCCAGCAGGCCATAGGCGGCGTAGAACGATGTCGCATGCGCCAGGCCGAGCTGCACATCGGTGAGCCCCAGATCATGCTTCATCGGTTCGGCCAGGAGGCCGACGATCTGCATGTCCATGGTCGTGAAGACCGCGATGGATGCCAGCACCAGCTGGGCATAGCGGGCGCGGCCCGGGCCCGGATAGGACGATGTCTCGCTCCGAGCGTTCATCTCGATGCCTCCGCTATCCGTCGACGACACATCTCAGCGACGAACCGTCACGCGCAGACCGGCAGTCAGCGGCCGCAACGTCACATAGGGATTGGGCGAACTGGGCGTCTTCAGGATGACGGCGTCATTGTCGGTCAGATTCTCGCCATAAATGGCGACGCTGCCCCAGGACGTGTCGAGGCCGATCGCGGCATCGAGCGACGAATAGTCGTCATTGATGGCGAAGAGCGGATTCAGTCCGCGATTGGCGAACGCATTGGGTGAGCTGTCGGTGAACTGGCCGTCGACCCGCACATAGGCCTGATTGCTGCCGCCCATATCCCAGCGATATTCGAAGCCGCCGGACAATTTCCACTTGGCGAGGCCGGGTAATGTATCGCCCTTGGCCGCGGGTACGATGATGTTGGTCGGCACGCTGTCGATCTTGCCGTCCTGGATCGTGACATTGCCATAGACGTTGAAGCCCCTGGCCGGCCGTGCGGCCATTTCGAATTCGATGCCCCGAACGCTCGCCTTGCCAGCATTGGCGATGAAGCTGCGTCGATCCGAGATGCGCTGCCCGTCGATCTGGATATTCGTCCAGTCGATGTAGAAGCCCGTGAGGTTGAGCGTCAGCGCGCCGTCCAGCCAGCTCGTCTTGGTGCCGATCTCGTAATTGATCGTCGAATCCGGCTCATAGCCTTCGGGGATCACATAATCGCCGGGATCGATCTGGCTCGGCCCGCGATTGGCATTCACCTGCCCGATCCGGAAACCCTTGCTGACATTAGCGTAGAACAGCAGGTTCCGGTCGGGCTCGTAGGAGATGCCGGTGCGCCAGGTGGTGTTGGTCCCCGACCCGCGGTTCCTGAAACTGACCGGATCGAAATAGGTGAAGGTCGCGAAGTCCAGCACGCGCCGGTTCTTCTCGTCATAGCTGGCGGTCGTGCGGAACACGCGCGCGCCGCCGCGCAGCTTCAGCCCGTCGACGATCTCGTAGCTGGCATCGGCATATCCCGCCAATTCACTCGACCGGGTGGTGATGTCGGTATCGAAATAGGCATCGCTGCCGATCGCGCCGCCGAACAGATCGTCGAGGCCGACCACCTCGATCAGATAATTGGGAACGCCCGTCCTGCGTTTGATGTAGAAGCCGCCGAGCACCCATTGGAACGGCGATTCCGTGTTCGATACCAGCCGCCCCTCCTGAACGAAGAAGCGTGAATTCCACGGATCGTTTCGGGAGACGACGGGAAGGCCGAGACCGAACAGATCGCCGAGATCCGAGATCAGCGCAGTCTTGCTTTGCTGATAGGTGGTGGACGAAGTCAGCGTCGCGAAATCGGCAATCTCATAGTCGATCGACAGATTATAATTGGTGATCCGGTTCGGGCGCCCTTCCGCGACCGACGAGGACCGCTTGAATCTGCCGAGCGCCGGATTCCAGCCATCGGCGTCTTCGGGATCGCTGTCCTGATGGAAAATCTCGGCCTTGATCGCGAGCGTATCGCTCGGGGTCCAGCGCAGCGCGACGCGGCCGCCCCAGTCGATCGCGTCGTTGCGCGTACCAAGCGCGGCGTTCTTCACCCATCCCTGTTCGTCGCGATAATAGCCGACGACGCGCAAGGCGAGCGTGTCGGCAGCCAACGGCATGTTGACCATCGCATCATAGCGCTGGCGGAACGCCCCGCCCTTGGTCACGCCGAGATCGACGCGCCCCGCCGCCTCGAACCGCGTGGCATCCGGCTTGTTGGTGATGATCCGGATCGTGCCGCCGAGCGAACCGGAACCGAACAAGGTGCCCTGCGGCCCGCGCAGCACCTCGATCCGCTCCACGTCGAACAGGCGCAGATCGGGCTGGGCCGCCGCGCCGAACGTATCGGTGACGGGCGTGTCGTTGACATAGACCGCCACCGGATCCTGCGTGTTGCCGCCCGTCACGCTGGTGGCGATGCCGCGGATGTTGAAAACTGCCCGGTTCTTCGTCGCCTGATTCATGGTGAGACCGGGCACCGATCGGGCAAAACCCTCGAAGCCGTCGATTCCGCGCGCCTCGATCTGTTCCTGCGAGATCGCCGTGATCGCGCTCGGTACGTCCTGGACAGTCTCCGCACGGCGATTGGCGGTGACGATGATATCGCCGTCATTGGCGACCGGCGCGGAGGCTCCGGTCTGCGCCGATGCGGGCGCCGCCGCGCAGCACAGCCAGGCGATCATCGATGTCGAGCCAAGCCCCAGTCTCTTCATGTCACACTCCCCATTTTCGACGGTTGATCGGTCGATTCTTTTTTAGGTTGGTTGATCAAACTATATAAATGCCGCTAGGCTTGGCTTGTCAAGCCTGATCAGGATCGTCGTAGAAAATGGTCCTGATTGGAAAATATGTATTTGGACTGGCGGGATTTTCGGACAGTGGAATCCGTTCCGTCCGGGGATCGATCGCCCTATGGCAACTGCAGGAGGCGGGGATGCGCGAAGTTGACGAGTCGAACACCGAGGCCCGGCGGGTGCAGATCATCGAGGCAGCGACGCGCTGCCTTGCGCGGAGCGGCGTGGCCAAGACCAGCATCAACGACATCTGCCGCGAAGCCGGCATGCGTTCCGGCCATCTCTATTATTATTTCGAGAACAAGGATGCGGTGCTCGAAGCGGTGCTGCTGCACAATCGCGAGACCGTCATCAACTCGGTCGAACATATGCTCGACGGCGGCGATCTGGTTTCGCAGATCTTCGACGTTCATGTGAAGGCCGAGCAGGGTCGCCTGTCCTACGGATTGACCCCCGCCGTCCGCATCGAACTCGAATGCTATTTTCAGCGGCTCGCCGCCGCCGACACACGCGTGGCGGGGCTTTCCGATCGCCTGATCGACGTGATGCGCAATGCAGCCGAATCAGCCGTGGCGGCAGGCCGACTGTCGAAAGACCTGAATATCGACACGTTCGTCGACGCCGTGGCGCTGATCTGGCAAGGCCTGTCGTACAGCCGGCTCATCCCCGATCTCGATATCGAGGCCATGCGCCGGGCGGTGCAGCTTCTTCTTGCCCCCTGGCTGGTCGGTGACGGCAACCCGCCTGCCCCCGATCGCGGGAAAAACCCGACCACTGCCTGACCGGCCAGTCCCGATCGCGTGGGCACGCAACACCGCAGACCTTCGCCCATGTCCAGCAAGGGTGGCCAATACGTCATTGTCCTGTAGCAAAGGATGGCCACTGGAGATCGTCGTGCTTCGTTTGCTGCCCGCCCTTTTCACCGTCGCCGCGCTCACCGCCTGCGCGACCACTTCACCGCCCGCGGCCACCGTCGTCGTCGAGCAGCGTCGCCCAGTCACGATCCTGATCTCGATCGACGCCTTCAGCCCCGACTATCTGGCGCGCGGCGATACCCCGGTGCTCGACGCCCTGGCCAAGAGCGGGACGAAGGCGACGATGCGTCCGAGCTTTCCGACGCTGACCTTCCCCAATCATTATACGCTGGTCACCGGGCTCAGGCCCGATCGTCATGGGATCGTCGCCAACATCCTGTTCGATCCGCGCCGCAAGGAACGCTTCTACAGCAAGGAGCTCGAAGCCTCCGATCCCTTCTGGTGGGCGGAGGCCGAGCCGATCTGGATCACCGCCGAGAAGAACGGGGTTCGTACGGGGACGATGTTCTGGCCGGGCGAGGAAGCGGCACATGACGGGATTCGCCCCAGCGACTGGGCGCGGTTCGATCCCAATTTCACCGAAGCGCAGCGCGTGCGGACGGTCATCGACTGGATGCGCCGCCCCGCCGCCATCCGCCCCGCATTCGTCACGCTCTATTTCGACCTGGTCGACAAGACCAGCCACAAGCAGGGGCCGCGCGGCGATGCGACGGTCGCGGCCGTACGGCAGATCGATGCACTGATCGGCGACCTCAAGTCAGAGCTGGACGCGCTCGGACAGCCGGCAAATCTGGTCATCGTCTCCGACCATGGCATGCGCGCCATCCAGCCCGAGCGCACGGTGCTGATCGAGACATTGCTGCCGGCGGGCAGCTACCGGCTGGTCAGCTATGGCCCCTTTGCGACGATCGACGCGATGCCGGGCCAGGATGCGGTGGTCGCCCGCGCGCTGCTCGTGCCCAATCCGGACATGGAGTGCTGGCGCAAGGCCGACGTCCCGGCGCGTTTTCACTATGGCAAAAATCCGCGCGTCGCCGCCTTTCTGTGCCTCGCCAAACCGGGTGGCGAAGTGATGCCCGGTGCGCCGCCGACCAACAAGGGCGATCATGGCTATGATCCGGACGATCCGGAAATGACCGCGCTGTTCCTGGTCAACGGCCCGGCCTTTCGCCGCGAAGGGGCAATTCCCGCGAAATTCGACAATGTCGATCTCTACCCGATGCTGATTTCGCTGATCGGCGTGCGCGCCCTTCCCAATGACGGCAATCCGGAGACGTTGCGACCGATCCTTCGGACGAACGGCAATTGACGTTTCCGGAAGCGTCAGCTTGAAGGAATGCGTTCGCGGAGGTGATGATGCAATATTTCGAGGATCTCGAGGTCGGGGCGATAGCGCGTTTCGGGCACTACGAAGTGACCCGTGACGCGGTGATCGACTTTGCGAAGAAGTTCGATCCTCAACCCTTCCACCTCTCCGACGAGGCGGCGGCAAAGACCTATTTCGGGCGGATCGCTGCAAGCGGCTGGCACACCGCCGCCATGTCCATGGCGATGATCGTCGAAAATCTTACCGCAAACCAGCAGGCCGGACTCGGCGGCATCGGCATCGACAATCTGCGCTGGTGGAAACCGGTCTATCCGGGCGATGTCCTGCGCTGCGAAAGCGAGATGCTGGAAAAGACCGCGTCGCGCAGCAAGCCCGATCGCGGCACCTTTCGCTCGCGGCTCACCATCTACAATCAGGATGACGAAAAGGTGATGAGCTACGAGAACACCGCACTCATCCGCCGGCGACCAGCGGAGAGCTGACCGGCGTCAGTGCCCCTCGAAGGCGATCAGGCTCTCTACGGCGATACCAGCCTGTCTCAGGCGATCGGCACCGCCCAATTCCGGCAGGTCCACCACGAACAACGCGCCGGCCACTTCGCCGCCCTGGATGCGGATGAGTTCGGCGGTGGCCATCACGGTACCGCCGGTGGCGATGAGATCATCGACGATCAGCACCCGCCTGGGCGGGATCAGGTCATGGGCATGCATCTCGAGCCGGTCGGTGCCATATTCGAGCGCATAGTCGACGCCCACCGTATGGCCCGGCAGCTTGCCGCGCTTGCGGATGGGCAGGACGCCCAGCTTGAGCTCCTTCGCCAGCGCCGCACCGAACAGGAATCCTCGCGCCTCGACACAGGCGATCAGATCGGGCGCCATCCGACGCGCCAACACCGCCAGCCGATCGACGGTCTCGGCAAAGCCGGGACCGTCGAGCAGCAAGGCGGTGATGTCGCGAAACTGGATTCCGGGCTGTGGAAAGTCCGGAATGGTCCGGATGAGCGCCTTCAGGTCCGCATTGGCTTCGCTGTTGGCGCTCATCGGATCGCTCAGTGCGCGCCCTTCTTGTCGCGCCAGATATTCTGGTACGCCATCCAGGTCAGAACGGTGAAGCAGAGCAGGAAGATGATCACGCCCAGACCGACGCTGTGGCGATTCTCCAGCTTGGGCTCAGCCGTCCAGGTGAGGAACGCCGCGACGTCCTTCGCCATCTGATCGACGCTGGCCTTGGTGCCGTCCGAATAGCTGACCTGCCCGTCGCCGGTGATCGGCGGCGCCATCGCGATGTTGAGGTTCGCGAAATACGGATTGAAGTGCAGCGTGTCGGGCGTCTTCGCGTCGGGGAAATGCTTGAGCAATTCCGCGGGCTGATTCTGGAAGCCGGTCAGCAGCGAATAGACATAGGCGGGGCCGTCATGACGCGCCTTGGTCATCAGCGACAGATCGGGCGGCAGCGCGCCGGCATTGGCGGCACGCGCCGCAACCTCGTTGGCGAACGGCGACGGGAAGCGGTCGGCCGGAATCGACTTGCGCGTCGCCGGCTCGCCGGTCTCCGGATTGATGCTCGGCGTCTCGATCGCCCATTCGGACGCGATCGTCTTGGTCTGGCCTTCGGTGAAGCCAATGCCCTCCAGATCGCGGAAGGCGACGAGGCGCAGCGAGTGGCAGGCCGCGCAGACCTCCTTATAGACCTGGAAGCCGCGCTGGAGCTGCCCCCGGTCATATTTGCCGAACGGCCCTTCGAACGAGAAGGACACTTCCTTGGGGGTCAGGTGGAACTCGTGCTCCACGGTCTTGGCGGGGGGCTCGCTGACGAAAGCGATTGCACCCCAGAGCAGCGACCACAGCAGGACGCCGACAAAGCCGAGACCGACCAGGAAACCGATAGGACGGACCATGTTGTTCTAACCCCTTATTCGGCCGGCTGCGCGGTGGCAGCGTTGGTCGAGAGCGTTGCGCCGTCCTTGCCTGCCAGCACGGCTTCGGTGATCGAGTTGGGCAGCGGCAGCGGCCGCTCGATCTTCGACACGATCGGCAGGATGATCAGGAAATGCGCGAAATAATAAGCCGCCATCACCTGCGAGATCATCACATAGGGCTCTGCCGCCGGTGCGCCGCCGCAATAGCCAAGCACGAGCACGCAGGGGATCAGACCGAACCAGAAGAACTTGCGGTAGAGCGGCCGGTAATTGGCCGAACGCACCGAGGACTTGTCGAGCCAGGGCAGGAAGAAGAGCAGCAGGATCGCCGAGAACATGGCGAGCACGCCCCACAGCTTCGCCGGCAGGATGAAGTCCACCGTGAAGGCGCGCAGGATCGCGTAGAACGGCCAGAAATACCATTCGGGCACGATGTGCGCGGGGGTCGAGAGCGGGTTCGCGGGGATGTAATTGTCGGCATGGCCCAGATAGTTGGGCGCATAGAAGAGCAGGATCGCGAAGGCGATCAGGAAGACGCCAAGCCCGAAACCGTCCTTCGCCGTATAATAGGGATGGAACGGCACCGTATCCTGCGGCCCCTTCACTTCCACACCGGTCGGGTTGGACGAACCCGGAATGTGCAGCGCCCAGATGTGCAGCACGATGACGGCGGCGATCACGAAGGGCAGCAGATAGTGGAGCGAGAAGAAGCGGTTGAGCGCGGCATTGTCGGGGGCGAAGCCGCCGAGCAGCCAGGTCTGGATCGGCTCGCCGACCAGCGGGATCGCGCCGAACAGGCCGGTGATCACCTTGGCGCCCCAGAAGCTCATCTGACCCCAGGGAAGGACATAGCCCATGAAGGCGGTAGCCATCATCAGCAGGAAGATGACGAGGCCGAGCAGCCAGACCATCTCACGCGGCGCCTTGTACGATCCGTAATAAAGGCCGCGGAACATGTGGATATAGACGACGATGAAGAACATCGAGGCGCCGTTGGCGTGCGCATAACGCAGCAGCCAGCCGGCATTGACGTCGCGCATGATGTGCTCGACCGAATCGAACGCGACCCCGCCGTTCGCCGCATAATGCATGGCGAGGACGATGCCGGTGATGATCTGGATCGCGAGCGCGGCGCCCGCGAGGACACCGAAATTCCAGAAATAGTTCAGGTTCCGCGGAACCGGATAACCGGCGCCGACCGCATTATAGACGAGGCGCGGCAAAGGCAGCTTCTCGTCGAGATAGCGCATGAACGGGTGCTTCGGCGCATATTGCGCAGCCCAGGGAAAGCTCATCTGTGTCTACCTCACCCGATCCGGACCAGCGTGTCCGACGTGAATTCATATTCCGGCACTTCGAGGTTCTTCGGCGCCGGGCCTTTGCGGATGCGCGCGGCCGTATCGTAGTGCGAGCCGTGGCAGGGGCAGAAATAGCCGCCGAACTCGCCACGGGCCTCACCCTCGGCCGCCCCCAGCGGAACGCAGCCCAGATGGGTGCAGACGCCCATGGTGATCAGCCATTGCTGCTTGCCGACCTTGGTGCGTTCGGCCAGCGTCTGCGGATCGCGCAGCGAATCCACCGGCACCGCATCGGCCGCCGCAATCTCCTGTGGGGTCAGATGGCGGATGAACAATGGCTGCTTGCGGAAGATCGTCTTGATCGCCTGCCCCGGCTGGATCGCCGCGACATCCTGCTCGATCGACGCGAGCGCGAGCACGTCCGCCGAAGGATTCATTTGATTGATCAGCGGCAGAACGACGGTAGCCGCGCCGACTCCGGCGAAACTGACCGCCGCGATATTGATGAAGTCCCGGCGGCGCACACCCTCTTCGGAGGGGTCGGTCTCGCTCGGGGCGGTCTGTTCCAGCGTAGCCATTCACCTGCCCTTGCGGTTCGAATCGATATGCAGGGGATCGGCCGCGCCTAGGCGACAAGACTGGACCAAGCCCCTCATTTCCGCCCTTGGTCCGGGGCGGATCGCCGGCCTGATAGCCAAGTGACGGCGGTTTTGCCAACTGCAATTTGACAGGATTGCGGTGACCCCATGCGCGGGACTTTTCCGGAGCCACGATTTCGCACTTGGCGGGTGTTTCCCCACGGCGCGAATCCGCTCTATGGGCGCGGCATGCGAATTGCTCTCTACCAGCCCGAGATCGCCGGAAATGTGGGCGCCGTGCTGCGTCTGGCCGCCTGTTACGGCGTGCCCGTCGACATCATCGAGCCCTGTGGCTTCGCCTTTTCGGACAAAAGGCTCGCCCGCGCCGGCATGGACTATGCCGCAGCCGCCGAAGTGACGCGCCATACCGACTGGGCCGCATTCGACGCCCGGCGCAGCGGCCGCATCGCATTGCTGACGACCCGCGGCGCGGTGCCGCTCCACCAAGCGGTATTCACGCCCGACGACATATTGCTGATGGGATCGGAAAGCGCCGGCGTGCCCGATATGGTGCATGACGTTGCCGAATTGCGGGTCCGCATCCCGCTTTGCCCCGGCTTTCGATCCTTGAATGTCGGCATGTCGGCTGGCATCGCGCTCACCGAAGCGCTGAGGCAGACAGGAGGAATGCCGGAATGATCGAACTCGATACCGAGCAGCAGGCGGCACGCGACTGGTTCGAGAGCCTGCGTGACCGGATCTGCGCCGCATTCGAGGCAATCGAACGCGAGGCGGGCAGCGATGCCCATTTCGACTATCTCGCCTGGGACCGCGCCGATCCCGACGGCAGCCCGGGTGGCGGCGGCGTGCGCGGCGTGATGAAGGGCAAGATCTTCGAAAAGGTAGGCGTGAACGTCTCCACCGTCGGCGGCGCATTCGAGGGCGAATTCGCCAAGACCATCCATGGCGCCGCGGAGGACCCCCGTTTCTTCGCGACCGGCATCAGCCTGGTCGCCCATATGGCAAATCCGCATGTGCCCGCCGTCCATATGAACACCCGCTTCCTCGCGACGACCAAGCGCTGGTTCGGCGGCGGCGCGGATCTCAACCCGCCAATTCCCTATGATTCGGATACGACGGACTTCCATGCCCGGCTGAAGGCCGCCTGCGATGCGCATGACGCGGCGCACTATCCGCGCTTCAAGCAATGGGCGGACGAGTATTTCTATATCCCCCATCGTGGCGTCCATCGCGGCGTGGGCGGCATCTTCTACGATCATCTCGAGGGCGATTTCGATTCGCACTTCGCCTTTACCCGCGATGTCGGCGAGGCATTCCTCGACATCTACCCGCAGATCGTGCGCCGGCGCATGGGCAGCGAATGGACTGCGGAGGACCGCGCCCGCCAGCTTGCCTGGCGCGGCCGCTATGCCGAATTCAACCTGGTCTATGATCGCGGCACGCTGTTCGGACTCAAGACCGGCGGCAATGTCGACGCGATCCTGATGAGCCTGCCCCCGATGGCGAGCTGGGAATGACGACGGCGGGGCTCCTGCCGGTGCCCCGCGGCCAAGTCGCCGCGGTCGTCACCTCGCTCGAAATGGCGGCGCGGCCGTCCGCACGCCCCCTGCCCCCTGCCCCGCTGAGGCTGGAGCGCTGGCATGCCCCCGGCACTGCAAAATATCGTCAGCTCTTCCGCCGGGTCGGTGAGCCCTGGCTGTGGTTCTCGCGGCTGATCATGCCCGACGCGCAACTCGAGGCGATCATCCACGACCCGCTCGACGAAATCTATGCGGTGCTCGACGCGCGCGGCATCGAGGTCGGCATATTGGAGCTCGACTTTCGCGTGTCGGGTCAGTGCGAGATCGGCTTTTTCGGCCTGGTGCCCGAGCTTGCCGGGCAAGGCCATGGCCGCTGGCTGATGGCGCACGCCATGGCGCTGGGCTGGCGCAAGGGTGTCGAACGCGTCTGGGTGCATACCTGCACGCTCGACCATCCCGGCGCGCTCGGCTTCTATCAGCGGCAGGGCTTCACCCCCTTTGCCCGCTTCGTCGAAACCTTCGCCGATCCGCGGCTGGCCGGCCATTTACCGCGCGAAGCGGCGCCACACGTTCCGCTGATCGACGGCTAAGGGTTTGATCCGCCCATCTTGCGATGAGCGGTTGCAGCAGGATCAAGATAAGAGGCCACGGCTCCGGGCCCCGCCCTACCCCCGATCGGCCGACAGCTGCGCATAGAGATGCGCGATCATCGTCGAGAGATAGACCGAGAAGACCGTGCTCAGCACCGCGCTGACAAGTTCGAGGATCAGTTTCGCGATCGGCTCCTCGGCGGGGTTGCCGATCGTGACCGTCACGAGGATGCCGAAGATCGCCGACGCCGCGATGCTCGCGACGAGCAGCAGGACGACGAAGGCGACCAGCATCGCGAACAGCTTGAAGAACTGACCGCGGGTGAGTTGCCAGCTTCGGGAAATGATTGCGACAGGACCGGCCGGCTCCATCGCCGCCACCGGATTCATGAAAATCAGCCGCACACCGACCAGCATGAACAGCGGAAACAGCAGCAGCAGGGCGATTCCGGCCCCCGCCATGACGTTGCCGCCGCTGAGCACCGCGGCCAGCATGAGCACCGGCACGCTGGCGACCAAGCCCGCCAGCATCAGCAGCAGCGCGGCGCCGATCAGCGGCACTATCCGCGGCAGCGCCGCCCTGATCGCCTCGCCCACGCTGATCCCCGGGCGCAGGACCAGATTGTTGAGCGTCACCCCGCCCAGGATCGACAGGATCATCATCGGAATGATTGCGAGCATCCACAGCCCGGCTTCCGGCGTTTGCTCGGGGGCCATCGTGGGCGCAAACTGCCCCAGGATCACGCTCGGCAAGCCGACGAACGCGAACGCGACCGGCATGAGCAGCGCCGCCTCGCGCGCGACGAACGCCGTGCTCTGGCTCCACGCGCGACTGATCGATAGATTCGGCATCCGGTCTCCTTTGCGGCGGCTCTTCTAGAGCGCTTCCCCGAAAAGTGGGAACCGGTTTTTCACCTGCACGACGCGCCGGCAAAGGGTCGCGAAGATATGCGCGTCATGAGCGGGCTTGAAGCGATGGCACGGGACGCGCACATGGCACGCATGAGTGATCATGAAGACATTGAATGGCGCGTCAGCGATGCGCCTGTCGCCTACCCGCAAACGCTTGCGGAGATGGAAGCGCGCGCCGCCGCGGTCGCCGCGGGCGAAGCGCGCGAGCTGGTCTGGCTGCTCGAGCATCCGCCGCTCTATACCGCCGGCACCAGCGCCGATCCGATCGAGCTGATCGACCCGCGCTTCCCCGTCTATCCGGCGGGTCGCGGCGGGCGCTATACCTATCACGGCCCAGGCCAGCGCATCGGCTATCTCGTGCTCGACCTGAGCAAGCGCGGACGCGACGTGCGCTGCTTCGTCCACGCGCTCGAAGGCTGGGTGATCGATGCACTCGCCGGGCTCGGCGTCTCGGCACGACGCGCCGAAGGCCGGATCGGTATCTGGACCGACGATCGGGGGCAGGAAGCGAAGGTCGGCGCCATCGGCGTGCGGGTTCGCCGTTGGGTGACGATGCACGGCTTTTCGGTGAACGTCGATCCGGACCTGTCGCATTTCGGCGGAATCGTGCCCTGCGGTCTTGCCGATTTTGCGGTCACCAGCCTTGCGCAACTCGGCGTCGACAAGGGCATGGCGGCGCTCGACGCCGCGCTGGAGCAAAATTTCCAGCACTTCCTGTCGTCGATGTGCGGTGCACAAAGACAGGGTTGAGGCCCATCAAGTTTGTGTTTACGCTGGGTGATGGATTGGGAGAAGGCCAGAGGCCAGCCAGATCCTTGCAACTAGGGAGTTTCAAATGCGTGACATGATCTCGAAGCTGATGACCGGTTCCGCTGTGGCCGGCGCGGCGCTTCTCGTCGCGGCCTGCGGCAGCAGCCAGCCCGCCGAGAACACCGCGACCGCCAATGTCGAGGAAATGAATGCCGAAGACGCGACGATGGACGGCACGACCAACGACATGATGACCAATACCGACGCCGCGATGGGCAATGCCGCGAACATGGCTGCCGACAACGCGGTCGATGCCAATGCGACCAACGCCACGAGCAGCGCTTCCTGATCGCTGGCGATCGAGATCCCCTGCAAAGGGGAATATCGACAGGAAAGGGCCGTCCGGGACACCGGGCGGCCTTTTTCTTTGGGGCTCTCCACGCCCCATACGACCGGTCGTGTGAACGACACGACGAAAAGGTGCTTCCCGCTTGAGCCCGATTCACCTAATCCTTAGGAATTGTGCGGAGCGGAAGGCATTGAACACGATCATGAAGAGTGTGCGTAACATCGTAGCGGGTGCACTGGCAGCCGCCGGATTCATGGCGACGGGGGGTATCGCCAATGCGCAGATCTTCCTGAAGTCCCCCGATTTCAGCGGTGCGCCGGTGACCGGCACAGAGGCCGGCGTGCTATCCCCCCTGCCCGGCGCCAAGCCGGAGGAACTCCATGCCGGCCTGGTATGGAGCCTGCGCGCCGCGCTCAACGTCGCGGCACTGCAATGCCAGTTCGAACCTTCGCTGCTGACGCTCAACCAGTATAATTATCTGATCCGGGATCGCGCCGCCGAATTCACCAAGGCCTACAACACGCTCAACAGCTATTTCAAACGGACCAACAAGACCGCAAAGGCGGCACAGACCGCGATCGACCAATATGGCACGCGCACCTATCTCGGCTTCTCGACGGTGCAGGGGCAGCTCGGCTTCTGCCTGACCGCCAGCCGCGTCGGTCGTGCCGCGCTGTTCGCGCCGAACAACGGCATGGGCGATCTCGCCGCGAAGCGCATGCGCGAGTTGCGCAACAGCATGATCCCGATGGGCGAGCAGCAATTCTCACGCTTCCTGATGCCGCCCTATCAGGCGAAGCGCGTGACATATGATCCGAAATGCTGGGACAAGAAGAATCTGCTCAAGAAGAACTGCCCCGGACTTTCCTGACCGCGGGCGGCCGGAGGCAGGATCAACGCAGGCCGAGCGGTTTGTGAGTCTGGAGCGAGAGACACCATCTGGGGCGCGCCATTGCGAAATCGATCGCGGCGCGCACATTCTCCTCGCCCCGCGCATCGTCCATGGGCTGGACGAGCAGGTGACGGAAATCCCAGCTTTCCATGGCCTCGACATCGCTGCCCGGCTGCGGCCAGACCAGTTTCAGTTCGTCGCCGGAGCGCTGGACGACCTGCGATCCGGCCTTAGGACTGACGCAGATCCAGTCGAGCCCGGCCGGTGCCGCGATCGTGCCATTGGTCTCGACCGCAACCTCGAACCCTTCGGCGTGCAACGCCTCGATCAGCGCCGCGTCGAGCTGCAGCAAAGGCTCCCCGCCGGTACACACGATATAAGCCCGCGCCTTGTCCATGCCCCATAGCGCGCCGGCCCTGGCGGCAAGCGTCGTCGCATCGGGGTAGCGTCCGCCGTCGGTGCCATCCATGCCGACAAAATCGGTGTCGCAGAAACGACAGATCGCGTCGGCGCGGTCCTGCTCGCGCCCCGTCCAGAGATTGCAGCCGGCAAAACGCAGGAAGACCGCGCGGCGGCCGACCTGACGCCCCTCGCCCTGGAGCGTCAGGAACATCTCCTTGACGGCATAGCTCATCGATCGGCCACAGGGGCGCCGTGATCGACCAGCCCCGCTTCGGCAAAGCCCTTCGCACGCAGCCGGCAGCTGTCGCACGTCCCGCAGGGCTGGCCCTGGGGCGTGGGATCGTAACAGGACCAGGCAAGCCCTGTATCGAGCCCGAGCCGATAGGCTTCGCGCGCGATCTCGGCCTTGCCGAGATGCTGAAGCGGCGCATGGATGCGGAATGGCGCACCTTCGACGCCCGCCTTGGTCGCGACTTCGGCCAGGCTTTCGAACGCCGCGATGAATTCGGGCCGGCAATCGGGATAGCCCGAATAGTCGAGCGCATTCACGCCGACAAAGATGTCGCGCGCACCCGCCGCCTCCGCCCAGCCAAGCGCGACCGACAGGAAGATCGTGTTGCGCGCCGGAACATAGGTGACGGGAATACCGTCCTCCACACCGTCATGCGGCACCGCGATATCGTCGGTCAGCGCCGACCCGCCGAAGCTGCGCAGATCGAGCGGCAGGACGACGTGCCGCTCGGCGCCGACCTCATGCGCGATGCGCCGTGCCGCGGCCAACTCGACCAGGTGACGCTGATTATAGTTGATGGTGAGCGCGAGCACGCTGAAGCCCGCCTCACGCGCGAGGCCCGCGCAGACCATCGAATCGAGCCCGCCGGACAGCAGGACAACCGCGCGTCGAACGCCCTGGATTTCATCACTCGCCATGATGGCCGCGCGCTACGCGCTCGGCGCTGCGCTGGCAAGCCGGCTGGCAATCCTTCGTGCCATAACAAACGGGCCGCGTCCGGTTTCGGAGCGGCCCAGTTAGGCTATACAGCCTGCTAGGGAGGAAAGCGTGCCGAACCCGGCACCGGTTCCTTCTAGCCGACAAGCGTGAATATCCGATTAAGCCTAGGAGTTTGTTCGAAAAGGCGTGGAAGAGCGCTTTCCGGCGGCACCGGCTTGCTCAAACACACTCTCAGCGGCAGGCACCGGCATGGCGCGCCTCATAGGTGACGTTGAACGGGGCATTGCTCGCAATGCCCTGCGATTCGATCTGGAGGATACGGCTGGTTTCGACACGAATGGTCGTCCGGCCATGGCCTGCGCCCGGACAGGTGTAATGCACGGTCGCGCGATTGGGCTGGCTGTCGATCACGAAGCGCGAACAAACACCGGCACCATGCTGGATCTGGACCAGCATCGACGGATCGGCGACGCACAGCTTGCGTGGAGCCGCGGTCGATCCCCGCGCACGCAATTCCCACATCCCCCGCTCGACGCCGCGCAACGCCGGCAAATCGGGGGCGCGTTCAGCCTGGCCGGCGGGTGCCGCACTCCCGGCGAGCAGTCCGACGAGCAGAATGGCAGCGGCGTAAATGGATCGAGAACGGGTCGCACGCATCTTCTGTTTCCCTCACCGGAACAGTACAACCATCACCGCTGCGAACCCAGATGCGGCGAATCGTTACGGACATCACATAATGTCGGCAAACGCGGCTGCAAGCCCCGTCAGCCCTCCACCGCCTCGAGCGGAATCGGGAAGACGCGCGCGCAAAAGGCGCAATCGACGCTGATCATGCCGTCGTCTCCGGCCATGTCGCGGCGCTCATCGGCGGGAAAACGACCGATCACGTCGCGGATATGCGCCGGATCGCAGCGGCATCCCTTGATCAGGGGCGCCTCCGCCAGCAGCCGGACTTCATCCTCTTCGTTGAACAGGCGCCAGACCAAAGTCTCAAGCGGCAGCGCCGGATCGGTCAGTTCGTCGCCCCGGATCGTCTCGCCGAGCATGCGGACATGTTCCCATGCCGGATGGTCGAGCCGGGTATGCAGCCGCTCGCGCCCCTGCTCGCCCTCGGGCAGATGCTGGAGCAGCAGGCCGCCGGCGCGACAGCCGTCGACCCCGCCCTGCGCGGTCGCGAAGCGGACGAGCGTCGGAATCTGCTCGGACTGGCAGAAATAGCTCTCCGCCGCATCCGCCAGCGACGCACCTTCGAGCGGCACGATGCCCTGATAGCGTTCGCCCGACACCGCCTGATCGAAGGTGATGGCGAGATAGCCCTTGCCGAACAGCGCGAAGAGCGCCGGGTCGGCGGGAATCTCGGCAAGCCGCTCCGCATCGAACTTCACATAGCCACGCAGCTCGCCGCCACGATAATCGCAGACCAGCAGGTCGATCACGCCATTTTCGGTCTGCGCCTGCAGTGTCATCTGCCCGGCATCGTCCTTGAGCGTCGAGCCCAGCAGCGCGGTCAGCGCCAGCGCCTCCGCCAGCACCTTCTCGATCGCAGGCGGATAGCCATGCGCGGCCAGGATCTGGTCGAGCACCGGCCCGATCCGCACCAGCCGCCCGCGCGCATGATGGCCAGGAATGGTGAAACCGAGCAGGGTATCGATGTTGGCGGTCATGATCTCGCTTCTGATGTCCTTCCCGCGCGGGCGGGAAGGACGAAGATAGGGCTCAGGCGGCGCGGTTCAACCGATCCGGCCCAGCGCCCAGAGCAGGACGGACTTCTGCGCGTGCAGCCGGTTCTCCGCCTCGTCCCAGATCACCGAGCGCGGGCCGTCGATCACCGCATCGACCACTTCCTCGCCACGATGCGCGGGCAGGCAATGGAGGAACAGCGCATCGGATCGCGCATGCGCCATCAGCTCGCTCGTCACCTGATAGGGCATCATCGCCGCAAGCTTCTCTTCGGCGTGCGACTGGCCCATCGAGATCCAGGTGTCGGTGACGACGACGTCGGCATCCGCCGCCGCCGCACGTGCATCGCGGAAAATGCGGATATCGGCACCGCGCGCACGCGCCGCCTTCACATAGCCGTCATCGGGATCATAGCCGGCGGGGCAGCCGATCGCGACCGAGAATTTGAGCAACCCCGCCGCTTCGACGATCGAGTGCAGCACATTGTTGCCGTCGCCGAGCCAGGCCCATTTCGAGCCGGGCAGCGCCTTGCCATGCTCGATCACGGTCAGCAGGTCCGCCACCACCTGACAAGGATGCGACACGTCGGTGAGCCCGTTGATCACGGGCACGCTGGCATGATCCGCCATTTCGCGGATTTTGCCGTGATCGTCGGTGCGGATCATGATCGCGTCGACATAGCGACTGAGCACGCGCGCGGTGTCGGCCACGGTCTCACCGCGGCCGAGCTGCGTCGTGCCCGCATCCATCACGATGCTGGTGCCGCCCAATTGGCGGATCGCCATGTCGAACGAAACGCGGGTCCGCGTCGAATTCTTCTCGAAGATCATGCCGAGCACATGACCCGCGAGCGGCGCATCGATGTCGGGCCGCCCCTTTGCCCAGCCCTTGCGCGCGGCCTTGCGGTCGAGCGCATTGGCCAGCATCGCGGCGACGGCGTCTCCGCCCGCATCGGCGAGATCGAGGAAATGCCGGGTCATTCGACGGGTGATCCATAGGTGGATGCGCCGAGCGACAGCTTCTCGACGAATTCCGCGATATGCGCCTCTTCGAGCACCAAAGGCGGCAGGACGCGGACAACATTGTCGCCCGCCGCCACGGTCAGCAGCCCGTGCTTGCGGAGATGCGCGACGAAGGCGCGGCTGTCGACCTTCATCTTAAGCCCGAGCATCAGCCCGCGACCGCGCACGCCTTCGAACAGATCGTCATGATTGGGAATGAACTGCTCGAGCGCCTGGACCAGCCGGTCGCCCATCTGGTTGACGCGATCGAGGAAACCCGGCTCCAGGATCACGTCGAACACCGCCTGGCCCGCGGCCATGGCCAGCGGATTGCCGCCATAGGTCGATCCATGGGTGCCGATCACCATGCCCGCCGCGGCCTTTTCGGTCGCCAGGCAGGCGCCGAGCGGGAAACCGCCGCCGATACCCTTGGCGGTCGCCATGATGTCGGGCTCGATGCCATATTGTTCATAGGCATAGAGCGTGCCGCTGCGCGCGACGCCGCACTGGACCTCGTCGAGCACGAGCATCAGATCATTCTCGTCGCACAGCTGACGCAGCCCCTGCATGAAGGCGTCGCTCGCCGGACGGATGCCGCCCTCGCCCTGGATCGGCTCGACCAGGAAGCCGGCGGTGTTCTCCGTCATCAGCGCCTTGGCGCCTTCGAGATCGTCGAACTGGGCATAGGCGAAGCCGGGCAGCAGCGGCTCGAAGCCGTCGCGCATCTTCTCCTGGTTGGTCGCGCTGATCGTGCCGAGCGTGCGGCCGTGAAAGGCGTTGGAGAAAGTGATCAGCTCATGCTTGTGGCTATTGCCGTTGACATGATGATAGCGACGCGCGGTCTTGATCGAGCATTCGACGGCTTCCGCGCCGGAATTGGTGAAGAAGACGGTGTCGGCAAAGGTGTTCTCCACCAGCCGCTGCGCGAACGCCTCACCCTGCGGCGAACCGTAGAGATTGGAGACGTGCATCAGCGTCGCCGCCTGATCCTGGATCGCCTTGGTCAGATGCGGATGGCCATGGCCCAGCAGGTTCACCGCGATGCCGCTGGCGAAATCGAGATAGCGCTCGCCGCGCTCGCCGATCAGATAGCACCCCTCGCCTCGGACCGGACGCACCTCACTCCGCGGATAGACGGGCATGAGAGGCGTGATGGTCATTGCTTGGGTACTCCTCCTCGAGGGTCGGCAGAAACGCAAAAAGGCGACCCGTGACGGTCGCCTGGCGCGAAGCGCGCTATACAGGCGCGAGCAAGGCTCAACAACCCCTGCGCGCGGGGCTCAGCGGGGGACCGCAGGGATCGGCGTCGCGACCATGCGAGCAGCCTTGCGATCGATGCTCCACAGGGTGCGCGGCTGCACCGGATCCCAGTCGATCGCCTGGCCGGGCGTGGGCACCGGCAGGGTCGCGACCAGTTCGAGCCGCGTACCGGCCTCGGGACGCTTCAGCGCATAGATTTCGGGCCGGTCATGGCCGCTGACATAGAGCAGCCCGTCACTGCCCCAGGCCGCGCCCGAACAGCTTTTGGGCGCGAAGCGCTCCAGAACGGCATCGGGGAACAGCCAGGATTCGAGCGGGCGGAATGCGGCATCCATTTTCACCAATGTGGTGTAACGATGGTCGCGGCCAGGCTCACCGCCGCGATCGTCATAATTGGCGAACACCGCCCACCAGGCGCCATCATGCCAGTCGAGCACGGTCAGCGATCCGTACATGCGGCCCAGGCTGTGCGTGCGGATATGGCGCAAAGTCTTCGTATCGAAGATCTCGATACTGCTCGCCATCGGCACGGCCGGATAGTTGGACGCGGCGCAAACCAGTTCCGCCTTCACCACCGCGCAGCTGTTGATGTGCGGGAACAGCGCCGGATCGCCGCGCCAATGCGCCACCCTTTTGCCGCTGCCTTTGTCGTATTTGCCGATCTCCGCATTGTCGATCGCATAGACATGGGCCGGGCCCGCCGCCACGCCCTGCCCGGCTTCGGGCGCGGCGATGGCGGCAAGCGAAAGGAACGCCGCGGCGATCAAAAGCGCACCGACGCGCCGGCATAGAAGGTCCGGCCATAGCGTTCGTTCTGGATGACCCAGTCGCGCCGGTCGCCTTGATATTGGCGGGTCGGCTCGTCGGTCAGATTCTGCGCTTCGAAGAATAATTTGATAGTCTCGGTGATCGCGAAGCTCGCCTTGGCATCCAGACGCCGCAGATCGTCATTATGCTGATCGGTCAGCGCGTTCGCGCCCAGCGAAATCAGCGCACGGCCGGTATGGTGATAGGCGATCGACGCCTCGATCGGCCCCTTCTGGTAGAAAAGCTGCGCGCCATAAAGCAGTTCGGACTGCTCGGGGAACGCCGCGGGATCGGTGCGGCCGGGAATGGTCAGGTCGGAATCGATGAAGGTCACGTTCGCCTCGATCCCGAAACCCGACCAGAAGCCGGGCAGGAAATCGAATTGCTGACGATAGGCCGCTTCCAGCCCGAGGATCTCGGCGCTGTCGCCATTCTGCTTCTGCGAGAAACCGAGCATGGCATAGGTCCGTCCGCCATAGGGCGTGTTCAGCAAGGTGAAGCTGCTGGTATAGACCGGGTTCTTGATGAATTTGGCGAAGACGCCGACCGATACCATGCCGCCCTTGGAGAAATACCATTCGGCGGTCGCGTCGAGCCCGTCGGACACATAGGGTTTGAGCTGCGCATTGCCGAGCGACACCGAGCCGTCAAAGGTGCCGTCGCCATTGTCCTCGTACGAAATCGCGCCGCCCGGGGTCAGATCCGAATAATTGGGCCGTCCGACGCTGCGCGTATAGGCGAAGCGCAGCACCATATCCTCCGCCGGCTCGACGCGGACGATCAGGCTCGGCAGGAAATCGGTGTATTTGCGGCGAGCGGTAACCGGAACGACGCTGGTGCCGTTCTGGAGCTGGAAGCCCTGGATGGTCAGGTCGGTGCGCTCGACGCGCAGGCCGGGCGTGACGGTGATTGCGCCGAAATCGAGATTGGCCATGACATAGCCCGAAGCGATATTCTCATCGAGATCGATGTCGAGCAAAGTCGCATTGGCGAGCGAGGTCGTGGTGTCGAGCACGAAATATTTGGCGTTGGCCGGATCCTTCGTGAAGGCCGCGATCGCATCGGCGCCGATCGTCGGCGTGATCAGATATCCCCGCCCCCGACGCGCATAGGACGTCACCGGATCACCCTGGAGATTGAACTGGCCAAGCGTGAAACGCGTCGCGGCATTGGCGCCACGGGCATAGACCGTGTTGTTCGAATCGAAATCCTTGTCGGTCGCGCGATATTTGCCGCCCAGCTTGATGAAGCTGTTCTGGCCCAGCGCAAGCTTGCGCGTCACGTCGAGCCGGCCGGTCCAGATATATTCGTCGCCGCTTTCGTCCTGCACTGTATATTGGCGGAAACCGAGCCCGGCCGGGGTCAGCGGCGTGCGCGGCGTCGCGGTGAACAGCCTGTCGGAGAAATCGAAATCGACGGTGCCGGGATTGCCGCGGAACTGCCACAGCTCGTTGGGCTCGATCACCCGGTTGTGCGAGCGCGCCAGGCCATAGTCGAAAATCCAGTCGTCGAGTTCGGTCTTGCCGCCGAGCATACCGACCAGCACCGATTTCTCCTTATATTCCAGGCGCAGGTCCGAACGCTGCTCGGTCACGGTGGAAACACCGGTCACGCCGTCGGGATTGAGCGTGACGGTGCCTGCCGCACGCTGGGCGACGGTCGCGAAGTCGAGCCGGTAGCGCTGGCGATATTCGTTCTCGGTGAACTTGCTGTAGAGGCCGCGAACATAGAGCTGGGTGGTGTCGTTCACCCGCCAGTCGAACGATCCGACCGCGCCGATCCGCTCGCGTTCGAGCTGATAGTCGGTGAACTTGGTGTTGATCGGCATGCCGCCACGCTTCGCCCCGGGATATTCGGCCCAATCATCGGGGAAAAGGCCGAAGCTCTGGAAATCGCGCTTCGAATAGGCCGCACCGACCAGGATGCCGAACTGCTCGTCGGCGCCGAAGCGGCCGCCCACACTGACATCGCCGCGGATCGGCGCCTTGTCGTTGAGCGTCTGGTAGCCGACCTGCGCAGTGGCGCTGACGATGAAGGGCTCGCGAAAGTCGAACGCGGTCTGGGTGACGAGATTGACGGTGCCGCCGATCCCCTGCCCGTCGAGATCCGCCGTCTTGGCCTTGGTCACCTCGACGCGGTTGAGCAACTGGCCGGAAACCACATCGAGCGGCAACCGGCGGGTATTGCCGTCGGGATTGCCGAGTTCGAAGCCGTTCACGGTATAATTGTTGAGATCGGACGGAATGCCGCGGATCGCGACATAGCGGCCTTCGCCCTGGTCATATTGCACGCCGACGCCGGGAAGCCGTTCGATCACTTCGGCGACGTTGCGGTCGGGCAACTGGCCGATCTCGTCGGCGGCGGCGACATCGAGGATGGCGATCGCGTCGCGCTTGATCTCGATCGAGCGCTCCTGCTGCGCGCGCTGGCCGGTGACGATAATCTCGTCGGCCGGCTCGCCGCCCGCATCCTGCGCCAGTGCAGGCGCGGCCATCAGCATCGCGAACAGCGAAACGCCGCCCGAAAGAATCATGCGCATTTGGAAACCCCTTTTCAGTCGAGGGGGGCCCTAGGCATGGTCGATTGCGGGATGGTGTTAGTCCGGTTGCGCTTTCATGACGATTTGACGGCAATTGCCGTCACAATGCGACGACGACGTGCAGGTCCGCACGGGATCACGCCGCATCCGCCGCCGGCGCGGCCGATCGCCCATCGGCGCGAGGATGCGGTTCGGCGCGGGGCGGACGGATCGCAGCCTCTCCTGCCGATCGGCGATAGACGCCCGGCGTCACACCGGTTGTCCGTTTGAAAGCTTTCGAAAAAGCCGATTCATTCTCATAGCCGATGCGGTGCGCCACCTCGGCGACAGAGCCCTGTTTCCGGCGCAGCATCGTGCCCGCGCGGAACATGCGCCAACGGGTGACATAATCGAGCGGGGTCAATCCGACGCGCTCGCGGAACCGCGCGGCAAAGGCGGAACGCGACATGCCCGCAATCCCCGCCAGTTCCTCCACCGTCCAGCCATGTTCGACCGAGGCGTGGATCGCGCTGAACACCGGCGCCAGCCGGGCATCGCCCAGCGCGCCGAGCCAGCCGCCGGCCTCGTCCCCCGCGCTCTGCGCATAGGCGCGGATCGCCTGAATGAAGAGGATGTCGGCCAACCGGCTGACGACGATCGAGGTGCCCAGTTCGCGCCGCCCGGTCTCGATCGCGAAAAGCTGCAGGATGGTCTGGATCATCTGCGAACGATCATCGTCCATCCGCGTCAGGATCAGTTCGGGCATCAGATCGAACAATGGTTTCGCGCCGAGCGTGTCGAACATGAACCAGCCGGTGACCACTGTTGCCGGCTCCCCGCCACCGCCGAGCCGCACGACATGATGGCTGTGCTCGCGCAGGGCATCGAAACAGAAGCGGGTCGGGGAATCGAGCCGGTCCTGCAGCGCATATTGCGCACCGTGCGCGATGACATAGCAATCGCCCGCGGTCAGCGCGATCGGCTCGCCACCATCGACCGTCAGCCAGCAGCCGCCGCGCACGACCAGACCGAAGCGTGCCGCGCGACCGCGCACGAACGCCACGCCCCAGGGCGCACTCCCCTCGATCCGGCAATAGAGCGCGGTATGTGTCCGCATCGCGCCGAACACGTCGTCAATCGCATCCATCGAACCACTCCTGGACGATTGGCAATGAAACACGGGTTTATACCCATAGATCATCCATCATCGCAAGCGTATTGCCGGGTTTATCCATTGCCTTGACCCGCAATCCTGGGAGTTCTCCGATGCAACGCCTCGCTTCTATATCCCTTCCCCTGCTGGCCCTTTTGTCGACGCCGGCTTTCGCGGCACCAGCCACGGGTGTGGCGACGCTCGGCGGCGGCGCGCTGCCCGCGCAGGTCGTGATCGATGGCAAGCTGTGGCGCTGTGCCGACGGGAAATGCCAGGGTCCGGCCGAGCTGCGCCGCGTCGCGGTCGAGCGCGCCTGCAAGGATCTGGCGCGCAAGGTAGGCGCGGTCGAATCGCTCGCGGTCGGCGGGATGACGCTCGGCAGCGAACAACTCACCGCCTGCAACAAGGACGCCAAGGCTTCCTGATCGGCGGCAATCGAACAAGCCGCCATTCGGGTCAGGCCGTTCGCAGCAAGGCATCACCCGAATGGCGGCCCGTTCTAGCTTTTGATCTTCCAGCCCGACCGCAGCAGCGCATAGCAAAGCGCGCCGAGCGCGGCGTTGAGCCCAAGCAGCAGCAACGCACCGAACAGGATCGGCGAATCGGCTTCGCTCAGAAAGCCGTAGCGAAAGCCCGAGATGATGTAGAAGAACGGATTGGCGTGGCTGATCCCCTGGAACAGCGGCGCCAGACGGTCGACCGAATAGAAAGTGCCCGACAGCAGCGACAGCGGCGCGACCACGAAATTGGTGACAGCGGCGGCATGATCGAACTTCTCGGCCCAGATCGAGGTCAGCACGCCGAGCAGCGCCAGGAACAGCGAGCCCATCAAGCCGAACCAAAGGATCGCCCAGGGATGGCTGGGCGTGACGTGGACGCCCGGCCACAGGGCCATTGCCCCCCAGACCGCAAGTCCCACCAGCACGGCGCGCGTGACCGCGCCCCCGCACAAAGCGGCAAGCAGTTCGCTCGTCGACAGCGGCGGCATCAGATAATCGACGATCGTTCCCTGGATCTTGCCGACCAGCAGGGAGAAGCTGGAATTGGCGAACGCGTTCTGCATCATCCCCATGATGATCAGGCCCGGCGCGATGAAATCGGGAAAGGGAACCCCCATCACCGTGCGGCCCGAACCGCCCAGTGCGACCGAAAAAATCACCAGAAACAGCAAGGTCGTGATGGCCGGCGCCCAGATCGTCTGGAGCTGGACCTTGAAGAAACGCCGCACCTCCTTGATATAGAGGGCACGCAGTCCACCCCAGTTCACGTTGCGGATCAGCGGTACGCCAGGCTCGCGGCCCATCACGGGCGCGAACCCGCCGGCCGACTCCGCCGTTGAATCAGGGTGGTCGTTCATCGCTTGATCGCCTATCGGCTTCGCATTCAGCCCGCAAGCCGGACGACACGGGCGAGAGATTTGATTTTGAGGAGCATCCATGGCCTGGACCGACGAACGCATCGACCAGCTCAAGACCATGTGGGAAGGCGGCATGACCGCGAGCCAGATCGCAGTGGAGCTGGGCGGTGTCAGCCGCAACGCCGTCATCGGCAAGGCGCACCGACTGGGCCTCCAGTCGCGCCCTTCGCCCGTCAAGGAAAAGGACGGCAGCCAGCCGGCCAAAAAGCCCGCCGCGCCCCGAAAGGTGGAAGCGACGCCGCAACCCGCTGCGCCACCGCCCCCGCGTCCGGCACCCGCCCCGCGCCCGCCGGTCACGGCAGCGGCGCCCTCCGCATCCACCACATCCGCCCCGACACTGCCGGCATCCAATGAACCGGTGCTACGGTCGATCGGCCCCGGCGGCTTCCTGCGCCAGGGCCCCGGAGATCAGCAGGCACCGATTCCGCCCGCCCCGCCGCGCCGGCTGGTTCCGGCAAAGCCGAGCGCCGAGGTTGCGGGAAAGACCAGCCTGCTCGAGCTCAATGACAAGATCTGCAAATGGCCGATGGGCCATCCCGGCGAGCCCGATTTCCATTTTTGCGGCGTCCAGGTGAACCCGGGCTTCCCCTATTGCGTCCAGCATTGCGGCCAGGCCTATCAGGCGCAGCTGCCGCGCCGCGATCGCCGTCCGCCACCGCCATTGCCCTTTGGCGGTCCGCGGGTGCGCTGAATTCAGACCCTGAACAAAAAAAGGCCGGCGAAAACGCCGGCCTTTTTCTTTGCACCCCGGCAAACCCTCAGAAACGGAACGACGCTGTAGCGCGAATGCTGTGATAGCGGAACTTGTCGTCGCTGCGACGCATGTCGGTACCGCTCGAATTCACCAGCAGGAACGGGTTGGTCGCCGGCGCGGTGCCGGGCCCGGCACGAACCGTATAATCGTCATCGTTCAGGTTGGTGAACAGATATTGCAGGCCCACGGAGAAGTGCGAGCCGAGCTTCTGATCGACGCCGCCACCCGCACTCCAGCCATAGGCATCGGAATTGCCGTTACCGGTAAAGCTGTTCGCGGTGTTGGTGGTGGTGAAGCGATTGCGGATCTTGCCGTAAGCGCCGCCACCCGTGGCGTAGAACAGCGTCTTGCCATTGGGCGTATAGCCCGCACGCAGGCGCAGGCCGGCGCTATATTTCAGGGTACGGCTGAACGTATAGGATGCCGGCGTCGTGCTGAATGCGCTGGTGCTGTCGCGAATATCGTTCTTGCCGAACTCGCCGACCGCACCGATCACGAAATTGCCCATCTGCTTGTCGAAACCGACATGGCCGAAATATTCGATTCCGTCCTTGTCGTTGCGACAGCCCGAGGTCGGGGCCGTGCCATCGGCCGCACCGCCGCAAAAACCGGGCGAGAAGGCATTGGCGCCGCCAGAGGTGTTGACGTTGTTGTCGAAATCCCCATCCTGATTGGTGTCGAACAGCACCGACGATCCCTGATCGTTCGACTGGACGGTCGCGCCGACCGAGCCGCCGACATAGAAACCCGTCCAACTGTCTTCGGTGGTTTGGGCAAAGGCGGGCGCGGCCGAAGCCGCCGCGGCGAGGACCACCACGGCGGAAAGAAACTGGGTACGCATACGCTACTCCTTACAGGCTTAAAGCCCCACCCAAACGCGTGCAGCGCAGCAATTGATCCCGGCCCGATCGATCTTTATCAAAACGTTGCAGATTTGCCACAATCGTGCTCGATCGTTTCCATTATCGGCCTGATCCGACAACCCGGGCGACGAGGAAAAGTGGATCGATCGAAATCAGGATCGCGACGGCCCGAGACGAGGCAAGCGTCGTCAAAGGGAGCGACGGCGGCTTGCCAGCGGGACTCTGCTCCATCATAGCTGCATGATGTCCGACGATCTGTTCGCTTCCGTTTCCCAGACCACCGGCAATTACGACGCCTCCTCGATCGAGGTCCTGGAGGGGCTGGAGCCTGTCCGCAGGCGCCCCGGCATGTATGTCGGCGGCACCGACGAACGCGCGCTCCATCACCTGGCCGCCGAAGTGCTCGACAATGCCATGGACGAGGCTGTAGCCGGCCACGCCACGCGGATCGAGGTGACGCTGGAGCCGGGCAACCGGCTGACCATCACCGACAATGGCCGCGGCATCCCGGTCGACCCCCATCCCAAATTCCCGGGCAAATCGGCGCTGGAGGTCATCATGACCACGCTGCACTCGGGCGGAAAATTCGCGGGCAAGGCCTATGCGACGTCCGGCGGTCTGCACGGCGTCGGCGTCTCGGTCGTCAATGCGCTCTCGGCGGAAACGACCGTGGAAGTCGCTCTCAACAAGGAAGTGTTTCGCCAGCGTTTCGCCAGGGGACTGGCGATGACGCCGCTGGAAAAGCTGGGGCCGACGCAGAATCGACGCGGCACCAGCGTGTCCTTCGTGCCGGACGAGGAGATTTTCGGCGATATCCTCCAATTCAAGCCGCAGCGGCTCTACCGGCTCGCACGGTCGAAGGCCTATCTGTTCGCGGGTGTCGAGATCCGCTGGAAATGTTCGCCCGAACTGATCGGCGACGACACGCCGGCCGAGGCCAATTTTCAGTTCCCCGGCGGTCTGGCCGATCATTTGCGCGAGCAGTTGGGCGGTCGCGAATGCGCCACCAGCGATTTCTTCGCAGGCGCTCAGAATTTCCCCGACAGCCAGGGCCGCGTCGAATGGGCCGTCGCCTGGCCGCTCTGGTCCGAAGGCAGCTATAGCTGGTATTGCAACACCATCCCGACCCCCGATGGCGGCACGCACGAAGCGGGGCTGCGCGCCGCGCTCGTCCGCGGCATCCGCGCCTTCGGTGAGCTGATCGGGCAGAAAAAGGCCAAGGACATCACGGCCGAGGACGTGATGACCGGTTCGGAGCTGATGCTCTCGGTCTTCATCCGCGAACCCCAGTTCCAGAGCCAGACCAAGGACCGGCTGACCTCGCCCGAAGCGGCCACCCTGGTCGAACGTGCGGTGCGCGACCATTTCGATCATTTCCTCGCCGACAATATGGACCGCGGCAAGGCGCTGCTCGGTTTCGTGCTCGAGCGGATGGACGATCGCCTCCGCCGCAAGGCCGAGCGCGACGTGAAGCGCAAGACCGCGACGTCGGCGCGCAAGCTCCGCCTGCCGGGCAAGCTCACCGACTGTTCGGCCGACGATCCGGCCGGCACCGAGATCTTCATCGTCGAGGGCGACAGCGCCGGCGGCAGCGCCAAGCAGGCGCGCGACCGCAAGACCCAGGCGATCCTGCCGATTCGCGGCAAGATCCTGAACGTGGCATCGGCCAACAGCGCCAAGATCGGGGCCAATCAGGAGATTGCGGATCTCGCCCAGGCACTGGGATGCGGCATGCGCGAGAAATGCGTGCCCGACAATCTACGCTATGAGCGCATCGTGATCATGACCGACGCCGATGTCGACGGCGCGCATATCGCCACCTTGCTGATGACCTTCTTCTTCCAGGAAATGCCCGACCTCGTTCGCCGCGGCCATCTCTATCTCGCCCAACCGCCGCTCTACCGGCTCGTGTCGGGCAGCAAGAGCGCCTATGCGCGTGACGACGCGCACCGCGCCGAACTGGAAACCACCGAGTTCAAGGGCAAGAAGGTCGAGGTCAGCCGCTTCAAGGGGCTTGGCGAAATGAACCCGCAGCAATTGCGCGAAACCACGATGGATCCCAAGACGCGCAGCATGATCCGCATCACCCTGCCACAGGAATATGAGGAACGCGCGCAGGTCCGCGATCTCGTCGACCGGCTTATGGGCAAGAATCCCGAGCACCGCTTCCAGTTCATCCAGGAAAATGCAGCGCAGGTCGACGAAGAGGTGATCGACGCCTGAGCGACATATTTGTCGCTGGAGCGACGGAGAGTCCGGACACGGTGCAATGCGGATACTGACCACCCTTCTGCTGCTCCTTGCATCCCTGCTGCCGTCCAATGCATATGCACAGGCGGATCTCGATACCGCCCTCCGCCAGCGCGCCGCCGAACTTCCCGCGATCCTGAACGGTCGCGCGGATGCGGGCGACTATCTGACCCCCGGCTTTTTCGCCGACGTGCCGATGGCGCGCTTCACCGCGATCACCCGCAGCCTGATCGAACAGAATGGCCCGGTGCTGCGCGTGCAGAAGGTGACGCCCGACGGTTCAGGCAGCGGCAGCGTCGAGGTCGGTTACGAACGGGCGGTGGTCACGATCCGTCTCGTCGTCGAGCCCGACCCGCCACATCGCGTCTCCGGATTTCTCGTCACCGGCAGCCAGGCGCGCGCCGACAGCCTCGCCAGGCTGCTCGACGATGTGAAGGCGCTGCCCGGCATCAGCGCCTTCGCGATCGCCGAACTCGGCGACGGCGCACCACGCTGGATCTTCGAGCACAACCGCGACACCCAGATGGCGGTCGGATCGGCGTACAAGCTCTACATATTGGGTGAGCTCGCGCGTCAGATCGCAGTGGGCGAGCATCGCTGGGACGAAGTGGCCTCACTCGGCCCCGCGTCGCTGCCGTCGGGCATCACCCAGCGCTGGCCCAAGGCGTCGCCGATGACAGTGCACAGCCTGGCGACACTGATGATCTCGATCAGCGACAACACCGCGACCGACACGCTGCTCGACATTGCCGGGCGCGACAGGGTCGGCGCGTTCCTGCGCGAGTCCGGCCATGCCGCACCGGACAGGACACTGCCGATCCTCAAGACCGCCGAGGCCTTCTCGCTCAAGATGCCGGCCAATGCGGCCCTGCGCGAACGCTGGGCGAAAGGCGATGTCGCCCAACGCACGCAATTGCTGACGCAGGCGTCGGCGGATCTGGTGATCGAGCGGATCGACTTCGCCAAGCTCGGCAGCATGCCGCTGCATATCGATACGGTCGAATGGTTCGCCTCACCCAGTGATCTCACAACGATATTCGATCGGCTGCGCAAGAGCGCGGGTCCGGAGGCGATGGCGATCCTCGGCGTCAGCCCGGGCGTCGACGCGCTCACCGCCGCGCGTTTCGACTATATCGGCTTCAAGGGCGGATCGGAGGCAGGGGTGATCTCGCTCAACTATCTGCTGCGCGACAAAAGGGGCCGCTGGTTCGCGGTGACCGGCGCCTGGAACAATCCGGCAAGGGACGTCGACAGTCCGCGCTTCAACGGCCTGATGGTGCGTGCGCTGGCATTGGTGGGGCGCTAGATTCTTGTCACCCTGAACTCGTTTCAGGGTCCATGTCGAAACCGACGCGATGGTGCAGGCTGCCGCATAGATGCTGAAACAAGTTCAGCATGACGATGTGAGTATAAAGGACCACCGAGGCTCGCCTTAAATCCGGCCTTCATCCTCATCCGGCTTGTTCATCCGGAGCTGGTGATAGAGCGAGCGCCGCGCCATGGCGAAGATCATCAATCCGCCGCCCGCCGCGATCGCCAGGATCGCGCCGAGCCGCCACATTGATGGATCGTCGACACGCTTGCTTGCCAGCGCCAGAACGGCGCCGATCGACGCGAGCGCGATCCCCGAAAAGCGCGTCTTGCGCGCGATGGCGCGCAGTTCGTGCCGATAGGCCGCGCGCTCGGCGGGATCGGACAGATTCGGCGGCGGACGGCCGGTCATCGCCATTCGGCAGCGAGCATCCCGAAGATCAGGCTGTCGCGAATACCGATATGCGTCTCCCACTCGGCACGCAAATGGCCCTCGCGCTGGAAGCCGAGCTGTTCGAGGATGCGAACCGAGCCGAAATTATCGGGGTCGCAGTCCGCGAAGATCCGGCGCAGCCGGAGCGAGCGGAAACCATGATCGACCACCGTCGCCACGGCTTCGCGCGCATAACCGCGTCCCCAGCAGTCGCGACGCAGGATATAGCCGAGTTCGCGGACCCCGTCGCGATGCTCGCCCAGCACCACCCAGCCCAGCGCTTCACCGCCCGTCTCCGTCAGGGCCCAGCTCAGCCAGCGATCCTGTTCGGCATTGCCGACGACATAATCGCGGGTTTCCTCCAGCGTGTCGTGCGGCGGGCTCGACCAGTAACGCATCGTCTGATCGTCGCTGAACACCGCATGCATGGCAACGGAATCGCTCTCGACGAGCGGGCGCAGGACGAGCCTTTCGCTTTTCAATGTCGGAAGCGTCATTGCCCCGAAAGCGCCGCGACCAGCGCCTTCACTTTCTTCTGCCGCCATTGCGGCAAGGGTGCGATCAACCAATAGGCAAGCGGCGAAGGCCGGATCTCGCCAAGAGCGGCGACGCGTCCCGAGGCGATATCGCCCGCGGCGAGCAGGCCGGGAACGCAGGCGCGACCGAAACCGCTGGCCGCCGCATCGATCGCCAGGCCCGCATCGGCGACGCTGACCTGCGCGGCGTCCGCATCGGCGGGGCATCCGGGCCATGAGATGCGTGCATCGGCGCCGTTCGCGGCGGTCACGGTGACGAAGCTGCCCTCGGCCAGCGCGACACCCTCATTCTCGCCGGGGCCCTGCGCCAGACGGATGGCGAGATCGAGATTGGCCTCGGTGAAATCGAGATCGCCCTCCGCCGCGATCAGCGTGAAGCGGATTTCCGGATCGCCACGGCCATAATCGGCCAGCCGCGGCGCAAGCCATTTCGCGGTGAAATCGCGCGGGGCCGCAATGGTGAGCGATTTGCTGCTCTGCCCCGCCTGCATCGCGCGGACCGATTCCTCGAACTGGAGAAAACCGGCGCGCAGCGCATCCAGGCCGGCATCACCCTCCGGCGTCAGTTCAAGGCCCTTGGCAGTGCGGCGGAACAGCACGACGCCGAGCGTATCCTCCAGCGCGCGGATCTGCTGGCCGACCGCCGCGGGCGTCACCGCCAGTTCGTCGGCCGCGCGCGTGAAGCTCAGATGGCGAGCCGCAGCATCGAGGACACGCAGGCCGTTGAGGGGAAGATGGGTCCGCTTCATGCCGTCACTCCGCCCCGACAGGTGCCAGCAGCGGGAAACGCGGGATCTTCACGTCGAAACCCGATCCATCCTCGCCGATCATATGATAGCTGCCCTGCATCGAACCGCTCGGCGTGCTGAGCGGGCAACCGGAAACATAGTCGTAAGCCGCACCGGGCGCGATCACCGGCTGTTCGCCGACCACGCCCTCACCCTCGACCGAATGGCGCGCGCCGCGGCCGTCGGTGATCACCCAATGCCGGGCGAGGAGCTGGACGGCGGCATCGCCGCCATTCTCGATGCGGATATGATAGGCCCAGAACCAGCGCCCGCGCTCGGGCTCCGACTGTTCGGGCAGATAGCTGACCGACACCCGCACGGTGACGCCGCGCGTCGTTTCCGCGTACGGAAACAGCGCGTTCATCGAGCGGGAGGGCGTGTTCACAGCCCGACCGCGCTGAGTGCCTGGTCGAAATCCTCGAACAGGTCGTCGGGATCCTCCAGGCCGACGTTCAGGCGCAGCATGCCTTCCTCGACGCCCATCTCCGCGCGCACTTCGGCGGACAGGCCGGCATGGGTGGTCGAGCATGGATGCGTCATCAGGCTGCGCGAATCGCCGATATTGTTCGAGATGTCGACCAGCTTGAGCGCATCGAGCAAACCGTGCGCCTGGGTGCGGCCGCCGTCGAGATAGATCGAGAAGATCGGGCCGCAGGCCTTCATCTGGCTCATCGCCAGATTGTGCTGCGGGTGGCTGGGCAGGCCGGGATGGAGGATGCGCGGCACGCGCCCCTCGAGGAAGCGGCCGACCTTCAGCGCATTCTCGCTCTGGCGATGGATGCGCAGGTCGAGCGTCTCAAGCCCCTTGAGCACGACCCAGGCGTTGAACGCCGACAGCGTCGGCCCGGTGTTGCGCGTGAACGGCAGCAGCACATCGTCGATAAAAGCGCGCGTTCCGCAGACCGCGCCGGCCAGCACCCGCCCCTGCCCGTCCATCATCTTGGTCGCCGAATAGGCGACGACATCGGCACCGAAGTCCATCGGCCGCTGCAGCACCGGCGTTGCAAAGGCATTGTCGACGACGGTGGTGATGCCGTGTTCGCGCGCGATGCCGCACACCGCCGCCATGTCGACGATGTCCATCGTCGGATTGGCCGGCGTCTCGAAGAAGAAGACCTTGGTATTGGACTGGATCGCATCGCGCCACGCATCGGTGTCGCGACCGTCGATGATCGTCGACGAGATCCCGAAGCGCGGCATCAACGAGTCGGTGAGCCAGCGGCACGATCCGAACGCGGCGCGACCCGCGACGACATGGTCGCCCTGGCTGAGCTGACACAGCAACGCCGCGGTCATCGCCGCCATGCCCGAAGCCTGGCAACGCGCCGCTTCGGCGCCTTCGAGCAGCGCAATGCGCTGTTCGAGCATGTCGACGGTCGGATTCTGCAGCCGGCTATAGGTCATGCCCTGCTGCTCGCCGGCAAAGCGCGCCGCCGCGTCGCCCGCGCAGTCATAGGCATAGCCGGAGGTCAGGAAGAGCGCCTCGCTGGTCTCCCCCCATTCCGAACGCGCGGTTCCGCCGCGCACGGCCTGCGTCGCGGGACGCCATGTTTCGGTGATCGAACGATCCTGGCCGGTATGTCTTTTCATCGCGGGCCGCTTTGCAGCGGGGAGGCGGGCTGCGTCAATGCGCGATGCACGATGGGAGAGGTCCCTGAAATACAAAACCCCGCCGGGCGGATTGCCGGGCGGGGCTTCGAAGGGGCTTACGCGGCGAAGACTACGCCGATCGCAAGCGCCTGAGTGGCGAGTACCAGCACGAGGCTGATCGCCGTTTCGAACGACTTCATTTCATTTCTCCTGCGAAACCCGACCGAACGGACGAAAATGCTGCGCATTTCCGCCGAAGAAGGGTCAGGCTTGCTTTTCCCTGCGAATAGCGGACCTTGCCGCTCACCACATTTTGTCATGCGGTGAAGTTGAGATAATATTATTTCAAACTATCACAACTTTGAAACCGGCAATCGCACATGCAGCTTTTGCAACCGGGCATCAGGCAAGTTGATCGCCGATCGGCAATGAGCGGATTCGCTTGCCGCTCGCGGCGTGGATCGCATTGGTGAGCGCGGCGGTGAACGGCGGCAGGCTGGGTTCGCCCATGCCGCGCGGCGGCGCATCGCTCGGCACGATATGCGTTTCGATCCGCGTCGCGGCACGATCGATCCGCATCATCGGATAATCGGCGAAATTGCTCTGCTCCACCCGGCCGCCACGAATGGTGATCGCCTGGCCGAGCGCGGTGGAGAGCGCATCGTTGATCGATCCCTCATTCTGCATGGCGATGCCGTTGGGATTGACCGCGATGCCGCAATCGATCCCGCTCGTGACGCGATCGACGCTGAAAACGCCGCCGGGTTTCATCGTCACCTGCACGACATGCGCGACATAGGATCCGAACGAGAAATGGCCGGCGATGCCGCGCCCCGACCCCTTGGGCAAGGACTTGCCCCAATCGCCCTTCTCCGCCGCCAGCCGGAGCACCGCGGCGAGTCGTCCGGTCGAGAAAGTCGGTCCGCCATGGCTGGCATAAGGCAGGTCGCGAGGCTCGCCGAGCAGCGCAAGGCGGAATGCGAGCGGATCCTGCCCCGCCGCCTCTGCGACCTCGTCGAGAAAGGCCTGCATCGTCCAGCCGTTGATATTGTGGCCCGGCGCGCGCCAGGCGCCACGCGGCGCGGCGCTTTCAATCGGCACATAGTCGAAGCGCCGATTGGGCACGAGCGCACCGGGATAGTCGACGACGGGGACCTCGGACGCGGCGAGCGATGCCGCGCTCTGATCGGCCGGACCGCGATAGCGGCGCGACTGGCTGGCGACGCCATGCGCCCAGCCGGTCAGTGCGCCCTTCGCATCGAGTGCGGCGCGGAACCGATGCGCACCGCCGGGCCGGTAAAGATCGGTCGCGATATCGCATTCGCGCATCCAGACCAGCTTCACGGGCACACCCACCGCCTTGGCGACCAAGGCCGCCTCGGCAACCATATCGGTATAAAGCCGCCGCCCAAAGCCGCCGCCGCAGCGCACGGGCACGACCTTCACCGACTCGATCGGGATGCCCAGCACCTCGGCGACGGTTCCGGCGACGCCCATCGGCTGTTGGGTCGGCGTGATCACCGTCGCGCCTTGTGCGGTGACATGCGCCAGCGTGTTCTGTGGCTCCATCGGCGCATGCGCGACCATCGGCGCATCGTAACGCGCCTCGACCAGCTTGGCAGCGCCGGCGAATGCGGCATCGACATCACCCGCTTCACCCAGGCGATGCCCCTTGCCCGCGGCCAGATCGGCCCAGGCGGCAGCGATGCGTTCATCGCCATTCTCTCCGGTGGCACCGCCCGCCCACTCCACCTTGAGCGCCTCGCGCCCCTTGAGCGCCGCCCAATGGCTGTCGGCGACCACTGCGACGCCTTCGGCGAGGGGGCGGTTGCGATAGGCGCTGCCCGGCGCGATCGCGGGCAGGCGGACGATATGACGAACACCGGGCACTGCCCTGGCGGCCTTGTCGTCGATCGCGGCGACCGACGCGTCGAGCACGGGCGCACGCAGGATGACGGCATGAAGCATGCCGGGCATCGTCTGGTCGATGCCGAACAGCCGCTCGCCGGTGACGATGGCGCGCGCTTCCTTCTGTTTCTGCGGCGTGCCGATCAGCCGATGTGCCGAGCGCGGCTTCAACGGCAAGGGTTCGGCGGGAACCGGCCGCCTGGCGGCTCCCTCGGCAAGCGCGCCATAGGCCAGCCGCCTCTTGCTTGCCGCATGGACGACATGTCCGTCCGCCGTCGACAGGTCGGCGATCGGCACCGACCAGCGCGCCGCCGCTTCCTGCATCAGCAAATTGCGCGCGACGGCGCCCACCTGGCGCGCCGAATCATAGCTTTCCCAGATCGCTGTCGACCCGCCCGCGCCATCGGCAAAGGCGGCGGATTCGGTCCGGCCTTCGGCATTGCGGCGCAGCGGCGGCTGGATGTTCTCCACCCCGGTCCGCGCAAAGGGGAAATCGAGTTCCTCGACGATCAGCATCGGGATCGAAGTGTTGGTCCCCTGCCCGATCTCGGTGGTCGCGGTCCGGATGATCAGCCGGTTGTCCGGGGTCAGCCGGACATGCAGGCCAAGATCGGCGGCCGCGTCCGAGGGTGCGGCGAACGCCTGGTGCTTGATGGTCAGCACCATCGCACCCGAAACGGCGGCGACGCGCAGGAATGCGCGGCGATCGAGCTGGATCGTCATGCCCCCTTCCCCTTCATCAGCGCGGCGGCGCGATGGACGCCCTTGCGCAAGCGCGCATAGCTGCCGCAGCGACACAGGTTATTGAGGTTCTGGTCGATCTCGTCATCGCTGGGATTGGGATTGCGCGCCAGCAGATCGGCGACCGCCATGATCTGCCCGGTCTGGCAATAGCCGCATTGCGCGACATCCTCTTCGATCCAGGCCTGCTGGACCGGATGGAGGACGTCACCCTTCGCCATGCCCTCGATCGTGGTGACGCGCGCGCCGTCCAGCTCGGACATCGGCGTGGCGCAGGATCGCCGCGCTTCGCCCGCGACATGGACGGTGCAGGCACCACAACTAGCGATGCCGCAGCCGAATTTCGTCCCGATCAGATCGAGTTCGTCGCGCAGATACCAGAGCAAAGGCATGTCGGGGTCACCGCCATAGCTCTGCCGCGTACCATTGACCGTGAGCCTGATCGCCATTGCCGAAATCCTCCCTCGGCAAAGGCTATCGCGCGCAGGTGCACCGCGCAAATCCAGCGACTGCGCGATGCACGAATTTTCGACGAACGACGACGGTCAGGGTTAGAGCCTGTTTGGAAATTCGCCGAATGGCGAATTTCCGGTTGCCGCACCGGCCCGCTCCCCCACCCGGCCACCCACAGCAGCGTATCCTGAATGGGTGGCCGGGTGGGGGAGCGGGCCGGTGCGGATATTTCCAAACAGGCTCTTAGGCTTCGAACACCCGCGCGAAGATCGTGTCGACATGCTTGAAGTGATAATCGAGGTTGAAGCGCGCCTCGATCTCGTCGGCGGGCAGCGCCGCGCTCACTTCGGGATCGGCCTTGAGCAGTTCGAGCAGCGACAATGCGCCATCCGATTCCCACACCTTCATCGCGTTGCGCTGGACGAGACGATAGGCGTCCTCGCGGCTGACGCCGGCCTGGGTGAGCGCGAGCAGGACGCGCTGCGAATGGACGAGGCCGCCCATGCGATCGAGATTCTTCTGCATGCGCTCGGGATAGATGACGAGCTTGTCCATCACGCCGGTGAGCCGCGCCAGCGCGAAATCGAGCGTGATCGTGGCATCGGGGCCGACATAACGCTCGACCGAGCTGTGGCTGATATCGCGTTCGTGCCAGAGCGCGACATTCTCAAGCGCCGGCGTGACATAGCCGCGCACCATGCGCGCGAGACCCGTCAGATTCTCGGTCAGCACGGGATTGCGCTTATGCGGCATCGCCGAGCTGCCCTTCTGGCCGGGCGAGAAATATTCCTCCGCCTCGAGCACTTCGGTGCGCTGGAGATGGCGGATCTCGGTGGCAAGGCGCTCGATCGAGCTGGCGATAACGCCCAGAGTCGCGAAATACATCGCATGGCGGTCGCGCGGGATGACCTGGGTCGAGACCGGTTCGACAGTCAGGCCCATCTTTTCCGCGACATGCGCTTCGACGCGCGGATCGATATTGGCGAAGGTGCCGACCGCGCCCGAAATGGCGCAGGTGGCGACGTCGGCGCGCGCGGCCTTCAGCCGGTCGCGGTTGCGCGCGAATTCGGCATAGGCCTGTGCAAGCTTGAGGCCGAAGGTGACCGGTTCGGCATGGATGCCATGGCTGCGGCCGATCGTCGGAGTCAATTTATGCTCATAGGCGCGGCGCTTGAGCACCTCGAGCAGCTTGTCCAGATCCTCGAGCAAGATGTCGGAAGCACGCGCAAGCTGGACCGCAAGACAGGTGTCGAGCACGTCGGAGCTCGTCATGCCCTGGTGCATGAAGCGCGCCTCGTCGCCGACATGCTCGGCGACATTGGTGAGGAAAGCGATCACGTCATGCTTTACCTCGGCCTCGATCGCGTCGATCCGATCGACTTCGAACGCGCCGCGCTCCCAGATCGCCTCGGCCGCCTGTTTAGGAACGACGCCCAGTTCGGCAAGCGCATCGGTGGCGTGCGCCTCAATCTCGAACCAGATGCGGAATTTCGATTCGGGTTCCCAGATCGCGGTCATCGCGGGGCGGGCATAACGGGGGACCATGGCTGACCTTCGGATTTCGCCCCATCGCATTTGGGGCACGGTTATGGACGGGGCGGGCGATAGCAGGGGCCGGACGCGGCATCAATCGAGCCATATGCTGGTCTTTTCCGCCGCGACGCGGCAGTCAGGATCTGCGGCGCGTGGATATCCCCGATCCGCGCGCCGCGCCCCAAGACATATTTGGAGCCCTATCATGATCCGTCATCTCATCGCCCTTGGCGGCATTCTGGTCGCGGTGCCGGCATTTGCGCAGGAGACGCCGCCGGCGAGCGCGCCCGACACCAGCCCGGCGTCGCAGATCGCCGCAGCGGTCGCGGCCGACTGGCCCAAATATGACCATGGCGGCAAGGGCCATTTGAGCGAAGCCGAATTCGCCACCTGGCTGACCGCCCTGCGCGCCAAGGCCGGCAAGACCGAAGACCCGGCCAAGGTGAAGGCCTGGGCGGACGGTGCCTTTCTACAGGCCGACGCCAATGTCGATGCGAAGGTGACACCGGAAGAACTGACCACATTCCTGCAGAAAAAAGTGCGGCGCCCGGTCTCCACAGGCCGCTGAATCCGAACGGATCACCCCCGACTCGCCCCCATGCGACGATGAAGCGTTGAGCCGCGCGAAACCACGCCCCTTGCCGAAGGTTATATATCCAGTGGCGGAAACCCGCGATTTCCCTTGATCGTTCCGCTGCCGACATATTCGATTTAGGAGAATGCAATGATACGCAACATCATGCTCGTAAGCGCCTTTGCGCTGACTGCCCCTGCGTTCGCGCAGGAAACCCAGCCCCCTCAGGAACCTGCGACCGAAAGCACGGCGACCCAGCCCCCGGCCGAGGCCCAGACGGCACCCGAGGCGGCAACGCCGAGCACCACGACCAGCCCGGCCCCGGCTCAGGCAGCTCCCGCCAATACGCCCACGACGGTCGCCGCCGTCGTCGACACCGACTTCCCCGCCTTCGACGCCGACAAGAATGGCGAGCTGAGCAAGGAAGAATTCGCGGCCTGGATGACCAAGCTGCGCGCGGCCCAGCCCAATGCGCCGTCGGCAAGCGCCGACACCGCCGCCTGGACCGAAGCCGCCTTTGCCCAGGCCGACACCGACAAGAGCAAGACCGTCAGCAAGGGCGAGCTGACCACATTCCTCCAGGGCTGATTTCAGGCCTGACTGGATAAGAAGGGCGGCTCCCGCAGACCGGGGGCCGCCCTTTTTTGTCTGAGCCGCCGTCATTCCGATGGGAAAGACACCATGGCATACCGCAAGCGAGTTATTGCGGCTCGGCAACGAAGCCGAAGTGCTCGAGCCGATCGAACTGCGCGAGACAATGGCCGAGATGATCAGTGCCATGGCCGATCGCTACGCAGCACAGCCGCAGCAATGATCCACGAGGAGATGCCGGGTCAGCGGACTCGGCCCTTTTGAAGCGCCTGCGCGCAGGGAGGATTCTCTTATGCGATCGCCCAGCGATATCGCCCGGTGATCGCATGATCGAACAACGCATCCTCCTCACGTGCGCCGCCGCCGATATTGTGGACGACCAGCCATCCGCGCGATCCGCGGCGGTCGGAGACCAGTCCGATATGCGGCAGGCGCCCGTCGATCAGGCTGGTGAAGATGTCGCCCGGCCGCCATCCGGCGGGATCGCGCGGCACCGGCAGCGCGGCGCCCTTTCGCGCCAGCCATGTCCGCAGATTGGGCACCCGGCGGTGATCGATGCTGCAATCCGGCCCGCGCAGCCCCCAGATTTTGGGATAGGCCGCGAAGGCCGCACGCATATCCACGTTGACCAGCGCCTGGAGATCGAGCGCAAAAGCGTCGCGATAGGCGCGGACGATGACGTCGGTGCAGACGCCCTTGGCGCGCGGCACATCGCCGCCCGGAAAGGCCAATGTCGTATAGGCCGGATCATAATGCAGCGTGACGCCGACCTGCCGCCGCGCCGCCGCAATCAATTGAGCGCCGGTCCGCGCCTGGCCTTGGGCCCGGGCCGGAAGGGCCAGGGCCGCGCCCAGGCCGATCAGAAGATCGCGGCGATTCACATCAGCCCCAGCGCGCGCAGGCTGGCATGCCCCTGCGTGCCGACGATGACATGATCGTGCACCGCGATGCCGAGTCCGCGCCCCGCCTCGACGATCTCGCGCGTCAGTGCGATGTCCTGACGGCTGGGTGACGGATCGCCGCTGGGGTGGTTATGGACCAGGATGATCGCGGCCGAGCCCAGATCGATCGCACGGCGGATGACTTCGCGGACATGGATCGCAGCCTCGTTGATCGACCCCTCGCTCATCAGTTCGTCGCGGATCAGGTGATTCTTGCTGTTGAGATGCAGCACGCGCACCCGCTCGATCATCGCATGCGCCATATCGGCGCGCAGATAGTCGAGCAGTGCCTGCCAGCTGCCCAGCACCGGGCGATCGACGATCTCGGCGCGCAGCAGCCGGACCGCCGCAGCCTGGACGATCTTGATCGCGGCGACAGCCCCCTCGCCCACGCCATCGACGCGCGACAGCGCCTCCGCATCGGCGGCGAACAACCCGCCCATGCCGCCAAATTCGGCGATCAATCTTTTGGCGAGCGGCTTGGTGTCGCGGCGCGGAATCGCCGTCGCCAGCAGATATTCGACGATCTCATGATCGAGCAAAGCTTCGCCACCGCCCTCCAGCAACCGCTTGCGCAACCGCGCGCGATGCCCCACCCCGCCATGATCCGTTCCACCGTCGCTCATCTTTCCCAAGCTATCCGTCGATACGCGTCGCCGCAATTGCGCGATGGCGATTGCGGCCTATTCTGGAGATGGCGCGTTATGACGGGATCGACGGGGCAGGTGGCCGGGTGAACGAAGGCGAGGAACGCGCAGCAGCGGAGGTGCCGAGGAGTCGGCGAGCGCGGCGCATCGCGCTCGCGCTCGGCGCGATCCTGCTCGCCGCACTCGCGCTGGCATGGATCCAGCGCAAGCCGATCGCCGACAGCTTCGTCGCCGATGCGCTCGAAAAGCGCGGCGTTTCCGCGCGCTACGAGATCGCGCAGATCGGCCTGCGCACCCAGCGACTCGAAAAGATCAGCATCGGCGATCCCGCCCGCCCCGATCTGACCGCCGACTGGGCCGAGATACTGATCGCGATCCGCACCAACGGCCCGACCGTGACCGGCGTGCGCGCAGGCGGCGTGAAGCTGCACGGGCGGCTGGTCGACGGCACCGTCTCGTTCGGCAGCGTCGATCGGCTGCTGCCCGCGCCGTCGGGACAACCCTTTGCCCTGCCCGACCTCGATCTCGATCTGAACGACGCGCGGATGCGGCTCGACATGCCCAATGGGCCGGTTGGCCTGAAGCTCGACGGACGCGGCAATCTGACCGACGGATTCCGTGGCAAACTGGCGGCGGTCGCGCCATCGCTGACGATCGGCGGCTGCCCGCTCAAGGGCGCGACCGCCTGGCTCGACCTGTCGGTGGCCAGGAAGGCGCCGCGCATATCGGGGCCGGTGCGCGCCACCAGCCTTGCCTGCCCCGACGCCGCGCTCGCGCTGACCGGGCCGCAGGCCCAGGTCGATGCAATGCTCAACGACGCGCTCAATCGCTGGAAGGGGTCGATGCGACTGGCATTGCCCCGCGCCACGCTGGGCGCCAATCGCCTCGACGGTCTCAGCGGTACGATCGGTTTCGACGGCGGCCGCGCGCGCACCGGCGGCACCGCACGAATCACGGCACAGGCGCTCGCCATAGCCGGCGGCTCAGGACGGGGATTGTCGCTCGACGGCGCATATCGCATCGGCGGCACGCCACGCGGTTTCCAGATCGCGCTGGGCGGCAAGGCGGCACTGGCGGATGCCGCGCTCGACCGGCCGACGCTGGCGCGGCTGGCATCATTCGGCAAGGCGGCAGCGGGCACGCCCGTCGCACCGCTCGCCGCCGCGCTGGCCGATGCCGCCCGGCGTGCCGGTGCCGGCATGGCGCTGTCCGGAGACTTCACCGTCGCCCAGCTCGGTCAGGCCGGATCACTCCAGCTCAATGCGATTGACGCCACCAGCCGCAGCGGCGCCCGGCTCGCCATGGCGGGCGGCGCGAAGATCGGCTGGCCAGCCGGCATCCCGCAGATCAACGGCCGGTTGAGCCTGACGGGCGGCGGATTTCCCGATATGACCGTCGATCTTGCGCAGGCGACGCCGGGTGCGCCGATCCGGGGAAATGCCGCGATCGCGCCCTTTGCTGCGGGCGGTGCACGACTTGCGCTGGCCAGGATCGATTTCACCGCCGATCCGTCCGGCGGAACGCGATTCGCGACCCGCATCACGCTCGACGGCCCGCTCGCCGACGGGCGCGTGGCCGGACTCACCCTGCCGCTTGCCGGGCGGATCGATGCGCGCGGCGGCTTCGCGCTCAATCCGGGCTGTGCGCCCTTGAGTTTCACATCGCTGAGCGCGGCGGGACTGACGCTCGACGCCACGCGGCTGACGCTCTGCCCACTCGACGGGCCGGCATTGCTGGCGCGCACGGCGGCCGGCTCGATGACCGGAGGCGCCCGGATCGCGGCGCCGCGGCTCACCGGCCGGCTGGGCGGCAGCCCGATCGCGATCGCCGCCGACGATGCGCGTTTCGCGCTCAGGGACGGCGCACTCGGCGCGCAGGGCGTGGCGATCCTGATGGGCGCGCCCGACCGGGTGAGCCGGCTCGACATCGGTGCGCTCGACGGCCGATTCGGTGCGGCCGGCGGCAGCGGCCGGTTCGAGCGGCTGGGCGGCCAGATCGGTAACGTCCCGCTGATCGTGTCGGACGCCGCCGGCGACTGGCAATTCGCCAATGGCGCGCTTCATCTTGGCGGCGCGCTGAAGCTTGCCGACGCTGCCTCGGAAGCGCGCTTCAATCCACTGATTTCTAACAATTTCAAGCTCAGCCTGATTGACGGGAAGATCGGCGCCCAAGGCATATTGCGCGAGCCCGCCGGGCAAGTGCCGGTGACCAGCGTCGATATCGCGCACGACCTTTCGGCCGGAACCGGCCGGGCCATCCTCGATGTCGCCGAATTGCGCTTCGGCAAGACGCTCCAGCCCGATGCGCTGACGCATCTGGCGTTCGGCGTCGTCGCCAATGTCGAGGCCTTGGTCAGCGGCCGCGGCGAAATCCGCTGGACGCCGGAAGGCGTCACGAGCGACGGCATTTTCCGCACGACGGGTGCGAATCTGGCGGCCGCCTTCGGTCCCGTCACCAATCTGAGCGGCGAGATCCGCTTCACCGATCTGCTCGGCCTGCAGACCGCGCCCGGCCAGGTGGCCACGATCGGAGAGGTCAATCCCGGCCTGCCGGTGACCAACGGCATATTGCGCTATCAATTGCTTCCCGGCCAACGGGTGGCGATCGAGGGCGGAGAATGGCCCTTCGCGACCGGCCGGCTGACGCTGGAGCCGACGATACTCGATCTGGGTGCAGCGAAGCCCCGCTATCTCACCTTCCGTGTCAGCGGAATGGACGCGGCGGCTTTCCTTCAGGGCTTCGATTTCGAGAACATCAATGCCACGGGCATTTTCGATGGCGTGCTGCCGATCGTCTTCGACGAAAATGGCGGCCGGGTCGTCGACGGACATCTCACGGTGCGCGAAGGCGGCGGATCGCTCGCTTATGTCGGCCAGCTCACCCAGGAAGATCTGGGCAATTGGGGCAATATCGCGTTCCAGGCGCTGCGTTCGGTGCGCTACCGGTCACTCGAAGTGATCCTCAACGGCGATCTCGACGGCGAGATGGTCACCCAGGTGCGATTCGCCGGGCTCGGCCAGGGCGAAGGCGCCAAGCAGAATTTCATCACCCGCAAGATCGCGGCGCTGCCGATCCGCTTCAACGTCACCATCCGCGCCCCTTTCCGCCAGCTGCTCTTCTCGGCGCGCTCGCTTTATGATCCGAGCCTGCTGATCGAGCAGAACCTGCCGGCATTGATCGACGCGCAAAAGGCGCGCACCCAGCCCGCGCCGGTTCAGCCCGCCCCACCGGCCACCGGCACGCCCACCACTGTTCAGCCTCCTGAAAGCGATGATAAGCCATGACGAATGCGATGTTGACCAAGGGGCCGCACGGTGAGATTCCCATGTCCATGGGGAAGAAGACCGGATCGGCGATCATCTTGGGCCTGACGTGGCTTGCAGCGAGCATGGGCCTGACCGGCTGCGTGACGCTCGAAGCGCCCGACAAGCCGATCGTGATCAACCTGAACATCAACATCAAGCAGGAGGTGGTCTATCGTCTCGACGGCGAGGCGAAGAACCTCATCAAGCAGGAAGCGGACATATTCTGATGAAGCGCATCACTCTGATCGGCCTCGGCCTCTCCCTCGCCCTGACGGCGGTGGCGGGCACTGCCTATGCGCAGCGCGACCCCGCTTATGAGGCCGCGCGCGCCGCCGGCAAGGTCGGCGAGAAGGTGGACGGCTATCTCGGCGTCGTCGGCGGCCAGGGCGCCGATATCGAGGCGCTGGTCCGCGACATCAACATCAAGCGCAAGGCGGCCTATACGTCGAAAGCCGGGGCGACCGGATCGACGATCGAGCAGTTCGCCTTCACCACCGGCTGCAACCTGATCGCCAACACCAAGCCAGGCGAGAAATATCAGGCGCCCGACGGCAGTTGGCAGACGCGCGGCGCCGGTGCGCCCCAGCGCGATGGCCGCTGTGTGTAACGCGCGGTGATTCGACAGAAATTGTGCCCCGATTCCGGCGAAAGCCGGAATCGATAAAGCGCCTCCGTCGCAGCGGTGCGTGACAAGATTTCAAGAACCCCCGCTTTCGCGGGCTACAAGCCCGGTTTTTCCGGTAATTCCTGCACGTTCTGCTTACCTAGCCACTACGGTTGACTTCCCCCCACCCCCTCCCTAAACGGGCCGCGCCTTGGCGGGTTCGCTCGTCTTCCATGCTTTGTCGATCGTCCGGAAAGCCTCGGCTCAAGGAGGAACGCGCATGGCGGAACGTGAATCCGGGCAAGACCCAATCGGCGAGAATGCGCGACTCCAGTCTCTCGAAGAGCGGCTGAAGCGCGCGCAGCACGACGAAGCGGTCAGGACGGCTACGGCACAAAAGGGCCAGGACGAAAGCTATCGTCTCGGCAACAGAGTGCTGGCGGAACTGATCGGGGGGATTGCGGGTGGGGCACTGATCGGCTGGGTCATAGACCGTTTTGCCGGGACGTCGCCCTGGGGCCTGCTGGTGATGCTGTTCCTCGGAATCATCGTCGCCTTCAGGAACATCGTCAGGATTTCGAACCAGCGCCCGAAGTGATATTTCGGGCGCTATGGTCGCAGGATTTTGGGGTTTTTTCGTGGCCGAGCCTGGTAAAGTCGACCCGATGCATCAGTTCACGATCGAGCCGTTGTTCGGCACCGATCACCTGTCCATCGCCGGCTATAATATAGCGTTCACCAATTCAGCGCTCTGGATGGCGATCACCGCCGTCGTGCTGTGGGTGTTCATGCTGGGCGGCATGAAGCGCCAGCTCGTCCCCGGCCGCTGGCAGATGGCGGTCGAGAGCATGACCGGCTTCATCGATTCGATGCTGGCCGCCAATGTCGGGCCGGCCGGGCGCAAATACGTGCCCTATATCTTCTCGATCTTCATGTTCATTCTGTTCGCCAACCTCTTGGGATTGCTTCCCCTGGGCCTGGTGGGCATCCACCCCTTCACCTTCACCAGCCACTTCACCGTCACCGGTGTGCTCGCGATCATGAGCTTCTCGATCGTGCTCATCGTCGGTTTCTGGCGGCATGGTTTCCACTTCTTCTCGCTGTTCGTACCGCACGGCACACCGATCTGGCTGATGTGGCTGATCCCGGTGATCGAGCTGATCTCGTTCCTCGTGCGCCCGTTCAGCCTCGGCCTGCGACTGTTCGTCGCGATGATGGCCGGCCACGTGCTGCTCGAGGTGCTGTCCAGCTTCGTGATCGGCAGCGCCAATGCCGGCCTCGGCTATGGCATCGGCATCGGCGTTCCCAGCTTCATCCTGATGGTCGCGATCTGCGCGCTCGAGATGCTGGTTGCCGGTATCCAGGCCTATGTGTTTGCACTGCTGACGTCGCTCTACCTGAACGACGCAGAGAATCTTCACTGAGTTTTCAACCCACTATCATTTGAATTTACGAAGGGAGTTTAGAAATGGACGCAGAAGCAGCAAAGCTCATCGGTGCCGGCCTCGCCGCGATCGGTGCGGGCATGGCCGCAATCGGCGTGGGTAACGTCTTCGGCTCGTTCCTCGAGAGCGCGCTCCGCAACCCCGCAGCCGCCGACGGCCAGCAGGGCCGCCTGTTCATCGGCTTCGCCGCCGCCGAGCTTCTCGGCCTGCTGGCGTTCGTCGTCGCGATGATCCTGATCTTCGTCGCCTGAACATCCAAACCCGTTCGGGCCGGGCCCGTCGACGCCGCCTTCCTCTAGAATGGCAACGCGTCGACAGGCTCGGGACGAATGGGAACTGGTATCGGACAAAGACACCCAATGCCTCAGATAGCCCAGCTCGCCGCGACCTATTCATCGCAGATCTTCTGGCTGCTGCTCACCTTCGGCTTCGTCTTCTTCGTGATCGGCCTTGGCATGGTCCCGAAGATCCAGGGGACGGTGGACCGCAGGGACCGGCAGATCGCGGACGATCTCGCCGCGGCCGAACGCGCCCGCCAGGAAGCGGACGCGCAGGACGAAGCCTATCGGGCAAAGGCCGAGGCCAGCCGCGCCGAAGCGCTGAAGCTGACCCAGGCCGCCAAGACCAATGCCGCCGCGGCGTCGGAAAAGACGCTTGCCAAGGCCGATGCCGAGACCGCGGAAACGCTGGCGGCGGCCGAGGCGAAGATCGCCACGGCGACCGCACAGGCGCTTGACGAGATCGAGACCGTCGCGGCCGAGGCCGCGCAGGACATGGTCGCCAAGCTTTCCGGCGCAAAGGTCAACACGGCTGACGCCGCAAAGGCAGTAAGGGCTGCGCTCGCCAATGGCTGACACGGAAACCAACGGCTCGGCGGAAGTCGCCGCGAATCTGTCCCATGCGGACACCGCCGAAGGCCTGCATGCGAGCACCGAAGCGAATGGCGGCGGCGAACATGCCGTACCCTCCGCGCTGGGATTGAATCCCACCGCCTGGGTCGCGCTCGCAATGGCGGTGTTCATCGCCATCCTGCTCTGGAAGAAAGTGCCGGCGCTGCTCGGCGGTGCGCTCGACAAGAAGATCGCGGCGATCCGCGAGCAACTCGACGAAGCCAAGGCGCTCCGCGCCGAGGCCGAGGCGCTCCGCGCCGAATATGCCTCGAAGGTGGCTGCGGCTGAAGCCGAGGCGACCACGATGCGCGAACATGCCGAAGCCGAGGCGCAGCAGATCCTGGCCGATGCCAAGGTCGCAGCCAAGGACCTGACCGTTCGCCGTGCCAAGATGGCCGAGGACAAGATCGCCGCCGCCGAGCGTGCCGCAATCGCATCGATCCGCGAAAAGGCCGTCAATGCCGCCGCAAGCGCAGCAGCGACACTGATCGCACAAGGCCATGGCGCCGCGCAGGACAAGGCATTGGTCGACCAGACCATCGCTGATCTGGGCAGGCGCCTGAACTGATCCCTCCGGATTGAATAGCCAGGCCCTCCTCCGCACAAGCGGCGGAGGGCTTTGGTGTTTTATGGCTATCCCGCCCGGCCCGCGGACGCCGCGATTCAATTGCAGCGGAGCGCTGGCATAAGCGCGCCAACACACCTAAATCCCCATCATGTCCTCCCCCTCCGCTCCCGACCGCTTCAATGAGGAAACCGCCACCTATGCGGTGCGCGGCACGGAGAAGCCCGATCTGGAGGCCGGGGTCGCGGCGATCCGCAACGTACTCAAGACGCTGCCCTCGCGTCCCGGCGTCTATCGGATGCACGATGCGCGCGGCGACGTGCTCTATGTGGGCAAGGCGCGCTCGCTCAAGAACCGGGTCAACAACTATACTCAGGCCGCGCGGCTCTCGATCCGCCTGAAACGGATGGTGGCGCAGACGCGATCGATGACGATCGTCACGACCAACAATGAGGCGGAGGCGCTGCTGCTCGAAGCGCAGCTCATCAAGCGCTACCGGCCCGCCTATAATGTGCTCCTGCGCGACGACAAAAGCTTCCCCTTCATCCTGTTGCGCGCCGACCATCCCTATCCGCGCATCCAGAAGCATCGCGGCGCGCGCAAGATCAAGGGCGACTATTACGGCCCCTTCGCCAGCGCCGGCGAGGTCGGCCGCACGCTCAACGCACTGCAGAAACTGTTCCTGCTGCGCAGTTGCACCGACAGCTTTTTCTCAAATCGCGACCGGCCATGCCTGCTCTACCAGATCAAGCGATGCTCGGCGCCCTGCGTCGACCGGATCGGCAGCGACGATTATGCCGAGCTGGTATCCGACGCGAAGGATTTCCTCGCCGGCAAGTCGACCAGGGTCCAGGCAAAGCTCGCTGATGCGATGCAGGCCGCCAGCGGCAACATGGATTTCGAGATGGCCGCGGTCTATCGCGACCGGCTGAAGGCGCTCACCTTCATCCAGGGCAGCCAGGCAGTGAATGCGGAGGGCGTCGGCGATGCCGATATCTTCGCGCTCGCCTGCAAGGGCGGCACGATGTGCATCCAGGCCTTCTTCATCCGCGGCGGGCAGAATTGGGGCCATCGCAGCTTCTTTCCGGCGCACACCAACGACGTGCCCGAGGATGAGGTGCTGACAAGCTTCCTCGTGCAATTCTACGAGGATGTGCCGCCGCCGCGAACGATCCTGCTCGATCGCACGCTGGAGGAAAGCGCGCTGCTCGCCGAGGCCCTGGGCGAAGTGGCGGGCAACAAGGTGTCGATCCTGGTGCCGCAACGCGGAGATCGCGTCCCGCTGATCAAGCAGGCGAAGCGCAATGCCGAGGAAGCGCTGGACCGCCATCTCGCGGAAAGCACGACCCAGGCCAAGGTGTTCCGTGAAATGGCCGAGCTGTTCGAGCTCGAAGGGCCGCCCGACCGGATCGAGATCTACGACAACAGCCATATCCAGGGGACCAATGCGGTCGGCGCGATGGTCGTCGCGGGGCCGGAGGGTTTCCGCAAGGGCGCCTATCGCAAGTTCAACATCAAGCGTCCGGACACCGCGCCAGGCGACGATTTCGCAATGATGCGCGAAGTGATGGAACGCCGTTTCGGCCGCGCCCAGCGCGAGGATCCCGATCGCGAAGGCAAGGAATGGCCCGACCTCGTGCTGATCGACGGCGGCAAGGGTCAGGTCAGCGCGGTGAAGGGCGTGCTCGACGAACTCGGCGTCGAGGATGTTCCCTTTATCGGTGTGTCCAAGGGACCCGATCGCAACGCCGGGCGCGAGACCTTCCATTTTCCCGATGGCCGCGAATTCACCCTGCCCGTCAATGCGCCGGTGATGTTCCACCTGCAGCGGCTGCGCGACGAGGCCCACCGCTTCGCGATCGGCGCGCATCGCCAGAAACGCGCCAAGGCGATCGGCGTCAGCACGCTCGACGAAGTGCCCGGCATCGGCCCAGCACGAAAACGCGCCCTCCTCCTCCATTTCGGCACCGCGCGCGCCGTGCGCAACGCATCGCTCGAGGATCTGGGCAAGGCGCCCGGTGTGTCGAAAGCGATGGCACAGGGCATTTACGACTTCTTCCACGGCGGACGATGACGATGCACGTCAGCGCCCGCGCGATCATCTGTTCGGTACGGGCGCATGGCGAGCATGGCGCGATCGTACGCGCATTGACGGCGGAAGAGGGCCTGCTTGCCGGCTATGTGCGCGGCGGACGATCACGAACGATGCGGCCGGTGCTGATGCCGTCCAATGTGGTGATCGCCGAATTCCGCGCACGCACCGAGGAACAGCTTGCCGGGCTGACCGTCGAACTGGTGCATAGTCGCGCGCCGCTGATGGCCGAACCGCTCGCCGCCGCCGCGCTCGACTGGGCGACAGCGCTGAGCGCGAGCGCGCTGCCCGAGGCCCAGGCCTATCCGCAGATCTTCCAGGCACTGGAAGGCCTGCTCGACGCGATCGAAGCCGCCCCGTCGGCGCGCGGCTGGGCACGCGCACTGGTGCTGTTCGAAGGACTGCTACTCGCCCGGCTCGGTTTCGGGCCGCCGACGACCGCCACGCTCGGCGACGACGCACAATGGCCGGCGATACTGGACGCGCTCACCGACACGGGCAGGGAGCTTGACGGACATATCTTCGCCGACCGCCGCATCGACGTCATGGCGGCACGCGAACGGCTCACGGATCGCCTGAAAAGGGCTGTTGCGTAAGCTCCGCCATCCGGGCATTTGCTCCACGACCAAAATTCACTCCGTTCGCCCTGAGCCTGAACGGACCTTTTGAAAGGCCCCCTCATGCTGATTGCGCTGCTGCCCGGAGATGGAATTGGCCCCGAAGTGACCGCGCAGGCCGTACGCGTGCTCGAGGCGGCAGGATGCGGGCTGACCTTCGAGACCGCGCCGGTGGGCGGTGCGGCCTATAAGGCGTCGGGCCATCCCCTGCCCCCGGCAACGCTCGATCTGGCGCGACGCGCCGATGCGATCCTGTTCGGCGCGGTCGGCGACCCCGATTGCGATGCGCTCGACCGTCATCTCCGCCCCGAACAGGCGATCCTCGGGCTTCGCAAGGAACTCGGCCTGTTCTCCAACCTGCGCCCGGTGAAGCTGTTCGCCGAACTCGCGGACGCCTCGACGCTCAAGCCCGAAGTGGCGCGCGGGATCGACATGGTGATCGTGCGCGAACTCAATGGCGACGTCTATTTCGGCGAAAAGGCCATGCGCACCACGCCAAGCGGGCTGCGCGAAGGCTATGACGTGATGTCGTACAACGAGGCTGAGGTCGCCCGGATCGCACATAGCGGCTTCCAGACCGCGCGTGCACGCCGCGGCAAGCTGTGCTCGGTCGACAAGGCCAATGTGCTGGAGACCTCGCAGCTCTGGCGCGACGTGGTGATCGAGGTGTCGGCGGACTATCCCGACATCGCGCTCAGCCACATGTATGTCGACAATGCCGCGATGCAGATCGTGCGCGACCCCGCCCAGTTCGACGTGATCGTCACCGGTAATCTGTTCGGCGACATATTGTCCGATCTGGCGAGCATGTGCGCGGGCTCGATCGGCATGCTGCCCTCGGCGGCGCTCGATACGTCGAGCAAGGGCCTTTACGAACCTATCCATGGCAGCGCGCCCGACATTGCCGGCCAGGGCAAGGCCAATCCGCTGGCGACGATCCTCTCCGCCGCGATGATGCTGCGTTATTCGCTCGGCATGGCCGAAGCCGCCGACCGGATCGAAGCCGCCGTTGCCGGCGCGCTGGCCAGCGGTGCCCGCACGCCCGACCTGGGCGGTTCGATGAATACAGCTGCGATGGGCGACGCGGTGATCGCGGCGCTCTGAAGGGCTTCAGCCGCCATCATGTCATCCCCGCGAAGGCGGGGATCCAGCGGCACGGAATTATCCGGAAAGGTCGGTGCGGCTGGATTCCCGCTTTCGCGGGAATGACAAAGAATAACGGCTTCTAGAGCTCGTCCCACATCGTCTTGAGCTTCGCGAAGAAACCTGTCGATTGCGGGCATTCCGCGCCGGTCTCGGTCTCCCGGAACTCAGCCAGCAATTCCTTCTGCCGCGCCGTCAGATGCGTCGGCGTCTCGACGTCGATCTGGACAACCATGTCGCCATGGCCCCTGCCCTGCAGCACGGGCATACCCGCGCCGCGCTGACGAAGCTGCTTGCCCGACTGGATACCCGCGGGAATGCGGATCTCGTGATCGACCTTGTCGAGGCCGGGCACGGTGATCGATCCGCCAAGCGCCGCCGTCGTGAAGCTGATCGGCGCGCGCGCAAACAAAGTCGTGCCTTCGCGCTGGAACACCGAATGACGCTTCACATGGATGAAGATGTAGAGGTCCCCGGCTGGTGCGCCACGCGCGCCCGCTTCGCCTTCGCCCGACAGGCGGATCCGCGTGCCTTCGTCGACGCCCGCTGGAATATTGACCTCAAGCGTCTTCTGGCGATCGACCCGGCCTTCGCCGCGGCACGCCGTGCAAGGCTCGGCGATCACCTGGCCCGCACCATGACAGGCCGGACAGGTCCGTTCGACCACGAAAAAGCCCTGCTGCGCGCGGACCTGTCCGCGGCCGCCGCACTGGCTGCAGGTATGGATGCTGGTGCCCGGCTTGGCGCCCGATCCCTCGCAGGGCTCGCACTGCGCCGACACGTCGAGCGCCACGCTGGTGCGCTTGCCGTGATAGGCTTCCTCCAGGCTGATCTCGAGATCGTAGCGCAGGTCGGCGCCGCGGCGCACATGCTGACGCTGGTTGCCGCCACCAAAGCCGGCACCGAAGATCGTCTCGAAGATATCGCTGAAGCCTTCGAAGCCGGCGCCGGCGCCGCCCGCGCCCGCACCGCCATTCTGGAAGGCGGCATGACCGAACCGGTCATAGGCGGCGCGCTTCTGCGGGTCCTTCAGACAGTCATAGGCTTCGCTGATCGCCTTGAACTTGCCTTCGGAATCCTTGCATCCGCCATTCTTGTCCGGATGATATTGCATCGCCAGCCGGCGATAGGACGATTTGATCTTGGCATCGTCCGCCGTCCGCTCGACTTCGAGCAATTCGTAATAATCTACCTGAGTGCTCATGCCGCCCCCGGCGCGACGCCCCTCCCCCGCATGCGGGGGAGGGTGTTCACGATGTTCGCCTTCATCGGCTTATGCCTTGTTGTCGTCCACTTCCGAGAATTCGGCATCGACGACATCCTCATCGGCCTTGGGCGCATCGGCCTCGGCACCCGGGGACGCGGCCGCGGCCTGTTCCTTCTCGTAGATCGCCTGGCCGAGCTTCATCGCGACCTGGGCAAGCGCCTGCGCCTTTTCGGTCATGGCTGCGCTGTCGCCGCTCTCGACCGCCGACTTGGCTTCGGCGACCGCGGCCTCGATCTCGGACTTGAGCGCCGCATCGACCTTGTCGCCATGCTCTTCGAGCTGGCGCTCGGTCGTGTGGATCAGGCTTTCGGCGTTGTTCTTCGCCTCGGCCGCCTCGCGACGCTTCTTGTCCTCTTCGGCGAACTGCTCGGCGTCGCGGACCATCTGGTCGATGTCCGTATCGCTGAGCCCGCCCGAGGCCTGGATCTTGATCTGCTGTTCCTTGCCGGTGCCCTTGTCCTTGGCCGTCACATTGACGATGCCGTTGGCGTCGATGTCAAAGATGACCTCGATCTGCGGCACGCCGCGCGGCGCCGGCGGGATGCCGACCAGATCGAACTGGCCGAGCAGCTTGTTGTCCGCCGCCATTTCGCGCTCGCCCTGGAACACGCGGATCGTCACCGCCTGCTGATTGTCGTCGGCGGTCGAATAGACCTGCGACTTCTTGGTCGGGATCGTCGTGTTGCGGTCGATCATGCGCGTGAACACGCCGCCCAGCGTCTCGATGCCCAGCGACAGCGGAGTCACATCGAGCAGCAGCACGTCCTTGACGTCGCCCTGGAGCACGCCCGCCTGGATCGCGGCGCCCATCGCGACGACTTCGTCGGGGTTCACGCCGGTGTGGGGCTCCTTGCCGAAGAAACCCTTCACGACTTCGCGGACCTTGGGCATGCGCGTCATGCCGCCGACGAGCACGACCTCGGCAATGTCGTCGGCCTTCACGCCGGCATCGGCGAGCGCCTTCTTGCAGGGCTCGAGCGTGCGCTTGATCAGATCATCGACCAGACGCTCCAGATCGGCGCGGGTGATCGCCTTCACCAGATGCTTGGGACCATTCTGGTCGGCGGTGATGAAGGGCAGGTTCACTTCGGTGCTCGCGGCCGAGCTCAGCTCGATCTTCGCCTTTTCCGACGCTTCCTTGAGACGCTGAAGCGCGAGCTTGTCCTTGGTGAGATCGATCCCTTCGGCCTTTTTGAAGTCCTCGGCGAGGAAGGAGACCAGCTTGGCGTCGAAATCCTCACCGCCCAGGAAGGTATCACCATTGGTCGCCTTCACTTCGAAGACGCCATCGCCGATCTCGAGGATCGAAATGTCGAAGGTGCCGCCGCCAAGATCGTAGACCGCAATGGTCTTGCCGTCCTGCTTCTCGAGGCCATAGGCAAGCGCGGCCGCGGTCGGCTCGTTGATGATGCGCAGCACTTCGAGGCCCGCGATCCGGCCGGCGTCCTTGGTCGCCTGGCGCTGGGCGTCGTTGAAATAGGCCGGGACGGTGATGACCGCCTGCGTGACCGTCTCACCCAGATAGGATTCGGCGGTTTCCTTCATCTTCTGCAGCGTGAAGGCCGAGATCTGCGACGGCGAATAATCCTCGCCGCCCGCCTGCACCCAGGCATCGCCATTGGGGCCCTTGACGATGGTGTAGGGCACCAGTTCGGTGTCCTTGCGCGTCACCGGATCGTCGAAGCGGCGGCCGATCAGGCGCTTCACCGCAAAGACCGTGTTGTCAGGATTGGTGACCGCCTGGCGCTTGGCCGGCTGACCGATCAGTCGCTCGCCATCCTTGGCGAACGCGACGATCGAGGGCGTCGTACGTGCGCCCTCCGCATTTTCGATGACCTTGGGCTTGCCGCCTTCCATGACGGCAACGCAACTGTTGGTGGTGCCGAGATCGATCCCGATAACCTTCGCCATATTCTTCCCTCATACCCCGCATGAATCATGTGGACGGCCCGGACCCCGAAGGCATCCGAACCGAAGCTACCAGCGCGATATAGGTGGGCTTTTTCTTGTCGCAAGCATAAGCGAGGAGTAGTTGGCCACAGTGTCCCATTCAGGAGCCTATTCGATGCGCCTGTCAGTCGCCGCCATCGCCCTGCTTTCGGCCTTCACAGTGTCGAGCTGCGCGAAGGACGAGTATCTTTATATCGACAAGGGCTGGGTCAACCTGCCCGCGGTCGACGGCAACCCGGCCGCCGCCTATTTCACCATTCATGGCGGGCCGCAGGCCGACACGCTGATCGGCGTCTCTTCGCCGGTAGCGATCCGATCGGAGATGCACGACATGTCGAATGACGGCGGCGTCATGAAGATGCGGCCGATCCAGTCGGTGCCGATTCCGGCCAAGGGCAAGGTCGAGTTCGCCCCCGGCGGCAAGCATGTGATGCTGTTCGACCTGCGCCCCAATTTCAAGACAGGCGACAAGATCCGCCTGGATTTCACCTTCGCGAGCGGCGAGCAGATCTATATCGAGGCGCCCGCCCAGTCCGCCGGTGCCCCCTCGCCGCACGAGAAACATTGACCCGGCGTACGCTGACCGAGGGCGAACGGGCGCTCGCCGCCGCGGTCTTCGGCGACGCGATCGACTATGGACGGGTGACGGTCAACAATCGCAAATGGTGGCCGTTCCAGCCCCCGCGCGTGACGATGGCGCCCGACGGGCATTTATGGTTCCATCCCGGCGGCGGCCTCTATTGCGACGATTTCGCCTGTGCCGACCTGGCCGCGCAGGGCCTGTTCATCCATGAGATGACGCATGTCGCGCAGACGATGCATGGCGGCCGCTGGTATCTGCCGCTGATCCGCCATCCCTTTTGCCGCTATGATTACACCATCGAGGCAGGAAAGCCCTTTCGCCGCTATGGCATCGAGCAGCAGGCCGAGATCGTGCGGCATGCATTCCTGATGCGCCAGGGCGCCGTCCTCGCGGGCAAGCCACCGCTCGACGTGTACGAGGCGCTTTTGCCTTACCGCCGCTGACACCTCTCTTGCGTCATCCCAGCGAACGCTGGGATCTCCCTTAACCTTGCAGTGTGTCCCACAGATCCAGCCATTGCGGATTGGCCGTGTCGATCAACTCGAGTTTCCACTCTCGCTTCCAGGCCTTGAGCGCCTTTTCGCGCACAATCGCGTCCTCGATTCGCGCGTGGTGCTCGATCAAGACCAACCGATCGAGGCGATACCGTCGGCAAAATTCAGACCCCTGGCCCGTCCGGTGTTGCGACACGCGTGCAGCCAGATCGGCGGTCACGCCGATATAGAGCACGCCATGGGCGCGATTGGTCATGATATAGGTCCAGCCACCTCGCTCCATCGGTCAAACATCGCGTACAAGGCAGTGAGATGCCAGCTTTCGCTGGCATGACGAGAATGGGCTTACGACTTCCGCCGGAACGTCGGCGCGTGAAAGTCGGGTGGCTTGCCCGCGATCCATTTCAGGAATTTCGCGATTTCCGCATGCTCGCGCAGTGCCTCGGCCGACGCATAGGCCTTCGCCAGATCGCTGTTTCCGAACGTCGCATGGATCGCGCGGTGGCAGATCGGATGGAGCGGCGCGACCTCGCGCCCGCCACGGCTCTTGGGCACCCAATGATGCCATTCGATCCGCCGGCCCAGCGGACGCGCGCAGAGCGCACAGCTTTCGGGGGCGCTTGTGCTCATCGCCGCGACGATACACACTCCGCGCACGATCAGGGAGATGCCCGATGCCCCAACCGCTCGACTCGTTTCGTTCATCCACCTGGGGCTGGCTGCGCGGCACGTTGCTCGGCTGGCTGACGCTCGCGCTGTGCGTGGTCGCCGTCGGTTTCGTCATCATCCTGGTCAAATGGATCCAGAATCTGGCCACCACCTATGAAGTGACCGACGACCGGCTGATTCTGCGCAAAGGCATTTTCGTGAAATCGATCGACGAGATCGAGCTTTATCGCGTCAAGGATATCCGGATCGATTTCACCCTGATCAATCAATGGGCCGGCATCGGCACGATCACCATATTGTCGAGCGACGAAACCACGCGCGACGCGCCGCTGGTCATAGCCGATATCGAAAATGCCCAGGCGCGCCGCGAAGCGCTCCGCCTGCTGGTCGATACCGCCCGGCAGAAGCGCCGCGTCCGCGAAGTCGACATGGTCCACGAGGATATCTGATACGCCCATGTCACATTCCGCCTGGCCCGATCGTCAGGAGAGGGAAGGAGAATGACATGATGACGAGATCGGGACGAATCGGACAGGCGATGGCCGCGCTGGCCCTGCTGCTGGGCGTGTTGATGCTGCTCAATGGCCTTGCGATGCTGGCCAACCCGCTGGCCTGGTATGGCCGCGTGCCCGGCGTGGTCCAGACCGGACCGTTCAACCAGCATTTCATCCGCGATATAGGGCTGATCTATGCGATGACCGGGCTGGGCTTCATGCTGGGCGCGGTGCTGCCGGGTCAGCGCCTCATGCTGTGGAGTGCGGCGACGCTCTTCCTGGCCGGCCACGCGGTCTTCCATGTCTGGGAAGTTGCGGTCGGCATCTGTTCGGCCAGCGCCATTCCCCGCGATTTCACCGGCGTCACTCTGCCCGCGCTGATCGGGATCGTGCTGACCGGCTGGGCGGCATGGCGGCCGCGTCAGAGCCCGGCATAATCGATGGGTGCGTGACGATCGAGCAGGCGGCTCGTATCGGGCAAAGGATATTTCAGGCCGGTCGCACAATTGAACAGGACCACCCTGTCCGATCGGGCGATCAGTCCCCGCTCCAATGCCTGCTCATAGGCCGCGAGCGTCGCGCCACCCTCCGGGCACAGCAACAGCCCATCCTCGCGCGCCGTCCGCTCCACGGCTCCGGCAAGCGCTGCATCGGACACGGCCAGCGCCGCGCCGCCGCTCGCGCGCACCGCGCGCAGAATCAGGAAATCGCCGACCGCGCGCGGCACGCGAATGCCCGAGGCGATCGTAGCAGCACCTTCCCAGCGCTCGGCATGTTCGACACCCTGGTCGAAGGCGCGGACGATCGGCGCACAGCCCTCGGCCTGCACCGCGAACATCCTGGGCCGTCCAGAACCGATCAGGCCGATCGCCTCCAGTTCGTCGAACGCTTTCCACATGCCGATCAGGCCGGTCCCGCCCCCGGTGGGGTAGAAGATCGCGTCTGGAAGCCGCCAGCCAAGCTGTTCGGCCAGTTCCAGCCCCATCGTCTTCTTGCCCTCGATCCGATAGGGTTCCTTCAGGGTCGACAGGTCGAACCAGCCATTGCGCTTCACGCCCTCCGCGACAAGCGCGCCGCAATCGTCGATCAGCCCGTTGACGCGATAGACGCGCGCGCCCTGTGCCGCGATCTCGCGCACATTGATCTCGGGCGTGTCGTCCGGACAGAAGACGATGGTCTCGATGCCCGCACGCGACGCATAGGCAGCCAGCGCCGCCCCGGCATTGCCGTTGGTCGGCATCGCGATGGTCGAGACGCCGAGTTCCTTCGCCATCGACACCGCCATGACGAGCCCGCGTGCCTTGAACGAGCCGGTCGGCAGCCGCCCCTCGTCCTTGACCAGCAATTCCGTCGCGCCGAGCCTGGCGGCAGCCGCCGGCAGGGCAATGACCGGCGTGGCCGTCTCGCCCAGGCTGACGATATTGGCGGCCTGGCGGACCGGTAGCAGCTCACGCCAGCGCCACAGGTCCATCGGCCGGGCGGCGAGTACATCGCGGTTCAGCGCGGTCCGGACACCCGCCAGATCGTAGCGAACGAGCAGCGGGCGGCCGACCGACGACAAACCGTGCAAGCGGTCGGCCTCGAACCGCTCGCCGGTCATCGAACATTCGAGATGCGTGACGAATGTCTTGCGTTCGGCGACCAGATTGTCGTCGAAACGCATTGCGGGCGAAGCCGCGATCAACCCGCCTTGGCCACGCCGACCAGTGCGGGACGCAGCAGCCGATCCTTGATCATATAGCCGGCCTGCATTTCCTGTACGATCGTGCCCGGTTCGGCGTCCGCGCTCGGAATCTCGACCATCGCCTGGTGACGATTGGGGTCGAGCGCTTCGCCCAACGCGGAGATGCGCGTGATGCCGTTACGCTCGAAAACATTCGTCAGCTCGCGTCCGGTGGCTTCCAGCCCGGTGACCAGGCCCTTGAACTTGTCGTCGTCGCGAAGCTCTGCCGGGATCGCGTCGAGTGCGCGTTGCAGATTGTCGGCAACCGACAGGACGTCGCGGGCAAAGCCGGTCGCCGCATAGGCGCGGGCATCCTGCGCGTCCTTCTCCAGCCGGCGGCGGACATTCTGCGTCTCCGCCTGCGCATAGAGCACGGCCTGCTTGGCTTCCGCCAGGTCGCGTTCCAGCTTTACCAGATCGCCTTCCAGGCCCAGCGCCTCGTCATGATCCTTCACTTCGGGCGCAGCTTCGGCGGTCTCGGCGCGCAGCGTTTCGTCAAGCTTCTGTTCTTCGTTCATCCGATCAATCTCGATAATGTCTGTGCAGTGAAATCCACCATGGGAACCACGCGCGCATAGTTCAAGCGCGTCGGCCCGATCACCCCGACCACGCCGACCACGCGCCCGTCCTGCCCGCGATAGGGCGCGGCTATGACCGACGATCCCGATAACGAAAAGAGTTTGTTTTCCGATCCGATGAAGATGCGCGTCGCACTGCCCTCGCGCGCGCTGTCGAGAAGCCGCGCGATTTCCTCGGCGCTTTCGAGTTCGTCGAGCAATTGGCGGACGCGTTCCAGGTCGGCCGCGGCCGCGGCATCGATCAGATTGGCCTGGCCCCGCACGATCAGCACCGGGCGCCGTGCGGGATCCTCCGACCAGACCGCAAGCCCGCGCGCGACCAGTTCCTGCGACGCGGAATCGAGTTCGGCACGCCCTTGCCCGATCTCGCGCGCGATGCGCATCCGCGCGTCGGACAAGGTCAGGCCCGACAGCCGGGCATTCATGTAATTCGCCGCCTCGACCAGCGCGACGCGGCCCATGCCCTGGGGCAGTTCCACGACCCGATTCTCGACCGAGCCGTCGGCACCGACCAGCACCGCCAATGCCTGGCTCTCCGATAGCGAGACGAAACCCACCTGTTTCAGCACGGGCTCGCGCTTTGGCACCAGCACCAGCCCGGCGCACGCGGACAGCCCGGAAAGCGCTACGGTGGCCGCAGCGAGCGCCTCTTCGATCGGCCCGCCTCTGTCGACGCGTGATTCGATCGCGGCACGTTCCTCCGCGGAAGGCTCTGCCGCCTGCATCATGCCGTCGACGAACAACCGCAGGCCGCTTTCGGTCGGCATCCGCCCCGCCGATGTATGCGGCGCCGCGAGCAGCCCCAGTTCCTCGAGATCCTGCATGACGTTGCGGATCGACGCCGGCGACAGGCTGAGCGCCGAAAGTTTCGAGATCGTCCGCGAGCCGACGGGGGTTCCGCTCTCCAGATAGCTTTCCACGACGACGCGAAAAATATCGCGGGCGCGGTCGGTCAGTTCGGAGACGGGCGGTGTGGTCATGCCCCCGATGTAGGCGTGGTGAGCAGGATGCTCAATCCAGGTCTATTTTCTGGCAAGGACGATCAGCAGCAGGCCGGCAGCGGACATCATCGCGCCGCGCACCGTCCATTCGCGCATGTCGATCATGAAGCTGTCCGCCGGCCAGCGCACCAGCCCCAGTCCCTGCCCCATCCAGAGCAGCCCGAGCGCCACCGCCAGCGTCGCAAGCGCGGTGATCGCGAACCTGAATATCGTCATCGCTCCCCCTCCCCACGGCGCCAGTCTATCCACTTGCCGACCCTTGGAAAGCAGAATGACTGGATTGCATGCCCCAGCCGGTCTAAGGCCCGCCGCGAACCGTCATTTTCCAGGAGACCCGAATGCGCCCCTCAGGCCGCGCGCCCGATCAGATGCGTGCCATCACGATCGAACCCCGCTTCACCCGGCATGCGGAGGGATCGTGCCTGATCGGCTTCGGCGACACCAAGGTGCTGGTGACCGCGTCGGTCGAGGAACGCCTGCCGCCCTGGTTGCGCGGCAAGGGTGAGGGTTGGGTGACCGCCGAATACGGCATGCTGCCCCGCGCCACCCATACCCGCGGCAATCGCGAAGCCGCCAAGGGCAAGCAATCCGGCCGTACGCAGGAAATTCAGCGGCTAATCGGCCGTTCGCTGCGCGCTGTGGTCGATCTGAAGGCACTCGGTGAGCGTCAGATCACGCTCGACTGCGACGTGATCCAGGCCGATGGCGGCACGCGCACCGCGTCGATCTCGGGCGCCTGGGTGGCGCTGCGGCTGGCGATCGATTCGCTGATGGAGCGCAAGCTGATCGAGGTCGATCCGATCCGGCAGAAGGTCGCCGCGATTTCGTGCGGCATCCATCAGGGCGTGCCCGTGCTCGACCTCGACTATATCGAAGATTCGAACGCCGGCGCCGATGCCAATTTCGTGCTGACCGAAGACGGCAACATCGCCGAGGCGCAGGCAACTGCCGAAGGCGAAACCTATGACGAGGAAGCGCTGCTGCGCCTTCTGCGCCTCGCGCGGATCGGGTGCCGCGAGATCTTCGCGGCACAGGCGGTGGCGACCGGGCGCGCGGCATGACGATCGCGCCGCAGGCCATCCGCAAGCTCGGCCCCGGCAAGCTGGTCGTGGCCAGCCATAATGAAGGCAAGGTCCGCGAGATCGCGGCCTTGCTCGCGGGTCATGGCGTGGAACCGGTCTCGGCCGCGGCGCTCGACCTGCCCGAACCCGAAGAAACCGGCACGACTTTCATCGCCAATGCCGAATTGAAGGCGCGCCAGGCGGCCGATCTTTCGGGCTTGCCGGCGCTCGCCGACGATAGCGGCCTCTGCGTCGAAGCGCTGGGCGGAGAGCCCGGCATCTTCTCCGCACGCTGGGCGGGGCCGAAGCGCGATTTCGGTGACGCGATGCGGCTTGTCGAACAGAAGCTGGAACAGGCTGGCGAAGACGCCGGACGCGACGCGCATTTCGTATGTGCGCTCGCGCTTGCCTGGCCCGACGGCCATATCGAAAGCTTCGAAGGGCGCGTCGACGGCGTGCTCGTGTGGCCGCCACGCGGCACGCAGGGCTTCGGCTACGATCCCGTCTTCCAGCCGCTCGGCCACGAACAGACGTTCGGCGAGATGGAGCCCGAAGCCAAGCATGGGATGAGCCATCGCGCCGATGCCTTTGCGAAGCTCGTGGCGGCGATCTTCTGAGCGAGCCCCGCCCCGACGGTGCGCAGGCCGGGCCACTCGCCCTTTATGTCCATTGGCCGTTCTGCGTCTCCAAATGCCCCTATTGCGATTTCAACAGCCACGTCCGCGAGTCGGTCGACCAGCCGGCGTGGCGCACGGCGCTGCTGGCCGATCTTGCGCATGAAGCCGCGCTGACGCCGGGCCGGACGCTTGGCTCGATCTTCTTCGGCGGCGGCACGCCGTCATTGATGCCCCCCGATACCGTCGCCGCGCTGATCGACGCGGCCGCCGGCCATTGGACGGTAGCGGACGATATCGAGATCACGCTGGAGGCCAATCCATCCTCGGTCGAGGCGGCGCGTTTCGGCGATCTGGCGCAGGCCGGAGTCAATCGCGTCTCGCTCGGCCTTCAGGCGCTCGACGACGAAGCCCTCGTCTTTCTCGGCCGCGCCCATGGCGTCGCCGAGGGTCTGGCCGCACTCGACACCGCACAGGCGGCGTTCGCACGCGTCAGCTTCGACCTGATTTATGCCCGGCCGGGCCAGTCGCTTGGCGATTGGGAGGCCGAACTGACCCGCGCGCTCAGCTTCGGCACCGAACATCTCTCGCTCTACCAGCTCACCATCGAACCCGGCACGCGCTTCGCGACTTTGGCCGCCCAGGGCCGGCTCGATCCGGTCGATCCCGATCTCGGCGCCGACCTGTTCGAGGCGACGCGTGCGCTGACCGCCGATGCAGGGCTGCCGGCCTATGAGATCTCCAACCATGCCCGATCAGGTTCGGAGAGCCGGCACAATCTGACCTATTGGCGCTATGGCGACTATGCCGGTGTCGGCCCCGGCGCGCATGGGCGCCGCAACGGCCTTGCGACGATCCGGCGCAAGAAGCCGGAGAATTGGATGTCGGCGGTCGAACGGAACGGCCACGGCACCGAGAGCGAGACGCCGCTCGTCGCGGCCGAGCGCGCCGCGGAGGCGCTGCTGATGGGACTGAGACTGGCCGAAGGCGTCGACCTTGCCCGCATCGCCGCGCAGAGCGGCATCGCGCAGAGCGCGCTGGTGGACGGCAACGCGGTCGCGCATTTGTCGGCGCAGGGCCTGCTGAGGACGGACGGCAACCGGCTGACCGTCACCGACACGGGCATGCCCGTGCTCGACCGGATACTCGCCGAAATCGTAACAGTATAATCCTCCCTGAAGGGGAGGGGGACCATGCCGTTAGGCACGGTGGAGGGGTGAGCCGCGACAGCGGCGACTGCGTCGCCCAACCCCTCCACCGTCCTTCGGACGGTCCCCCTCCCCTTCAGGGAGGATTTTTTAGTTCGGCGCCAGGCCCTTTCTCAGAATCTCGTTCGCCGTCGCCGCGACGTCTTCGGGGCTGACATCCTCGTCCCAGACGCCGTAGCGCAGGCCGAGGAACACGTTCATTCCCATCACGGCCCAGGCATGAACCTCCCCGACATCGGCGCGGACCTCGCCGCGTGCGGCGCCGGCCTGCAGGCGTTTGGCGATGCGTTCGACCGAACTCGCATAATGCTGGCGATAGCTGTCGGGATCGACGAATTCCGATTCGTCGATGATCCGATAGATCTCCTTATGCTCGCGCACGAAGGTCAGGAAGGATTCGAGGCCGATCCGTTCGGCGTCGATCTCGTCGGTCGCGGCCTGTACGCGCGGGCCGACATGGTCGCGCACCTGCGCGCTCATGTCGCGCACCAGCGCGCGGAACACTTCGTCCTTCGAATCGAAATAGGTGTAGAAACTGCCCAGCGCCACGCCGGCCCGGCTCGTGATCCCGCTGATCGAACCGTCGTGAAAGCCCTTTTCTCCGAATTCCACCGCCGCCGCGTCGAGAATCGTGCGCAGCGTCCTGCGCCCACGCTCGGTACGCGGCGTCTTCGCTTCGCTGGTGGGCGACGTCCCCACTGTGTCCTTGGCGCTACGCTCGCCCGACATTTTTTCCTCCCGTCTTCAACCCAAGTTGAAACTTGGTTCAGGTTTCAGTATAGGCCCGTTTCGAACCGGCACAACCCACCAGAGGTCGAGCCATTTGTCTTGGGGAGGAGTGAAAGCCATGTCCCGTATCAATCTGTCCAGCCGCACCCTGTTCAGCCTGGGCGCCGCCCTCGCCGCGCTGTCGGCGCAACCCGCCTTCGCCCAGGACGCCGCGGCGCCCGAAGCGGCTGCCGAAGAGGATAGCGGCGACATCGTCGTCACCGCGCGTCGCCGTGAGGAAAGCCTGCTCGACGTGCCGATCGCGGTCACCGCCTTTTCGGGCGCGCAGCTCGAACGCGCGGGTGCGATCGACATCACCGATCTCGCCAACGTCACGCCCAACACCACGCTCGAGAATTCGCGCGGCACCAACAACACGCTGACCGCCTTCATCCGCGGCGTCGGCCAGCAGGATCCGGTGCCCGGTTTCGAGGCGGGCGTCGGCATCTATCTCGACGATGTCTATCTCAATCGTCCCCAGGCCGCGGTGCTCGACATCTACGACGTCGAACGCATCGAAGTGCTGCGCGGGCCGCAGGGTACGCTTTACGGCCGCAACACGATCGGCGGCGCGATCAAATATGTCACCAAGCGCCTGCCCGACGATTTCCAGGTCAAGCTGCGCGCCACCTATGGCAGCTACGATCAGGCCGACGGAGTCCTCACCGTCAGCGCACCGATCGGCGACATGCTGCGGATCGGTGGATCGCTGGCGCGGCTGTCGCGCGGCGGTTTTGGCGACAATCTCAACATTCCGGGGCTTGAGAATTACAACAAGGACGTCTGGGCCGGGCGCGGCACCGTCGAGTTCGGATCGCCCGACGACCGTTTCCTGATCCGCATTTCGGGCGATTATACTCGCGACAAATCCGATCCGCGCAACGGCCACCGGCTGATCCCCGGTCTGTTCTCGGGCGCGCCGGTGCTCGATGATGTCTATGACACGCGCGCCGGGCTCAACAGGCCGAAGCAGGATGTGGAGGCCTATGGTCTCGCGATGAACATCTCGGCGCAGCTGTCGGACGCGGTGACGCTGCGCAGCATCTCGGCATGGCGCAAGGATACCAGCTTCACACCGATCGATTTCGACGCCTTGCCGACGGTCGATGTCGATGTTCCTGCGGTCTATCGCAACGAACAGATCAGCCAGGAATTCCAGCTGCTCTACGAAAGCGACAAGCTCAACGGCCTGGTCGGCTTCTATTATCTGGATGCCAAGGCGGCGACGCTGTTCGACGTGGTGCTCGCGACCACCGGGCCGCTGATCGGCGTTCCGCTCGCCGGCGGTTTCGGACAGCAGACTCGCGGCGACGTCCGCACCGACACCTGGTCGGTGTTCGGCGACTTCACCTATGATCTGACCGATTGGGTAAGCATCTCGGCCGGCGGCCGCTTCACCCGCGACACGCGCAATTCCTATATCTTCAAGCAGAACCGCCTGGGCGGTGCCGATCCGATCTTCGGCGGCACGGGTACCGGGCTCGGCGCGCCGATCACCGATTTCCGCGGCAAGGCGACCTTCGAGAAATTCACGCCCCGCGCCTCGATCAATTTCAAGCCAAGCCGGGACCTGATGGTCTATGCATCCTATGCCAAGGGCTTCAAGGGCGGCGGCTTCGATCCGCGCGGCAGCGCGAACATCACGCCCAACACCGATGGCGTCGCCGGCCCTCCCAGCTATCAGGAGATCTACGACTTCTTCCTGTTCGAGCCCGAGGAAGTCGACAGCTACGAGATCGGCATCAAGGGATCGGCCTTCGATCGCGCGCTGACCTTCGCGCTCACCGGCTTCTATGCCGATTACAAGAATGTGCAGATCCCCGGATCGGTCGGTGTCGATGCCAATAATGATGGCGTCTATGAGGGATTCGCCGGCGTCACCACCAACGCCGCGGCAGCCAGTTTCAAGGGTGTCGAGGCTGAGGCGACCGCGCGCTTCGCTCGCGGTTTTGCAGGCGCGGGATCGCAGATCACCCTGTCCGGCACGCTCGGCTATATCGATGCCAAATATGATCGTTTCGACACGATCATCGCGGGCAAGGCAGTCGACGTTTCCGATTTCCGCAAGATCCAGAACACGCCGAAATGGACGGGCTCGGCAACGCTCGGCGCCAGTTTTGCCGCAGCATCGGGCATGATCAACGCATCGACCACCTTGTCCTATCGCAGCCGCACCACCCAGTTCGAAACCCCCAGCCCCTTTCTCGACCAGCCCGGCTATGCGCTGCTCGATGCGAGCCTGGTGTGGAATTCGGACGGGGATCGCTACTCGATCGGGCTCCACGCCAAGAACATCACCGACAAGAGATACATCACCTCGGGCTATCAGTTCGCGACGAGCGACCCGGTCACCGGCCAGCCTATCATCAATGCGGCCGGCAACATCACGCCATCGCTCGGCCGTGAGGGCATCGCGACCGCCTTTTACGGCAATCCGCGCCAGCTGTTCGTGACGCTGGGCCTCAAATTCTGATTTCTGAAATTCTGATCAGGTCAGCCTCTCCCTCCGCCGGCGGGGAGAGGCGGGGAAGGGAAAGCGTCACGTGACCGATACGGACTCCAGCGCTTCCTTTTCCGCCCCCATGCCGGACTCCCTGCCCTCTTCCCCGCAAGGGGGAGAGGGCATTTCCCGCTATCGTTTCGCCGTGCTGGCGATGCTGTTGCTGGTCTACACCTTCAATTTCGTCGACCGGCAGATCCTCGGCATCCTCGCAGGCCCGATCAAGGCCGAGCTGAAGCTGACCGATACGCAGCTCGGCGTACTCGGCGGCATCGCCTTCGCCGTGCTTTATTCGACGCTGGCGGTCCCGCTCGCATTGCTGGCCGACCGCACCAGCCGCACCTGGGTCATCACCGGATCGCTCGCGGTGTGGAGCGGCTTCACCGCCTTGTGCGGCATGGCGACGAGCTTCTGGCAACTCTTCCTCGCGCGGCTCGGCGTCGGTGTGGGCGAAGCGGGCGGCGTCGCGCCGTCCTATGCATTGATCGCCGATTATTTCCCGCCGCGCGAACGCGCCCGCGCGCTGGCGGTCTATTCGCTCGGCATTCCATTGGGCGCAGCGCTCGGCGTCATGTTCGGCGGCTATATCGCGGCCAGGGTCGACTGGCGCACCGCCTTTGTCGCGGTCGGCCTTGCCGGGGTCGTCATCGCACCGCTGTTCCGCCTGATCGTCCGCGAACCCGCCCGCGCGCCGAAGTCGTCCCAGACGACTCCGCTCAAGGCGGTGTTTCCGATGCTTGCGAAGAAGCGCAGCTTCTGGCTGCTCGCGCTCGGCGCCGCATCGAGCTCGATGCTCGGCTATGGCTTCGCGTTCTGGTTTCCCCAGCTTCTCCAGCGCAGCTTCGGGCTCGACCTTGTCCAGACGTCGCAATTCTATGGCGGGGTGCTGCTGCTCGGCGGCGTCGCCGGCGTGCTCGGCGGCGGCATGATCGGCGACCGGTTCGGCGCGCGCGATCGCGGGCGTTTCGCAAGCATCCCCGCGCTCGCCTTTCTGCTCGCCGTCCCGCTTTTCGCCGCGGGCATCCTCTCGGGCTCGGTCGCCCTGGCTTTCGCCTTGTTCATCATCCCGCAGGCGCTGGCCTATGTCTGGCTCGGTCCGGTGATCACCGCGGTCCAGCATCTCGTCCCGCCGGAAATGCGCGCGACGGCATCGGCCAGCTTCCTGCTGATCAACAATCTCGTCGGGATCGGCGGCGGCACGTTCGCGCTGGGTGCGCTCTCCGATGCGCTCACCGCGGGCTATGGCGACGGCGCGTTGCGCATCGCGATGCTGATCGCGCTGGTTTTCTACCTGCTTGCCGCATTGCTCATGGCGCTGGCGGCGAAGCCGCTGCGTGCGGACTGGGTCGACTGATCACCGCAATGACGCGGAGGGCGGGTTTTGCCTAAACCAGCGGGCCGTGATCGATCCTGGGCAGGACATGGCGCGCGAACAGGTCGGCCTCCGCCGCATGGGGGTAACCCGACAGGATGAACGCCTCGATCCCCATGGCGCGATAGCTTTCGAGCTTTGCCAGCACCTGATCGGGATCGCCGACGATCGCGGCGCCGCAGCCCGAGCGGGCCCGGCCGATGCCGGTCCATAGATTCTCCTCGGCATAGCCGTCGTCCGACGCCGCTTCACGCAACGCGACCTGCGCATTGACCCCGGCCGAGGTCGAATCGAGCGACTTGGCCTTGATCGCCGCCCCGGTCTGCGCGTCGAGCTTCGACAGCAACCGGTCGGCCGCGATACGCGCCTCCGCCTCGGTGTCGCGCACGACGACATGGGCGCGATAACCGAAGCGCAGGGTGCGGCCATGGTTCGCCGCACGCGCGGTCATGTCGGCGATGATCTCGCGAACCGCCTCCTGCCGGTCGGGCCACATCAGATAGACATCGCATCCCTTGGCCGCCGCTTCGCGCGCATCGGGGGAAAGACCACCGAAATAGAGTTGCGGCGCCTTGCCTGACACGGTGCCGATGCGCGGCGGATCGAGCTTGAGCTTCCAGAACTCGCCGTCATGGTCGAGCGCTTCGCCATTGAGCAAAGTCTTGAGGATATGCATCGCCTCGACCGTGCGGGCGTAGCGCGGCGCCGATGCCAGCGTTTCCCCCGGCATGTCGGACGAGATGATGTTGACGGTCAACCGGCCGCCCAGGATGCGGTCGATCGTCGCGATCTGGCGCGCAAGCTGCGGCGGCCAGGTTTCGCCGATGCGGACCGCCATTAGCAGGCGGATGCGCTTGACCAGAGTCGCGATCGCCGCCGCGAAGGCCGTCGTGTCGATGCCCAGCGCATAGCCGGAGGGCAGCAGGATATTGTCGAATCCGCCGCTTTCGGCTTGCATCACGATATCGCGGCAATGCTCCCAGCTCGATTTGAGTTTGGCGTCGGGAACGCCGAGAAACTCGTAATCATCGTCGCACAGGGCCGAAAACCAGCTGATCTCGCAAGCGCCCTTGGTCATGGCAGCCTCTCCCCCATCGATGTCTGCAAAACGGCGTACCATTCGGCGCGCGTCCATCTGGGCTTCAGCGCCTGTGGTATCTCCCGGATCCGGTCCGGCGTCTGGGTGCCCACGATCGGGATCGGGTGCGCGGGATGCGCCATGATCCAGCTATAGGCAGCGGCGGCGCGCGACACGCCATAGGCCTCGGCTTTGGCATCGAGCAGCGCGGCAACGGCATGGACATGATCGTCGAGCGGTTTTGCGAGGCGACCGCCGCCGAGCGGCGACCAGGCGAGCACCGCCATTTCCTCCGCCATCGCCTGATCGAGCACGCCGTCGGTGAGCGGTCCGAGCGCCAGAGGCGAGAATTCGGGCTGATGGCTGGCCAACGGAAGCGTCAGAAACTTCGCGAGCGCCGCTGTCTGCGCCACATTGTGATTGGACACGCCGATCGCGGCGATCTTGCCCGCGCGGTGGGCGTCCTCGAGTGCGCGTGCCGCTTCCTGCGGGTGCGTCAGCATATCGGGACGATGGATCTGCCACAGCTCGACACGCTCGACGCCCAGCCGTGCCAGCGATGCATCGATCGCGGACGCCAGATAGGATGCGCTCGAATCATAGGGCGTGCCCATGACGATGCCGCCCTTGGTCGCGAGTATCATCGAATCGCGCAGCCCAGGCGCCTCGGCGAACACACGGCCGAGCAAAGCCTCCGCTGCACCGAACGGCTCGCCATTGTCGGGACCGTAAATGTCCGCGGTGTCGAACAGCGTCACGCCGGCTTCCATCGCCGCTTCGACGCGTGCCTGCGCCGCGGCGACATCGTCGCCGGCGAAGCGCCACATGCCCCAGGCGATCGGCGAAACGGAAAGGCCGCTCCGGCCCAGCGGGAGCGTTGCGGGCGGTGGGGGAAGACGATCTGACATCGCTGTCATATGACATAATCCAGTCTGTTTGCAAAGAGGGGGATGCACATTTTCGGATCTCAGTGCGCGAGGATTGGCGGCGCTTCGCCCGGCAGATCCTCGTCATCCGCGACGATTCGGGGCAGGATCAGCTGGACCGCCATCAGCGCGAGCAGATAGGTCACCGCGCACACCAGCAGCATCGGCAGATAGCCATGGCCGGCATCGAGCGACCAGCCGGCGAACTCGATCATGCCCATGCCGCTGAGATTGCCGGCAAAGGCGCCGATGCCGATCGCCGAACCGACGATGCGCGCAGGGAAGATGTCGGTGGTCAGGCCGAAGACGTTGGTCGAGAAACCCTGATGCGCAAACAAGGCGAGGCCGAGGATCAGCGCGGCGATCCAGGCGCTTTCGGCATGGACGAGCAACGGCACCGGCAGGATCAGCAGCGCGTAGATCAGCATCGTCGTCTTGCGCGCGGCGTTGAGGCTTTTACCCGCCTTCATCATCCGCGCAGGCAGATAACCGCCGGTGAGCCCGCCCAGCGCCGCCATGAAATAGACGAGCGCGACCGGCAGGCCGAGCGTGCCCTGGCTCAAGCCGAACAGCCGGTGGAACAGATCGGGCATGAAGAAGAGTAGAAACCACCAGACCTGATCGGTCAGCGCCTTGGCGAGGATCACCGCCCATTGGCGCCGATCGGTCAGCAGCGATCGCCACGGGACTTTCGGTGCGGCCGCTTCGGCTGCGGCACCCGGCTGTTCGGGCAAACGCACCGCCAGCCATACCACCACCCAGACCAGGCCGAGCCCGCCCGCGATCAGGAAGGTCGCCTGCCAGCCCATCGCCAAAGCCATCAGCGGAATCAGCAGCGGCGTCAGGATTGCGCCGACATTGGGCGCGATCCCGCCGATGCCCAGTGCGATCGAGCGCTCCCGCGCGTTGAAATAGGTGGCAGCGGTCTTGACCGCCGCGGGCGTGCCGATCGATTCGGCGGCGCCAAGCACGGCGCGCGACGTGATGAATCCTGCCACCGTCGTGGCAAAGGCATGCGCCATGCCCGCCAGACTCCAGACGCCGACGCCCAATGCGAATCCCCAGCGCAGCCCGACTTTGTCGATGAACCAGCCGGTGCCGAGAAAGGCGAGCGCGGCGGAGAATTGGAAGGCCGATGCCATATGGCTGTAGTCGCGGTCGCTCCAGTCGAATTCGGCCTGGAGCGTGGGTTTGAGCAGCGCGAGGATCTGGCGGTCGACATAGTTGAGCACGATCGCGACGAACACCAGGCCGACGACCAGCCACCGCCTGCGATCGGCCATCTCCGCCTTGGTCATGCCCCTCATCCCTTCTCGACTTGTCGGCATAGGATAGCGCTGTCATAGACAAAGTGACAATGCTAAATCACAGCGTCCCGCAAAGGGCCGCCGGGGGAACGGGCAGTGAAGGACAGTGCGATGCAGCGACCGTTGCCGGCGGTGGCCGATCTATACGGTGAGCTTTACGAGCCCGCGACCGCGCCAAGGCTGCGCGACCATATCCCCGGGCTGATCGTCACCGCCTTCGCCACGCTCGCCGCCGCCTATCTTTCCGATCATTATGGCGCGCCGCTGACATTGATGGCGCTGCTCATCGGGCTGGCGCTCAATTTCCTCAATGCCGACAAGCGACTCGCCCCCGGCCTCGCCTTCGCATCGCGGACCTTGCTGCGCGCTGGCATCGTGCTGGTCGGGCTGCGCGTCACCTTCGGCCAGATGGGCGAACTGGGCCCGGCCGCGCTTGCCGCGATCCTCGTGATCGTCGGGCTGACGCTGGGCGCGGGCATCCTCGCCGCGCGCGCCTTCGGTTTCAGCGCCGCGTTCGGCACGCTTGCGGGCGGTGCGGTCGCGATCTGTGGCGCCTCCGCCGCGATGGCGCTGGCGACCCTGCTCGGCGAACGGCGAATCAGCCAGGCGCAGCTCGCTTTGGTGCTGGTCGGCGTCTCCGCGATGAGTTCCTTCGCGATGTTCCTCTATCCGATCATCGCGCACCAGGCCGGGCTGGGCGATACGGCGGCAGGCTTCATGATCGGGGCATCGATCCACGACGTCGCGCAGGCGCTCGGCGCCGGCTATTCCTTTTCGGAGCATGCCGGCGAGACCGCGGCGATCGTCAAGCTCACCCGCGTCGCGATGCTCGCGCCCGTGCTGGCCGTGGTCGCGATGTTCTTCCCACGCGACAAGGGCGGCGGCGTGGGGATTTCGGCATTGCCCTGGTTCGTCGTCGGCTTCTTCGCGCTGGCCGCGGTCAATTCGCTGATCACCGTGCCCGCGTCGGTCGGCAATGTCGCGCAGACCGGCGCCTCCGCATTGCTCGCCTGCGCGGTGACCGCGACGGGGATCCGCTCGCCGATGGACAGCCTGCTGCGCGCCGGCGCCCGTCCGTTGCTGGTGATCCTGGCCGCGACGCTGGTCGCGCTGATGCTCAGCGCGCTCGGCGCGTTTGCGCTGATCCGCTAGAAAACCACTTCCGTTCAGGCTCAGCCCGAACGGGACATGGGTGCAGCTATCCCCCGCCCGGCGGGGCGGTTGACGATCGGATGATCAATTCATGGTCGAGCCGCCGCCGCTCGATACGCTCGTCGAACGCCAGCAGCAGATCGGCAGCCGCATAGCCGAGCGCGCGGATCGGTTGGCGGATGGTGGTGAGCGGCGGCCAGACCACTTGCGCAAGATCGGTATCGTCGAAGCCCGCGACCGAAAGCGCAGCGGGCACCGCGATGCCCAGGCGATGCGCGGTGGCGAGCACGCCCGCCGCCATCTCGTCGCTGCTCGCGAAGATCGCGGTCGGCGGCCGGTCGAGCGCCAGCAACGCTTCCGCTGCTGCCGAGCCCGATTGGAGATCGAATTGCCCGGCCTGGACCAGCACGGGATCGAAACCGATGCCCGCGCGCTGGAGCGCCTGGCGATAGCCGGTCAGCCGCTGGCCGCTCGCGACATAATTGGCATGGCCCATCACCAGCCCAATGCGGCGATGGCCAAGGCCGATCAGATAGGCGGTCATGTCGTCCGCCGCCTGGACATTGTCGATGAAGGATGAGGAGGTCGCGGTCAGGTCCGTCCCCGGCTGGACACGCACGAACGGGATGCGCCGGCGTTCGAGCTCCTCCAGCGCGGGCGCGGCATCGGCGACGGGCGGCGTCAGGATGATGCCGTCGAGCTGCGCCTGGTCGATCAGGCTGCCGATATCGTCGATCAGGGCAGGCGAATGGATGTCGCAGGGCTGGACGATCATGCGGAAACCCGCTTCGCGGCAGCGCGCCCCCACCCCGGCCTGCATATTGTAGATATAATAGGGATTGGGATTGTCGTGGATCAGCCCGATCTGGAACGACCGCCGCCCGGCCAGCGTGCGCGCCGCGAGGCTGGGATGATAGTTCAGCCGTGCGACCGCCGCCTCGACGCGCAGCCGCGTATCCTCGCTGACATATTTCTCTTTGTTGAGGACGCGGGACACCGTCTTGATCGAAACGCCGGCAGCGTCGGAAACGTCCTTGATCGTCGTCCGCGTCAAAATGGCATCATCCGCTGCATCGTTGCGGCATCATCATAATCGCAATCGACGGTCATGCGCCAGCGCCCGGCGTGACGACGTCCAGCGCTGCGGCCTCGACACGGCGAAGCGTCGCCATGAAATCCGCCAGCTCGGCTTCGCTGAAATCGCGGAAGATCCGGGACTCCAGCTCGAGCGCCTTGGGCGCGACATCGGCATAGAGGGCCCGCCCCTGATCGGTCAGTGCCAGCAGGTGCGAACGACGGTCGACACGATGCGCGCTGCGCGCGATCAGCCCGCGATCGACCAGCGCGATCGCGGCGCGGCTGACCGTCACCTTGTCCATGCGCGACCGTACGCAGATATGCTGCTGCGTCACTTCCCCTTCCTCGGCGATCACCGCGATCAGGCGCCATTCGGGGATCCGCAGTCCGAACAACGCCTCATAGGCGCTGGCGATGATCTCGCTCACCACATTGGAGACGATCGAGAGCCGATAGGGAATGAAATCGTCGAGAATGAGAGGACCCTGCGTCATGGTTGCGCACGATCCCCTCTTCCGGGCCTCGCCGTCAATCCCGCAACAGTTCGTTGATGCCGGTCTTGGCGCGGGTCTGCGCATCGACGCGCTTGACGATCACCGCGCAGGCCAGGCTCGGCCCCGGCGAACCGTCGGCCAGCGGCCGACCCGGGAGCGTGCCGGGCACGACCACCGAATAGGGCGGAACCTGTCCGACGAAGATCTCGCCGGTGTTGCGATCGACGATCTTGGTGGTCGAGGTGATGAATACGCCCATCGACAGCACCGAGCCCTGGCCGACGATCACGCCTTCCACGACTTCGGAGCGCGCGCCGATGAAGCAATCATCCTCGATGATCACCGGATTGGCCTGAAGCGGTTCGAGCACGCCGCCCAGCCCGACACCGCCCGAGAGGTGGACGTTGCGGCCGACCTGTGCACAGCTGCCCACGGTTGCCCAGGTGTCGACCATCGTGCCTTCGCCGACAGAGGCGCCGATATTGACGAAGCTGGGCATCAGCACGACGCCCTTGTCGATGAAGGCGCCGCGGCGGACGACGCTGCCCGGCACCGCGCGGAAGCCGGCGGCGCGAAAGCGATTCTCACCCCAGTCGGCGAATTTCGAGGGCACCTTGTCGAACCAGTTGGCACCGCCCGGGCCCTCGATCACGACATTGTCGTTGAGGCGGAAGGAGAGCAGAACGGCTTTCTTGAGCCACTGATTGACCGTCCATTCGCCGTCGACCTTCTCGGCGACGCGCGCTTCGCCCGCATCGAGCGCGGCCAGCGCATGCTCGACCGCGTCGCGGATCTCGCCCGTGGTGCCGAAACCCAAGGTGTCGCGCGCGTCCCACGCAGCCTCGATCACCGCCTGCACGTCAGAACTCATTCATTCCCCCTCTTCAAGGACATGGTCCAGCCAATCGCCGAGATCGGCGACTTCATAATCGATCAGATCGTTCTGCGCGTCGGCACCGGCCTGTTCCGATCCGTTATTCACCCAGACGGTCGTCATCCCCAGCGCCTTTGCCGGCACCAGATTGCGCGCCATATCCTCGACGAACAGCGATTCGGGCGCCGCGATGCCGAGTGCCGCGCACATCCGTGCATAGCCCTCCGCATATGGCTTCGGTCGATAGTCGAGCCGATGGATGTCGTAGATGGTCTCGAACAGGTCATGGAGGCCGAGCTTGTCGAGCACGCGCGCGGCATAGCTGGCATCGCCGTTGGTGAAGACGATGCGGCGTCCGGGCAGCCGGGCGATGCCGTCGATCACGCGGGCGTCCGGAACCAGCCGGTCCATCGGCACGTCATGGACGAAGCGGAGGAATTCGTGCGGGTCGACCTGATGGTCGGCCATCAGCCCGGCCAGGGTGGTGCCATGGGCGTGGAAATACCCCTTCTGCACCTTGCGCGCCGCGACCCGGTCGACGCCGAGCAGTCCGCCGATATATTCACCCATCCGCGCATCGATCAGCGCGAACAGGTCGGCCGACGACGGATAAAGCGTATTATCCAGATCGAAGATCCAGTTGCGGATATGGGCGAGCGCGGGGACCATGACAGGCCGGGCGTGTAGACGAGGGGCCGGCCTGCGGCAATGGCGGTCCCCATGGACCGAGCGTTAGACGGTGAAGCTTTCCCCGCAGCCGCATGCACCCTTGGCATTGGGATTCTCGAAGACGAAGCCGGCGGTGAAATCATCCTCCACCCAGTCCATCTTCGATCCGATCAGATAGAGGATCGATCCGCCGTCGACGAAGAACAACCCGCCGGGAGTCTCGATCCGCTCGTCGAAGCTGTTGGCTTCGCTGACATAGTCGACCGAATAGGCCAGCCCTGAGCAGCCACGGCGCGGCGTCGAGAGCTTGACGCCGATAGCGCCCTCCGGAGCGTTCGCCATCAGATCGGCGATGCGCTTTTCGGCGCCAGGCGTGAGCGTCAGCGCGGCGGGGCGAATGCGAGTGGTCGTGGTCATCTCATTCCAATCCTGTCCGTCCGAGCGGAGCGCCCAACGTCCCTCGATTTCGCTCGGGACAAACGGTTTCATTCCCTTCGATCAAAGTACCACTTTGATCGACTGCTACAGCATTCCCAGTTCGAGCTTGGCCTCGTCCGACATCTTCTGCGGATCCCATGGCGGATCCCAGACCAGATTGACTTCGGCCGATCCGACACCGGGCACCGACCCGACGCGCAATTCGACTTCACCGGGCATCGATTCGGCAACGGGACAATGCGGCGTGGTGAGCGTCATCGTCACCACGGCATGGCCTTCATCGGTAATATCGACACCGTAGATCAGGCCGAGATCGTAAATGTTCACCGGAATCTCGGGATCGTAGATCTCCTTGAGCGATCCGATCACCGCTTCATAGAGATCGCCGCCCGGCTGCCCCGCGGGATCCGCGACGGGCGCCTGCGCCAGAAAGCCTTCCAGATAGTCGCGCTTGCGCTCGAAGATGTCGCGCGGCGCTTCCGCGTCATCGACGCGCGCCTTTGGCGGCTTTTCGGCCGCATCGACTTCCTCGATCTCGATCCTGCGTTCCTCGCTCACCCGAAGATCCTCGTCACTCTTTCGATACCCTTCACCAGCGCGGCGACATCGGCCTCGCTATTGTAAACGCCGAAGCTGGCCCGCGCGGTGGCGTCGACGCCCAGATGCGCCATCAGCGGCTGCGCGCAATGATGGCCGGCGCGGATCGCCACATGCCCTTCATCCAATATGGTGCCGATATCGTGGGGATGAACCCCCTCGATACCGAAGCTGACGATTCCTGCCGAATCCTCGGGCCCGAACAGCCTGACGCTGTTGATCGCGGACAAGGCATCGCGGGTCGCACGAACGAGCGCGGTCTCGTGCGCATGGATCGCCTCCAGCCCGATGCCCTCGACATAGTCGATCGCGGCATGCAGGCCGAGCGCGCCGACGATATGCGGCGTGCCCGCTTCGAAACGCGCGGGCGGGGGGGCATAGGTGGTCTTCTCGAACGTCACCTTGTCGATCATCGCGCCGCCGCCATGCCAGGGGGGCATCGCATCGAGGATGTCCGGACGCGCCCAGAGCACGCCGAAGCCGGTGGGCCCGTAGAGCTTGTGCGCGGAGAAGGCATAGAAATCGGCGCCGATCGCGCCGACGTCGACCGGCAGGCGCGGCACGGCCTGGCAGCCGTCGAGCAGCAGTTTCGCGCCGACCGCATGCGCCAGTTCGGCGGCACGGCGGACGTCGAGCACGGAGCCGAGCACGTTCGAGACATGGGCGAGCGCGACCAGCTTGTGCGCCGGGGTCAGCATCGCCTGTGCGGCATCGAGGTCGATCCGGCCGTCCGGCGTGAGCGGCGCGACGTCGATCTCGATACCGATCCGGTCGCGCAGCAATTGCCATGGCACGATATTGGAATGATGCTCCAGCATCGACAGCAGGATGCGATCGCCACGCCTGAGATGCGTCTGCCCCCAGCTCTGCGCGACGAGATTGATGCTTTCGGTCGCGCCGCGCGTGAAGACGATCTCCGATGCGGATCCGGCGCCGATGAAGCGCGCCACACGCTCGCGCGCCGCCTCGTATGCGATCGTCATGTCGGCCGAGCGCTGATAGACGCCGCGATGGACCGTGGCATAGGTCTTGCCATAGGCGCGATCGATCGCGGCGATCACCGGCGCCGGCTTTTGTGCAGTGGCGGCGGTGTCGAGATAGGCCCAGCCCGCAGGAATCGCGGGGAAATCGGCAAGATGATCGAGCGGGCGGGTATCGGCGATAACGCTCATGCCGTCCTCTCTTCGCCCGTGACGAACGGTGACTGATCGAGCCAAGCGTCCGCATCCTTCACAAACGCCTCGCGGACCTTCTCCTCGCCGATCCGTCCCAGTGCATCCGCCACGAAAGCGCGGGTGAGCAAAGCCTCTGCCTGTTGCGGGGAAATGCCGCGGCTCTGCAGGTAGAAAAGCGCATTGCGATCGAGCTCACCGACGGTCGCGCCATGCGCGCATTTGACGTCGTCGGCGAAGATCTCGAGCTCGGGCTTCAGATTGATCGTCGCGGTCCGCTTGAGCAGCAGGCCGCGCAGCGACTGTTCGCCGTCGGTCTTCTGCGCATCGCGGGCAACCTCGACGCGCGCGGCCAGGCTTGCGGTCGACCGGTCGGCGGCGACGGCGCGCCAGGTCTGCCGGCTGGAGCCGTTCTCCGCGGCATGGCGAAGGACGATCGCCGCTTCCTGGCGCTGATCGCCACGGCACAGCAGGGTGCCGCCCATTTCGGCAAAAGCGCCTTCGCCGGACAGGGTGAGCGCGGCATCGACGCGGCTGCCGGCCGCGCCCGCACCAAGGACGATGGTGACGAGGCTGGCCGCCTGTCCGATATCGGCCTCGTCGCGCAACGAGACGAAGCCGTCCGTCTGCAGCAGGCGAATCGAGCGCATCAGCCGCGCGCTCGGCGCAAGATCGATGTGCGTCAGGCGATTGGACCAGCCCGTGCCGACAAAAGTCTCGACGATGCTCGCCTGCGCATCCTCGGCCAGCGCGATCCGGCCGGGCAGATGATTGGCGCCGCCCGTGGCGATATGGACGATCTCGACAGGGCCGGAGGTCGCATGATCGACGCCCAGCGAAAGCGTCCAGCCCGTCCCCGCGGCGGCGCGACCGAGCGGATGATCGGTCGCGGCTTCGACCGCGCCGATCGTCACGCCCTGCGGATCGCTGGCATCGCCATCGAACATGCCATCGACGAAGACCAGGCGGGGACCGCCCAGGTCGAGAAGAAAGGCGGATGCGTCCGCAGCCTCGACGGCGCCGCGCGGCGCATCGACGATCGCCTCCAGCCCCGACAGATCGGACCAGCGCCACGCCTCCTGGCGTACCGAGGGAAGCGCAAGATTCACGCCGCCAGCGCTCCATAGCCTTCGCGCTCGAGTTCGTGCGCGAGTTCCTTGCCGCCCGAGCGGACGATGCGGCCGGCGCTCAGCACATGGACGAAATCGGGCTGCACATAATCGAGCAGGCGCTGATAATGGGTGATCAGCAGCACCGCCTTGTCGGGGGTGCGCATGATACGGTTGATGCCTTCGCCGACGACGCGGAGCGCGTCGATGTCGAGGCCGCTGTCGGTCTCGTCGAGAATGGCGAGCTTCGGATCGATGATCCCCATCTGCACCATCTCGTTGCGTTTCTTCTCGCCGCCCGAAAAGCCGACATTCACCGGCCGCTTGAGCATATCCATGTTCATGCCCATCGCATCGGCCTGGGCGCGCGCGACCTTGAGGAACTCGCCGCCCGACAATGGCGGTTCGCCGCGATTGCGCCGCTGGCTGTTGAGGGCTTCGCGCAGGAACTGGACGTTGGAGACGCCGGGAATCTCGACGGGATATTGGAAGCCGAGGAACAAGCCTGCCGCAGCGCGCTCGTGCGGCGCCATCTCGAGCAGATCCGCGCCGTCGAAGGTGACGCTGCCGTCGGTGACCTCATAGCCGGGCCGGCCGCCGAGCACATAGGACAGGGTCGACTTGCCGGCGCCGTTGGGGCCCATGATCGCATGGATCTCGCCGGGATTGAGCGCGAGCGTCAGCCCCTTGAGGATCGGCTTGCCGTCGACTTCGGCATGGAGGTTCTCAATCTTAAGCATTTCAACCTTTTCCCGACCGCACGCGTGCGGCGAATTCTTCCAATATCGCGGGCTTGCGCGCGTCGATGCAGGCCCGCATCGCGTCGGCGGCGACCTTGCCCTGCTTCGCGCATTTCGCGGCCGTCCTGCACAATTGCGCATCGACCGCGGGGCTGCCGCTCGATGCGCTCAGTCCGCATGCGAACTTGCCCTTCGCATCGCGGCTCAGGATCACCGACAGGGCCTGAAGGCGGCGTCCCATCACGACGATCTCGTCCTCGGCCGCCACGGGAGCGGCCTGCAGCATCACCGCCGCGACGATCCAGATCACCCGACGCTCCCTTCGAGGCTGATCCCGAGCAGCTTCTGCGCCTCGACCGCGAACTCCATGGGGAGCTGTTGCAGCACTTCCTTGGCGAAGCCGTTGACGATCAGCGCCACCGCGGCCTCCTGATCGAGGCCGCGCTGCATCGCGTAAAAAAGCTGGTCGTCGCTGATCTTGCTGGTCGTCGCCTCATGCTCGATCTGCGCGCTGGGATTGCGCACTTCGATATAGGGCACGGTATGCGCGCCGCATTTGTCGCCGAGCAGCAGGCTGTCGCACTGGGTGAAGTTGCGGACATTCTCGGCGGTCGGACCGACGCGGACGAGACCGCGATAGGTGTTGTTCGAATGGCCGGCGCTGATTCCCTTCGACACGATGGTCGAGCGGCTGTTCCTGCCGAGATGGATCATCTTGGTGCCGGTATCGGCCTGCTGGCGGTTGTTGGTGACCGCGACCGAATAGAATTCGCCGACGCTGTTCTCACCCGCGAGCACGCAGGACGGATATTTCCAGGTGACGGCGGAGCCGGTCTCGACCTGGGTCCAGCTCACCTTGCTGTTGCGCCCCTGGCAGAGCGCCCGCTTGGTCACGAAATTATAGATGCCGCCCTTGCCCTCGGCATCGCCGGGATACCAGTTCTGGACAGTCGAATATTTGATCTCGGCATCGTCGAGCGCGACCAGTTCGACCACGGCGGCGTGAAGCTGGTTCTCGTCGCGCATCGGCGCGGTGCAGCCTTCGAGATAGGAGACGTAGCTGCCCTTGTCGGCAACGATCAGCGTCCGCTCGAACTGGCCGGTATTCTCGGCATTGATCCGGAAATAGGTGCTGAGCTCCATCGGGCAGCGGACGCCCTCCGGGATGTAGACGAAGGTGCCGTCGGAAAAGACCGCGCAATTGAGCGCGGCGAAATAATTGTCGTGCTGGGGCACGACCTTGCCCAGCCACTTCTTCACCAGATCGGGGAATTCGCGGATCGCTTCCGAGATCGAGCGGAAGATGACGCCCGCTTCCTCCAGCTCCTTGCGGAAGGTGGTGGCGACCGAGACGCTGTCGAACACCGCGTCGACCGCGACCTTGCGCGCACCCTCGACACCGGCGAGCACTTTCTGCTCCTCGATCGGAATGCCGAGCTTGCGATAGGTCTCCAGGATCTCGGGATCGAGTTCGTCGAGCGATTTCAGCGACGGCTTCTTGCGCGGCTCCGCGTAATAATAGGCGTCCTGATAGTCGATCGGCGGGATCGAGAGCTTCGCCCAGTCGGGCGTTTCCATCGTCAGCCAGTGGCGATAGGCCTTCAGCCGCCATTCGAGCATCCATTCGGGCTCGTTCTTCTTGCCCGAGATGAAGCGGACGGTGTCCTCGTTCAGTCCCTTGGGCGCGAAATCCTGCTCGACGTCGCTGGAGAAGCCCCATTCATACTGGCTGGCCTTGTCGGCAGCGGCCTGGGCTTCGGCATTTCTCGTGGCCATTACGCGGCTCCCGACAGGCTGGCGAGGCTGACCCCGGCCAGCGCGCCGCGAACCGCGGCATTGGCGACATTCATATGCGGCTTCACATGGCAATGCGCTTCGCGCGCGCAATCATGGCTGCCATGTTCGGTGCAGGCGGTCATCGCGATCGGCCCTTCGACCGCCTCGACGACATCGGCCAGGCTGATCGCCGCGGGCGGGCGCGCCAGCCGGACGCCGCCGCCGGTACCGCGGCTCGATTCGAGCAGCCCGGCCGAGGACAGGCGGCTCACGAGCTTCTGCGCGGTGGGCAGTGGAATGCCGGTTTCGGCGCTCAGCGTCGTCGCGTTCATCTTGCGGCAGCCGCAATTGCGCGCAGCCGCGGCCATCATCACGACGGCATAATCGGCAAGGCTCGACAGGCGCATTGTTGCGAATGACTCTCAATCGGATTGATTCGTTCCGATTGGGCATATGGCGACGTGAGGCCGGTCGATCAACCCTTAAGAGATGGCCCGCACGGGTCGGAGCATCGCCGTCAGTCCGGCTTTCGCCGGAATGACGCAGGGGGTGGTCTATGTCTGATAGATGATGGGATCCACCTGCCCCGCCAGTTCCGCGCGCTTGAGCGTCAGGCGCGCCAGCGTGGGCAGATCGTCCTGGAAGCGGCTTGGCGTCACGCCGGTGAATGCCTTGATCTCGCGGATGAAGTGCGACTGATCGTAAAAGCCCTGTTCGATCAGGTCCGCCATTTCGGCTTCGCCCCGTGCCAGGGTGATCGCCGCGCGCAAGGCGCGATATTTGCGCGCGAGCAGCTTGGGCGGCGCACCATAGAGTTTCTTGCACTGCCGCTCGACATGCCGGCGCGACAGGCCGAGGCGCGCGACCAGATCGTCGACCTGTGGCGACAGGGAGGTCGCAAGCCATTGATCGACGATGCGTGTGAAGGCGAGCGGCGCCTGATCGATCCGCCGCGCCAGATCGAGCGTCATGCGGTTGCCGATCGCCACTTTCGCCTCCAGCGTCGGAGCCGCGCGCAGCTCCGCCATCACATCGACAAGGCCGGGCCCGAAAAGATGCGTCGCATCGATCGCGCGATTGACCAGGGTCGACGCCTCGATTCCCATCAACGCGCCCCAGCCGGCGGGCAACAGCCCGGCGCCGAACACATGGACCGGCCCGGTGACGCGGATATGGGTGTTGCCCGTGGTCGGCCCGACGATCGCGATCGTCGGCGCCGCCTGTTCATGGCCGTCGGCGAAGCGATAGGCGCCCTCGCCCGCGAGCATGAAACGGAATTGCGCGAAATCGGCGCGTTCCTGATCCTCGAACACCGGCAGATCCGCACGGAATTCGTAGAAGACGGAGAGATAATCACGCAGTTCTGGGCATGGGGCGGCATAATCGAGCGAGACCGGCGAAGGCGCGGCCTGGTCTGCAGTATCGGTCATGGCGTCCCCAGCTTCGCCGACGCGGATGCGTCTGCATTCCCCATCAAACGCACGAAACGGGTTTGCGGCCAAGGTCAAGGCGGATTTGGCACAAAAAAAGGCCCGGCCGGACAAGCCGGCCAGGCCCGATAAGTGAAAGAACTCCCGATCGGGAGCCCTTCGGGTCGCCCAATGGGTATAGGCGATCCTACACTTTCGGTATTGTACGGAATCGACAGATGCGGCGGAAATACACGTCTTGCCGCGTCCGCACCGATCAGGATTTGTTGGCGGCGATCCAGGCGGTCACCTGCTGCTCCAAAATGTCGAGCGGCACGGGCCCGCTCTTCAGCACGACATCGTGGAAACCGCGCACGTCGAACCGGCTGCCAAGCGCCGTCTGCGCCTGATCGCGCAGCTCGCTGATCTTGAGCCTGCCGACCAGATAGGCGGTCGCCTGTCCCGGGAAGACGACATAACGCTCGATCGCCTTGACGATGCCGCCCGGCGCGTCGGCGGAATTGTCCTCGACATATTTGATCGCCTGTTCGCGCGACCATTTCTTGTGGTGGAGGCCCGAATCGACGACCAGCCGGATCGCACGATGCAGTTCGAGCTGAAGCCGGCCGAAATCGCGATAGGGATCGGTGTAGAGGCCCATGTCCTTGGCGAGCTTCTCGGCATAAAGCCCCCAGCCCTCCGAATAGGCGGTGACCCCGCCAAACTGACGGAAGGGCGGCACATCCTTGAGCTCGGTCTGGATGGTGCGCTGAAGGTGATGGCCGGGAATGCCCTCATGGTAGAACAGCGCCTCCACCTCGGTCAGCGGCATGTCCGCCATGTCGTAGAGGTTGGCATAATAGGTGCCCGGGCGCGATCCGTCGGGGGCGGGCGACTGGTAGAAGGCCTTGCCCGCCGATTTCTCGCGGAACGCCTCGACGCGCTTCACCACCATCGGCGCCTGGGGCAGCACGCCGAACCATTCGGGAAGCTTCGCCGTCACCCATTTCTTCGCCTTCTCGGTCTCGGCGAGATAGAGTGCGCGACCCTCGTCGGTATTGGGCGCGTAGAAGCGCGGATCCTCGCGCATGAACTTGAAAAAGGCCTGGAGATCGCCCTTGAAGCCGGTCTTGGCCATGATGGCGCGCATCTCGCCATGGATGCGCGCGACATTGTCGAGGCCGATCTGGTGGATCTGGTCGGGGGTGAGCGAGGTCGTGGTATAGTTTGACAGTCGCTCGGCATAATAAGACGCGCCGTCCTTGAAGCGCCAGATGCCGTCATCGGTCGGTGCGCTCGCCTGCTGGCGTTCCATCTCGGCGATCAGCCGGTCATAAGCGGGCTTGACCGATGTCTGCAACGCGTCGGCGCCGGCCGCGAGCAGGGCATCCTTTTCGGTCTGGGGCAGGTCGATCCGTGCGAGCTTCGCCTTGAGATCGGCATAGAGCGGCGCCTCGGTCGCGATCCGGGTGAAGGGAAAGCCCGTGATCATGTTGCGCGCGTCGGAGATCACATAGGGATAGACCCATTTGGGCGGCGCATAGCCGGCGGCGGCGCGCGTCCGCGATTCGGCGATGCGCTGATCGATCGCGGTGCCCAGCGCGATCAGGCGGCTGACATAGGCCTGGGCATGCGCCTTGGTATCGATGCGGTGCATGTTGATCAGGAAAGCCGGCAACTGGCTCTGCGCGCCGTTCATCTGATCGAAGACGTACGCATGATCGCGAAAGCGCCAGCCATTGGTGCGGCGCTCGATCTGCTTCTCGAACAGCCGGAAGGACAGTTGGTTCTCCGCCGACAGCGTCCTGGGGTCGAAGCGCGCGCGCATCGTCTTCAATGCGGCCTGGTCGGCCGCATAGGCGTGCTCCTCGGCAGCGGGAGTCATGTCGTCGAGCCTGGCGTAATCGGCGTCGCGAATGCCCCGCATCGTCTTGGTCATCGGCGATCGCGCGAGCTGATCGGCGTCATATTGCCTGAAGAATTCCATCAGCGCCGCATCCTGCCGGCTGGTCGAAGCGGCGGCGGGCGCCTGCGCAAGAACGGGCTGGGCCGGCAATGCGGCAGCCAGGGCAAGCGCGGACATCGCGCTGCACGAAAGGCGGATCATCGAAATCTCTCCTGAACCAGATCTGCAAAGGGTTAGAGCAGGTCTCGCGGCGAAAGCGAAGCTTTGACCCGGTGGCGGCACGCTGGCATAGGCGCGCCATGGGGCTCTATTCGATCGTCCGTCCGATGGTCTTCGCGCTCGACGCAGAGCGCGCCCATGGACTGACTCTTGCGGCATTGAAGCTGAAACCCACCGCGCCGCCGCCATCGCCCGATCCGGTGCTGGCGACGCGAATCGCGGGGATAGACTTTCCCAATCCGATCGGGCTTGCCGCCGGCTTCGACAAGAATGGCGAAGTGCCCGACGCGATGCTGGGGCTGGGCTTCGGCTTTGTCGAGATCGGCACGATCACGCCCCTGCCCCAGGCCGGCAATCCCCAGCCACGGCTGTTCCGCCTCGCCGAGGACGAGGCGGTGATCAATCGCATGGGCTTCAACAATGGCGGGCAGATCGCTGCGCTCGAACGCCTGAGCGGCCGGGCGGGACGCGGCGGGATCGTCGGCGTCAATATCGGCGCCAACAAGGACAGCACCGATCGCATCGCCGACTATGTCCATGGCGTGCGCATGATGACGCCGGTCGCCGATTATCTGACGGTCAACATCTCCTCTCCCAACACGCCGGGGCTGCGTGCCTTGCAGGATGCCGGCGCGCTGACCGCTTTGCTCGATGCGGTGATGGGCATGCGCGGCATGGACGGGCCGCCCTTGTTCCTCAAGGTCGCGCCCGATCTTGAGACCGCCGATATCGACGATATCGCACGCATCGCGATCGATGCGCGGATCGAGGGGCTGATCGTTTCGAATACCACCATCGCCCGCCCGCCGCTCAGAAGCCGGCATGGCGGCGAGACCGGCGGGCTCTCGGGCGCGCCGCTCAGGGACGTGGCGCTCCAGCGCATCCGCGATTTCCGCACCGCGACGGGTGGTGCGCTGCCGCTGATCGGCGCGGGCGGAATCGCGAGCGGCGAAGACGCCTATCGGCGCATCCTGGCGGGCGCGAGCCTGGTCCAGCTCTATTCGGCTTTGGTCTATCGCGGACCAGGGCTGGCGCGGCAGATCGCGCGCGAACTCAAGGCGTTGCTGGAACGCGACGGCTTCACCAAGGTGATCGAGGCCGTCGGCGAGTCCTGAGTCCATCGACGCTTGCCGCTGCGGCAAACCGCTCTACTATCGAGGCCGATTCAAGCGACACGGGGGCACCGTGCCTTGTGGAGAGGCCATGCGCGAACTCGAATATTTTCCCAATCTCGTCACCATGTTCTTCACCCGTGCCGCGGAGAAGGGCGACGCGCCGTTCCTGTGGCATAAGGAAGGCGGCCGCTGGGTTTCGCAGAGCTGGCGCGAGGTGGCGGAACAGGTCGCAGCACTCGCGGCCGGGCTGAAGCGGATCGGCATGAAGCCCGGCGAGCATGTCATGCTCGTTTCGGAGAATCGGCCCGAATGGTGCATCGCCGATATGGCGATCATGGCGGCGGGCTGCGTGACCGTGCCGACCTACATCACCAACACCGAACGCGACCATCACCACATTCTCGAGGACAGCGAGGCGCGGGCGGTGATCGTCTCCTCCGACAAGCTTGCCCGCGTCGTCATGCCCTCGGTGATCCGATCGTCGCGGGTGCGCGCGGTGATCGGCATCGAGAAGATGCGGATCGGCCAGACCGGCGACACTGGCTTCTACGACTGGCGCGCGCTGATCGACGGCGAGACGCCCGATGTCGCGGGGATCGCCCGCGCGTCCGAAGGCGTGACGCGCGACGACCTTGCCTGCATCATCTACACCAGCGGCACAGGGGGCAGCCCGCGTGGCGTGATGCAGCATCATGGCGCGATCCTCCACAATGTCGCCGGCTGCACGACCGTGATCTCGGAGGATTTCGGCTGGAACGACGAGGTGTTCCTGTCCTTCCTGCCGCTGTCCCATGCCTATGAACACACCGGCGGCCAGCATTTTCCCGTCGGGCTGGGTGCGCAGATCTATTATTCCGAAGGGCTCGACAAGCTGGCCGCCAATATCGAGGAGGTGCGCCCGACGATCATGGTCGTCGTGCCGCGGCTGTTCGAAGTGCTGCGCCAGCGCATGGTGAAGACCATCGAGAAGCAGGGCGCGCTGCCCCAGGCGCTGCTCAAGCGCGCGCTCGGTATCGGCGCCAAGGAACTGAGGGGCGGGTTGCCCTTCTGGGACAAGCCGATGGACCTGATCCTCAACCGGACGCTGCGCCCCAAGATCCAGGCGCGCTTCGGCGGGCGGATGAAGGCGCTGGTGTCCGGCGGCGCGCCGCTCAATCCCGATATCGGCGTCTTTTTCCATTCGCTCGGCCTCACCCTGTTGCAGGGCTATGGCCAGACCGAAGCCGCGCCCGTCATCTCGTGCAACCGCCCCAAGGCCGGCATCAAGATGGACACGGTCGGCCCGCCGCTGCCCAATACCGAAGTCGCGATCGCCGAGGATGGCGAGATACTGGTGCGCGGCGAGCTGGTGATGAAGGGATATTGGCGCAACAAGCCCGAGACCGATCGCGCGCTGGTCGATGGCTGGCTCCACACCGGCGATATCGGCCATATCGACGACAAGGGCCGGATCGTCATCACCGACCGCAAGAAGGACCTGATCGTCCTCGACAAGGGCGACAATGTCTCTCCGCAGAAAGTGGAGGGCATATTGACGCTGCAGCCCGAGATCGCCCAGGCGATGGTCGCGGGGGATCGCCGCCCCTATCTGGTCGGATTGATCGTGCCCGACGCAGAATGGGCACGCGAATTCGCGAAAGTGCACGGATTGCCGAGCGATATCGCGCTGCTGCGCGAGCATGAGCCGTTCCGCGCGGCGGTCTCCGCCGCGGTCGATCGGGTCAATCGCGACCTGTCGACGACCGAAAAGGTCCGCCGCTTCGTCTTCGCCGACGAGCCCTTCGCCATCGAGAACAAGCAGATGACGCCGTCGCTCAAGATCCGCCGCCATGTGCTGCGCGAGGTCTATGGTCCCCGGATGGATGCGCTCTACAAGGGGTGAGTGCGGGGGTTGAGTGCGGCGCGCGCTCCCTCGCCACGGCCTTTCAGGCCGGTGCGCCCTTATTCGGATCGGTACGGCGTGAAATCGCCGAGCGCGCAACTGCCGACATCGAAACCGGCGGTCAGATCGACCACGCGCACGATATCGCCACGGCACAATTGGTTGCTCGGCGTGCGGGTGACGAGCGTACGGCCGGCGCCGCTTGCCGGACAGCCGCCGGCAGGATCGTTGCGATAGATCAGCCTGGAATTGACGCCGTAGATCAGCGTCCGGTCGCCGATCGTCTTGGTCGAGCGGATATCGCGCAGATTGACGCAGCTCACGGGCTTGCCCGGCGTCTTGCCCTTGAGCGCGTCGGCCAGTTCGGCCTCGGCATTGGCGTGGCGCCGGGCGGCTGCGGCTTCCTCCGACGGCGAAGGCGCGCCGGCGCACCCGCCAAGCACGGCCAGAACGGCGAACGGGATCAGAATACGCATCGCAATCTCCATCATGCGGTCTCGTATCCCCCGCATCCTTATACGCTTTTCAGCCGCGGAACGCATCCTTTTCGGCACGGCGGCGGGCAAGCTCGGCGACGTCGGCGGCGCGCATGAACGGATTGGTGGCGCGTTCGAGCGCGATGGTGGTGGGAATGGTGGGCTCGCCCGCTGCGCGCGCCGCGTCGACCGCTGCCATGCGCGCGATCAGCGCCGCATTGCCGGGCTCGGCGACCAGCGCATAGCGGCCGTTCGACTGGGTATATTCATGGGCGCAATAGACACGGGTCTCATCGGGCAATGTCTCAAGCCGGCGCATATTGCCGAACATCTGCTCGGCGGTTCCCTCGAACAACCGCCCACAGCCCATCGCGAACAAGGTGTCGCCGACAAAGGCGGCCGACTCGCCGGCGACATGATAGGCGATATGGCCGGCGGTGTGCGCGGGCACCTCGATCACCTGAGCGGTGACGGCGCCGAGCGAAACCCGATCCCCCTCACCCACCAGCCGGTCGAGCGTCGGGATGCGTTCCGCTTCGGCGGCAGGGCCGGTGATGGTGCAGCCGGTGGCCGCCTTGATCTCGGCGTTGCCGCCTGTGTGATCGGGGTGCCAATGGGTGTTCCAGATCTGCGTGATCCGCCAGCCGCGCTGCTCCGCCGCGTCGAGCACGGGCTGGGCGACTGCGGGATCGACCACCATCGTCTCGCCTGAAACGGGTTCATGGACCAGCCAGACATAATTGTCGCTGAGCACCGGAATGCGGACGATCTCTAACATGGGGGGCCTCCCGTGATGCACGCATGCGCCGCGTCGGACAGTCGGCGCGTCAACGCTTCGGCGGATTCGGGACAGCCCAGCCGTGCCGACTGTCCACTCCAGATCGTCGAGAAGTCGGTACGACCCTTTGCCTCGGCCGCCGCGCGCAGCGCGGCAAGTGCTGCCGAGGCGTGGGGAAAGGGTGGCGCCGCGGGATTTGTCGGCCCCAGCTCCTCCACCAGACGGTTGGGCAGGCCGCGTGCGAGCCCGCCCGAAATCAAATTGGTGAAACGCGTCGCTTCGGCGGCCTCGTCCAGCAGCAAGGCACGATGCGCCGGCGAAGCGAGGCTTTCAGGACAGTGAAGATAGGCCGTGCCGAGCTGCACCGCGCTCGCGCCGAGCGCGAAGGCCGCGGCGATCCCGCGGGCATCGCCGATGCCGCCGGCCGCGACGACGGGCAGGTCGACGGCGTCGGCGATCTGCGGCAGCAACGCGAACAGCCCCATTTCGGTGCCGGGCGCCGCCGGCAGGAAGCGTGCGGTGTGGCCGCCGGCTTCGAAACCCTGGGCGATCACCGCATCGACGCCGCGCGCCGCGAGCCAGCGCGCCTCGGCGACATTGGTGGCCGAGGACAGGATATGGGCCCCGGTCGCCGCGACCCGATCGAGCAGATCTTCGGCGGGCAGGCCGAAATGGAAGCTGACGATCTCGGGCCGGATCGTCTCGACCGCGTCGCACATCGCATCGTCGAACGGTCTGCGCAGCGGCGGCGGCACTTCGGGCGGGCCGACCCCATATTCGGCATAATAGGGCGCGAGCAGGGTGCGCCACGCCGCGTCGTCGCCCGCCGGCTCGAGACGGTGACAGAAGAAATTGAGATTGAGCGGCCCGTCCGCCGCGGCGCGGACGGCGGCGGCCTGCTCGATTGCCTGCGCCGGCGAAAGCAGCGCGCAGGGCAGCGATCCGATCGCGCCGCCCCGGATCGCCGCGGCGGCAAGTGCGACGCCGCCCGCACCCGCCATCGGCGCCTGGACGATCGGGTGCGTGCGCAGCGAAGCCGCGATCGCGGTTACCATTGTCCCGTGTTCGGCATCGACGCCCAGGGTTCGGCGGGCGCGAGATGGCCGTCCTGAAGCAGCTCGATCGAGATGCCGTCGGGGGTGCGGACAAAGGCCATATGGCCGTCGCGCGGCGGGCGATTGATCGTGACGCCGGCATCCATCAGCCGCTGGCACGTCGCATAGATATCGTCGACACGATATGCGAGATGGCCGAAATTGCGGCCGCCCTCATAGGGTTGCGGATCCCAATTATGGGTAAGCTCGACCTGCGCGTCCTCGTCGCCGGGTGCGGCCATGAAGATCAGCGTGAAACGGCCCTGCTCGCTGTCCATCCGCCCGACTTCCCGGAGGCCCAGCAGTTCGAAGAAGCGGATGGTCTCGACCGGATCGGTGACGCGGATCATGGTGTGGAGATATTTCACGAATGCCTGCCCTCATTGCCGCCCGGTCGCGGCCGGACCCTGGCGATATAGGCGATCGCACGACGCTTTGCAGCCTTGCGGACAGGTTATTGCGGCGGCGCTTTCTCCATGTCCGCCTTCAACGCGACAAGTGCCGCCGCGGCCGCCTTGCCGGCATCGCTGTCGGGCTGGTTCTTCACCGCACCTTCCCATGCGACCTTCGCCGCTTCGGGCGCCCCCGACAGGATCGCGACATTGCCGGCCTCCAGCGCCACCGAGGCGTCGTCGGGCGACAGCTTGGCGGCTTCGGCAATGTCGGTCTGTGCCCGCGCAAGGTCGTTCGTCCGCCGCGCCAGCGTCGCCGAGAGCAACCAGGCGAGCGGATCCTTCGGCGCCAGCTTCAGCGCAGCGTCCAGGTCGGTGCGCGCGCCGGCATTGTCGCCAAGCGCGACGCGGGCGCGGGCGCGATCGAGATGGACCTCGCCCAGCCGCTCGCCCGAAAGCGTGCCGTGCGCGAACGCCGCATCGAAGGCGGATCGCGCCAGATCGGGCTGCTTCGCCGCCAGCCGCGCATTGCCGGCCTGCACCCACAAATTGGCGGCACGGCTGTCGCGCGCGACTTCGGCTTCGCGCGCCGCCTGCTCGAATGCGACGGCGGCGGGAACGAAGCGCTGCTGCGCCGCATAAGCGAGGGCGAGGCAATGACGCGCCGGCACGCCGCCGCCGCTGATCCGCCATTGATCGGCCGTCGCGATCGCCTTGACCGGATCTTCGCCCACCAGCGCGACACAGGCGTCGAAACGCTGTTCGGCGGCGGTTGGGGCGGCTGCCTGGGAGGCAAGCATCAAAAGGATCGGGATCATCCGGGCTCCGGCAGACTGGCGACGGTTGCGCGCAGCAGGGCGATGTCCTGCGGGCGCGACAGGCGATGGTCGCCGTCCTTGATCAAGGTCACCTGCACATCGGCTGAACGAAGCCGCTCGGCGAGGCGGAGCGAGATGCTCCATGGCACGTCGGGATCGGCCTGGCCGTGGAGCAATCGCACCGGGCAGTCGATCGCGACCGGGCCCTCCAGCAACAGGCTGGCCTGGCCCGACTCCCACAGATCGCGCGTCGTGACATAGGGCGAATCGGCATAGTCGCTCGGTTCCTCGATCCGGCCGCGTTCGACCAGTTCGGCCTTTTGCGCGTCGGTGAAGCCCCATGACGTAAAGTCCGGCGCGGGGGCGATGCCGACCAGTGCTGCGACGCGTTCGGGGCGGGCAAGCGCGACGAGCAGCATCAGCCAGCCGCCCATCGACGATCCGACCAGCTCCAGCGGCCCTTCGGTCAGCGTATCGATCAGATGCAGCACATCGTCGCGCCACGACAGCAAGGTGCCGTCCTCGAACGCGCCCTCGCTGGCGCCGCATCCGGCATAGTCGAGCCGCAGCATCGCCCGGCCGGTTTCCGCCGCCCAGGCATCGAGCGCGAGCGCTTTCGACCCTGCCATGTCGGACATATAGCCGGGCAGGAAAACGATGGTGGGGCCGTGCCCGGCGCGGAGCAGATAAGCGAGGCGGAGCCCGTCGGGCCGGGCAGCGAAGCTGGGAGTGGACATGACAGGCTCCTAACGCAACAGGCGCGATCGTGGCACCCGATTCTCGGTTGAGAGATCAGCCCGGAAACCAGCCCTCTTCGACATTGGGGTCGTTCTTGCAGATATCGGCCAGCGCGCGCCATTGCGTGGCATCGAGCGCGGGGCGGTAGGTTGCGGACTTGACCACGCCCGCCTTGAATTTCCGCTCGCGCGACTGGGAGAGTGGGTGGCTCGACATATAGCCGAGTGCTGCGCCCGCAGGACCCAGCTTCGCTTCGTCATGGGCGAGCCGCGCGAAGAAGCCGGCGGTGGCGGCGGGCGAAACCCCGGCGCGGGTGAGCGCGCCAAGAGCATAGCCATCGGCGCGCGCCTCCGCCTCGCGCGAATAGGTGGCGGACAGCAGCGCATTGAACGTGCCGCCGACATCGCCGCTGAATCCGCCCAGCAGCACGCTCAAACCCATCTGACGCAGCAAAGCGGCCATGACGTCGCGATTGCGGACATGGCCGATTTCGTGCCCGAGGACACCCGCGACTTCGTCGGGCGATTTCGCGTCGGACAGCAGTCCGCGGAAGATCACCACCTTGCCGCCGGGCAGCGCGACGGCATTGACCATCTTGATATTGGCGACGCGGACCTCGATCGGATCTCCGCCACCGTCGAGCCGGCGGGCAAGCGCATCGAGCGCCTGCTGCCCGCCCGGCGCCTTGCAGAAACGCCCGCCGAAATCGCCGACCATCGCGTCGCCCAGTCGCCGTTCCCAGCTCGACGGCACATAGGGCGCGATCCAGCCGGGCGCGGTGACGCCGATAAAGACGACGAAACCCGCAATGATGGCCAGCACCGCCGATGCGCGGACAAGACCGAAACGATCGATCAATCGTCCATAGCGTTCGGGGTGCGGCAGTTTCGCGTCGATATGCGCCGGCACGTCGCCGGTAAAGCCGATCCGCCAGCCGGGATGCGATTTGAGGCCGTAGACGCGTTCGCCCGCCGCACCGGCCTGCGCGACGAGCGCATCCCAGCCGAACGGTCCGGACACGATATCGTCCTCGACGAGGTTGAAGCCTTTCCCGTCGAGCACCAGCACCGGATGGCGGCGGCGTGCGGTGGCGCCGTCATAGTGCCAGACCGTGACGCCGTCGCTCACGTCAGATCGCACCCACATCGAAGGCGTCGAGCAATCCCTCACCCTGGGTCGGCGTGCGGGTGGTCGATTGCGCGAGCGCATCGGCATCGATCTCGCCATAGGCCTGGAGCCAGGTCACGCCGAACCGCCATGTGCGATAACGGATGAACGGGCCGACCAGCGCGAAGGGAATCACCAGCACCACCAGCGTGACGATGAAGCCCAGCCCGTTTTCGGAGAAAGGTGTTTCGCCCGGCTGCAGGTTGGTGAAATTGGCGAACAGGCCGAACGCTGCGAGCGGCACGGCCGCAACCGCGAGCGCCAGCAGCCACAGGCCGAAATTGCCGAGGAACAGCAGAAACCAGTGTTTGGTCCGTGCCGTGAACGCGAATTCGATCGTGCCGAGGCGCAATGCGCCGACCGCCTCGCGCATGAACGCCGCGTAGAAGACCAGCGCGGCCAGCGGTATCAGCACGTAGAAGGCAAGGACGATCGCGAAGGCGGCAACGACGACGCCGGGGCCCGGCGGCTCGCCGCTACCCGCCGAAATCATGATGATCGGGATCATCGCGAAGACCAGCCCGATCCCCATCACCCAGGGCAAGGCCCAGCAGATGAGGTAGCGCAGGAAGAGATTGCCCCAGCGCGCGTCCGATTCGAAGGTTTGCGCGCCGAAGCTCATCGCGTTCCAGCGCTCGTTCCACAGGCTGGCCATCGCCCAGGGCACCATGAGCGCGAGCGCGAGATAGCTGACCACGGTTTTCCAGAGATAGGACCAGCCATAGCGCCAGCCCTGATCGTCGCTGCCACCGCGTATGCCACGCCACCAGCTTCGACTGAGGCGATAGCGGAGCGCCCGGAAGCGGGCGATGCCGAAGAGGTAGAAAAAGAACATGTAGAGCAGGAAGAACAGGATGCCGACCGCCACGACATGCCCGCGCAGGATCATGCCCTGCGCGACGAACTGCAGCACGAACAGCGGCACGAAGACCAGCAGCATGACCAGCACGAAGCCGATCAGCAGTTCCAGCCCGGTGCCGCTCCATTCGAATCGGTCGTCGATGAAGCGCGTGCGGCTCCACAGATAACGGCGTTCGCGCGTCGTTGCCCAGAATCGATAGATGCCGAGCGTGACGATCGTCAGCAGCAGGTTGGTGATCGCGATCGGCGCGAATTCGCGCCAGGATCCATCGAAAGCGAACGCGCTTTCACCAGCAGCTTGATCGTCCATTGCGGCTCCCCCAGTCAGGCCCTGTCGGCAGCAGGCCTCAAATTCGGCGCAACGTCAACGGATTGGGTCGCAAACGGATCAGATTACCCACTCGATCGAGGCCATTTCGATATTGGCCTCGCGCTTGGCGGCGCGTTTTGCGACCATCAGTTCATAGAGCCGCTTCACCGCACCACTGCCCGTGGTCTGGAAGATGCCGGGGACGAGCGCGTGGATGATGCAGGCGATCCCGCCCACCACCATCGCGACGCCGAAGCCGAACGCGGCACGAAAATGTTCGCCATAGCTTTCGCCGAGATCGGCAGGATGGGCGCGAAACAGTTTGTGGAGCACGTCTAACACCTTCATTTGGCCGGCAATGCCCCCATCTATCAGCTTTGCGCCGGTTTCTCCATGCCACCCTTGGCATCGCACGCCGCCAAAGGCATAAGCCGCGCGCGCAATTTCGCGTATCCAAGCAAAGGCAACCCCATTCCCATGTCCGAGATGTTCCAGATCACGCTGCCCGACGGATCCGTCCGAGAGGTTGCGGCGGGGACTACCCCCGCGGACATCGCGGCCGCGATCGGGCCGGGGTTGGCCAAGGCGGCGATCGCCGCGCGCGTCGATGGCGAACTGCGCGACATCATGCGTCCGCTGGAGGGCGATGCGCAATTGGCGCTGGTGACGGCGCGCGACGAAGCCGATGCGCTCGAACTGGCGCGCCATGACTATGCGCATGTGCTGGCCGAAGCGGTGCAGCAGCTGTTCCCCGGCACGCAGATCACTTTCGGCCCGTCGACCGATGACGGCTTTTACTATGACTTCGCGCCCAAGGATCGCCCCTTCACCGACGAGGACCTGCCGGCGATCGAAGCCGCGATGCGCGCGATCATCGCCGCCGACAAGCCGCTGAAGCGCGAGGAATGGAGCCGTGCCGACCTGATCGCGCGCTGGACCGAGCAGGGTGAGACCTTCAAGGCCGAATGGGCGGCGGAACTGCCCGGCGACGAGGCGCTGACGGTCTATTGGTCGGGCGGCGACTGGCTCGACATGTGCCGCGGCCCGCACCTCGCTTCCACCGGCAAGCTCGATCCGCAGGCGTTCAAGCTGACGCGCGTTTCGGGCGCCTATTGGCGCGGCGACCAGAAGAACGCGATGCTGAGCCGCATCTACGGCACCGGCTGGCTCAACAAGAAGCAGCTCGACGCGCATCTGACGCGGCTCGAGGAAGCGGCCAAGCGCGACCATCGCAAGATCGGTCAGGAAATGGACCTGTTCCACCTGCAGAGCGAGGCGCAGGGCTCGGTGTTCTGGCACCCCAGGGGTTTCATCCTCTGGCGCCAGCTCGAGGCCTATATGCGCCGGCGGCTGGATGCGGCCGGCTATGTCGAGGTGAAGACGCCGCAGCTGATGGATGCGCGCCAATGGGAGCGGTCGGGCCATTGGGGCAAGTATCGCGAGAATATGTTCGTCGTACCCGACGAGATTCCGTCGACCGAGGACGACGCGCCGGTGCTGACGGGCAAGGGCGAATTGATGGCGCTCAAGCCGATGAACTGCCCGGCGCATGTGCTGATCTTCAAGCAGGGCATCACCAGCTATCGTGAGCTGCCGATCCGCATGGCCGAGTTCGGCTGCTGCCATCGGAACGAGCCCCACGGCGCGCTGCATGGCATTATGCGCGTGCGGCAGTTCACGCAGGACGACGCGCATATCTTCTGTCGCGAAGACCAGCTGATCGAGGAGATCGTGGCATTCTGCGACCTGCTCGACAGCATCTACGCCGATCTCGGTTTCGAGAAATACGCGATTAAGCTGGCGCTGCGCCCCGAACAGCGTTTCGGCAGTGACGCCGAATGGGATCGGGCCGAACAGATATTGCGCGATGCGGTGGCCGCCGCCGGCCGCGCGACCGAGACCTATGGCTGGGAAGAACTGCCCGGCGAAGGCGCCTTCTATGCGCCCAAGCTCGAATTCCACCTGACCGATGCGATCGGGCGCACCTGGCAGGTCGGCACGATCCAGGCCGATACCGTGCTGCCGGAACGGCTCGACGCGGCTTATGTCGGCGAGGATGGCGAGAAGCATCGTCCCGTGATGCTCCATCGCGCGATCCTCGGCACGTTCGAGCGCTTCATCGGCATATTGATCGAGCATCATGCCGGACGCTTCCCGCTGTGGCTGGCGCCGGTGCAGGCAGTGGCGGCGACGATCGTGTCGGACGCCAACGACTATGCCGAGACGGTCGTGGATGCGTTGCGCGCCGCCGGGCTGCGTGCCGAGACCGACCTGCGCAACGAGAAGATCAACTACAAGGTGCGCGAGCATTCACTCGCCAAGGTTCCGCACCTGCTGGTGATCGGCAAGCGCGAGGCGGAGGAAGGCACCGTCGCTATCCGTACGCTCGGCCAGGAGGGGCAGCGGGTGATGCCGCTGGCCGACGCCATCGCGATGCTGAAGGCCGAATCGACCCCGCCCGATCTGCGGCGCAACTGAGCGGGCCGGCAGGATTCCACCTGCCTCGAAGTCACTCAAGTGACGCCAAATCGCAACGGTGCAGCGGAAATCTGCTTTCCGCGGCACCGTTGCCCTTTTCTCGGGCGCCCTGAATCGCTAAATGGCGCGCTCACGATCCCGATTCAGGAGACACTGCTATACGTCCGCCCATGACCCGGCGCCCCCTCGGCGCCCCGCCGGTGCCTATGAATGGCCCGCGCTACAATGAATTCATCTCGTCGCCCAAGGTCCGCGTGATCGACGAAAACGGCGAGAATCTGGGCGTGATGTATACAAGGGAAGCGATGGAGCAGGCTCAGGAGGCCGGGCTCGATCTGGTCGAGGTCTCTCCAAACGCCGATCCGCCGGTCGCCAAGTTCCTCGACGTCGGCAAGTTCAAATACGAGGCCCAGAAAAAGGCCAACCTCGCCCGCAAGTCGCAGAAGACGCAGGAGATCAAAGAGATCAAGATGCGTCCGAACATCGACGACCATGATTATGACGTGAAGATGAAGAAGATTCACGCCTTCATCGGCGAAGGTGACAAGGTGAAGGTCACGCTGCGTTTCCGCGGTCGTGAGCTCAGCCACGGCCAGCTCGGCATGGCGCTGCTCCAGCGTGTCCAGGAGGACACCGCCGAAGACGCCAAGGTGGAAGCCTATCCGCGCATGGAAGGCCGCCAGATGCTGATGGTGCTCTCTCCCAAATAAACGAGGCGCGCGGGTCGTGATGACCCGCGATCATGCCCTCGAACGGCCAAAAGGCGCGCGGCTTCGGCTTGCGCGCCTTTTTGCCGTTTCTGCCGCACTGCAACGCTTGCCACTTTCCGTAGCGTCAAAAACCACACTGTGGCAAAAAGGCCGCTAACCCTAGCAAATCCGCCGTTCCTTGCGCTCTCCCGGCTGGCGAGCATCGGACGACCGCGTTAGATTCACGGACAAATAGACAAAGAAAACGACAATCGAGAGGAGCCCATATGTCGAAGTCCGTCTGGCTTGTTTCCGTCGCCTGCTTTGCCTTGGCGACGCCCGCCTTCGCCCAGGATGCCGCCCCCGCTCAAGCCGCGGAGGACACGGCGACCAGCGACAACGACATCATCGTGACCGCACAAGGCCGCTCGCAGCAGCTCCAGGACGTGCCGCTCGCCATCTCCGCCGTCTCGGCCGAGACGCTGCAGAATTCGGGCGCCAACGACATCCGCCAGCTCAACCAGCTTGCGCCGTCGCTGCTGGTCTCCTCGACCGGATCGGAAGCGAACGGGTCCGTGCGCGTCCGCGGCGTCGGCACCGTCGGCGACAATCCCGGGCTGGAAAGCTCGGTCGCGGTGTTCATCGACGGCGTCTATCGCTCGCGTTCGGGCATCGGCCTCAACGAACTGGGTGAGATTGAGCGCGTCGAAGTGCTGCGCGGCCCGCAGGGCACGTTGTTCGGCCGCAACGCCTCTGCCGGCCTGCTCAACATCGTCAGCAAGAAACCCGCCTTCGAATTCGGCGCCACCGCCGAAGCCACCTATGGCAATTACGATTATTGGCGGATCGGCGGCGGCGTCACCGGCCCGATCGGCGAGACGCTGGCCGCGCGGCTGGACGGCGTGTGGGTGAAGCGCGACGGATTCTACAAGGATGTCACCAACGGCACCCGCATCAACGACCGCGACCGCTATTTCGTGCGCGGTCAGTTGCTGTTCGAACCGACCAGCGACCTCAGCTTCCGGCTGATCGGCGACTATACCAAACGCGACGAGAGCTGCTGCGCCGCGGTCTATGTGCGCGCGGCGGACAATCCGCTGGTCGGCGGCCTGCTCGACCCCGTCCAGAATCCGATTGTCCGCGTGCTGACCGCCATGGGGCAGAATCCGGCTTCGTTCACGATCGACCCCTATGAGCGCGACGTCTATGTCTCGCCGGGCCGTTCCTATGCCGGCAAGACCAAGGATATGGGCGTTTCGGGCGAGCTCAACTGGAATTTCGGCAATGCCCGGCTGACCTCGATCACCGCCTATCGCGACTATAGCTCCAACCAGGGCTCGGATACCGATTACAGCCAGATCGACATCCTGTTCCGCGCGCCCGGCAAATCGGCCTATCAGCGCGACTTCCAGACTTTCAGCCAGGAACTGCGCCTGCAGGGTACGGCATTCGACGACCGGCTCGACTGGCTGGTCGGCGGCTATTACGCCAATGAGAAGCTGAAGGTGACCGACAATCTGAAGTTCGGCCGCGACTATGGCCGCTTCGCCACCTGCCGCATCGTTTCCGGCAGCACGCTCGCGGCCTTTTTCGATGCGTCGCAAAGCGGCTGTATCAGCCCCGGGGGCCGTGCGGCGCTGATCGCGACCAATGCCTTCGGTGCTGCGACCCCGCTGGTGCTCGGCGCCTTCGACCGGCTGGACGGCATCCGCAGCGTCGGCGACGACAACGCGGTCTATCGCCAGAAGAGCGAGAATTTCGCGGTTTTCACGCACAATATCGTGCACATCACCGACACGATCGATTTCACCGCGGGTCTGCGCTGGACGACGGAAACCAAGAAGTTCCGCGCGAACTTCAACAACAACAACACCGCCTGCCTGGTCCAGAAACAGCAACTCGGCTCGCTGCTCGCGGTGCCGGCGCTCGCGGCCACGGCCGGCGCGATCATCGGCCTGTCATGCCAGGGCAATTCGAGCTCGGAGCTCAACGGCTATAGTCTGTCCGACCGGATGAAGGACGACGAGTTCACCGGCACCGCCGTGCTGTCGTACAAGCCCAATAGCGACATGCTGTTCTACGCCAGCTATTCGAAGGGTTATAAGGCGGGCGGCTTCAACCTCGATCGTTCTGCGTTGACCACATCGACGATCTTCCCCTTTGCGGCGCCGCAATCGGGCTTCAACGTGGCCAATCTGCGTTTCGACGCCGAGAAGGTCGATGCCTATGAAATCGGCACCAAGCTGTCCTTCCGCAACTTCACGTTCAACGTCTCGGCATTCCGCCAGGATTTCTCGAACTTCCAGCTCAACACCTTCAACGGCACCGTCTTCCTGGTGCAGAATATCAACGGCTGTTCGAACCTGGTCGGCGGCAGCGGCGCGGACGAAGACACTTCGCTCGCCACTGGCACCTGCGCGCCGGGCGACGTCACCTATGGCGTGCGTTCGCAGGGCGTGGAGCTCGAAGCGTCGCTGACGCCGACGCCTTATGTCCGCGTGAATGCCGGCCTCACCTGGGCGCGCACCAAATATCGCGGCGACCTGGTCGGACGCGATACCGGCGCGGCGCTCGATCCTGCGCTTCGCGTGCTGCCCGGCAATCTGATGTCCAACGCACCCGAGATCGTGACCACGGGTTCCTTCACCTGGACTCCGCCGATCGGCGGCTCTGGGCTATCGGGCCTGCTCTATGTCGATACGCGCATGACCGGCGACTATAACACCGGATCGGACCTGTTCCCGCAAAAGGCGCAGGATGGCTTCGCGCTGGTCAATGCCCGTGTCGGTCTGCGCGGCCCCGACGAGAAATGGGCGATCGAGCTCTGGGCGCAGAATCTGTTCGACAAGGGCTATACCCAGGTCGGCTTCAACTCGCCCTTCCAGGCGGGCGTGACGAGCGCGCCGTTCGTCGATCCGCAATATCCCGGCGGCCGCCAGATCTTCTCGGCCTATCTCGCCGAACCGCGGACCTATGGCGTCACGGTGCGCGGCAAGTTCTGATTACATTATCTGTGGGGGAGGGGGGCCGTTCCGGGAAGCCGGAGCGGACCTTTTCCTTTTGCCGCGATTCACGAGCCGTTCGATGATTCCATCGAACGACAAATCGCTCAAGCCGCTTCGCGCGCGTCCTCGCCCGCGGCCGCATCGAGCAGGCGGCGTTCAAGCGCCTTGAGCCGCTGCGCGCCCTCCACCTTGTCGCCGATCAGGTCGGTTATGTAGAAGGTATCGACCGCGCGTTCGCCATAGGTGGCGATATGCGCCGAATGGATCGTCACTTTCGACTGGAAGAGCGCATAGGCAAGCGCATTGAGCAGCGCCGGGCGGTCGCGCGCATTGATCTCGACCACGGTGTAGCGGTTCGACGCCTTGTTATCGACCAAGACCACCGGCTGGATCGTGAAGGCCTCGGCGCGGGTGCGCGTGAGCGGACGCTGCGCAAGCCTCTCGGTCAATTTGTGGCGATTGGCGAGCGCATCCTCGATCGCCTGTTCCAGCCGCTTCAGCCGCTCGGGCTCGTCGAGCATCCGGCCGAACGGATCCTGGACGAGGAAATTGTCGAGCGCCATGCCGTCGCGCGTGGTGTGGATCCGCGCATCGATGATGCTGCCGCCGGCGAGATGGATGGCACCGGCAACGCGATAGAACAGCCCGGGATGGTCGCTGGCATAGACGGTGACCAGCGTTGCGCCGCGATCGGGATAGACTTGCGCCGAAATCGACAGTGGCTGATCCTGCGCCGCCGACACGTGCCGGGCATTGCGTTCGAGCACGTCGAGCGGTTCGGCGATCCAATAGGATGCCGGCAGGCGCCGCGCCGCCGCCTTGATCGTCGCGTCGTCCCAGCCCATCGCGTCGGCCAGCGCGCGCTGCTTGGCGGCGATCCGTTCCTCGCGCCCCTTTTGCTTGTGGCCCAGGCGCAGCACCTCTTCGGCGGCTTCGAACAGGCCGGTGAGCAGCTGCCGCTTCCAGTCGTTCCAGACGCCGGGGCCGACCGCGCGGATGTCGACGACGGTCAGGATCAGCAGAAGCCTGAGCCGTTCGGGGCTCTGCACGGCTTCGGCGAAGTCGAGAATGGTCTTGAAGTCGGCCAGGTCGCGCTTGAACGCGGTCGCGGACATCAACAGATGATAGCGCACCAGCCAGGCGACGGACTCGGTCTCCGCCGGCGACAGGCCAAAGCGGGGGCACAGCTTCATCGCGACTTCGGCGCCGAGCACGCTGTGATCGCCGCCGCGTCCCTTGGCGATGTCGTGCAGCAGCACCGCGACATAGAGCACGCGGCGCGAAACCAGCTGGCGCGCGATCGTCGTCGACAGCGGATGATCGTCGGTCAGGTCGCCCTTCTCGATCTGCGCGAGCAGGCCGATGGCGCGGATCGAATGCTCGTCGACGGTGTAATGATGATACATGTCGAACTGCATCTGCGCGACGACGCGGCCGAAATCGGGCACGAAGCGGCCGAACACCGTGGCCTCGTTCATCCAGCGCAGCACCGTCTCGGGATCGCGCGGCGAGGTCAGCACGTCGATGAAAAGAGCATTGGCACGCGGATCGTTGCGGATGCGCGCATCGATCAGCCGCGCGTCGCGTGCCGCGGCGCGCATCGCCAGCGGATGGATTTCGAGCCCGTGCTTGTCGGCCAGCGCGAAGATCTCGATCAGCCGGACGGGATCCTTCTGGAAAAAGCCGTCATCGGGCAGCGCCAGCCGGCCGCGATCGAGCACGAAGCCGTCGAGCTTGCGTGGGCTGCGACGCAGCACCGGCAGGCCCATGAAGCGCCGGCCACGGCCGGCGAAGCTGTCGTCGAGATGCGCCAGGAACAGGCCGGTCAGGTCGCCCACCTGCTTCGCGGTCAGGAAATAATGCTGCATGAAGCGCTCGACCGCCGATCGCCCGGGGCGGTCCGCATAACGCATGCGCATCGCGATCTCGCGCTGGAAGTCGAAGGTCAGCCGTTCTTCGGCACGCCCGGCGATCATGTGCAGATGGCAGCGCACCGCCCACAGGAAATTCTCGGCCTTCTGGAAACGGCGCAGCTCGTCGCGGGTCAGCAGGCCCTTGTCGACCAGTTCGGCGACGGTGGGCACGCGATGGATATATTTGCCGATCCAGAACAGCGTATGGAGATCGCGCAGGCCGCCCTTGCCTTCCTTGATATTGGGCTCGACGACATAACGGCTGTCGCCCATGCGCTTGTGACGGGCATCGCGCTCGGCCAGCTTGTCGGCGATGAAGGCGCGTCCGGTTCCGGCCATCACCTCACGGTCGAAACGGGCCCAGGCCTCGTCGTTAAGGGCCTGGTCGCCCCAGACATAGCGTGCTTCGAGCAGGCCGGTGCGGATGGTGAGGTCGCTCTTCGCCATGCGCACCATCTCGTCGAGCGAGCGGCTGGAATGGCCGACCTTCATGCCCAGATCCCAGAGCGAATAGAGCATCGATTCGATGACCTGCTCGGTCCAGCCGGTCTGCTTCCACGGCGTGAGGAAGGCGATATCGACGTCGGAGAAGGGCGCCATCTCGCCCCGGCCATAGCCGCCGACCGCCAGCAGCGCCAAACGCTCCGACGCGGTCGGATTGTTGATCGCATAGAGGCGCTGCGTCGTGAAATCGAAGATCAGCCGAAGGATCTGATCGGTCAGGAATGCCTGGGCGGAGGCCGTATCGCTGCCGCGCGACGGGTTCTCCTCCAGCCGCCGCGCAATCTCGGCACGCCCCGCATCGAGCGCTTCGCGCAGCAGCGCCACCATCGCCGGCCGCTGCTTCGCCGCGCCGCCTTCATCGGGCAGGGCAGTCAAGGCATCGGCAAGCGCGCGTCGATCAACGATGCGGCGGCGGTTGGAAAGGCTATCGAAGCGCGCGGGCATGGATTTCAGATAGGGGCTTGCGGGCGGTTCGTCACGCACCCCAATTCGTCATGCTGAACTTGTTTCAGCATCCATGCTTCAATTCCGCGATAATGAGAGTTCGAATATAGACCCTGAAACGAGTTCAGGGTGACGCAAGAATCAGTCATCCTCCGCCAGCCGCTTGAGCTGGTAAAGCGCCTCGAGCGCGTCGCGCGGACTGAGCGCATCGGCGTCGATGGCGGCGAGTGCGTCGCGCAGGGCGTCGCGCGCTTCCTCGGGTGCTGCGGCCATCGCGGCGAACAGCGGCAGATCGTCGAGGCCCGCGGCAAGCCCGCCGGTCTGGGCGCGGCCGGCCTCCAGCTTCTTGAGAACCGTGCCGGCGCGCGCGAGCACCGATGGCGGCAGTCCGGCAAGCTTGGCGACGGCGAGGCCATAGCTGCGATCGGCGGGGCCGGCGCCGACTTCGTGCAGCAGCACCAGATCGCCCTTCCACTCGCGCGCACGGACATGATGGAGCGACAGTGCGTCGAGCCGCTCGGCGAGCCGGGTCAGTTCGTGATAATGGGTGGCGAAGAGGCAGCGGCAGCGATTGACCTCGTGCACCGCCTCGACCACCGCCCAGGCGATGGCGAGACCGTCATAGGTCGAGGTGCCGCGCCCGACTTCATCGAGGATGACGAAGCTGCGCGGTGTCGCCTGCGCCAGGATCGCCGCGGTCTCGACCATCTCGACCATGAAGGTCGACCGGCCGCGCGCGAGATTGTCCGACGCGCCGACGCGGCTGAACAGACGATCGACCAGCCCCAGCCTGGCGCTTGCCGCGGGCACGAAGCTTCCCGCCTGGGCCAGCACCGCGATCAGCGCGTTCTGCCGCAGGAATGTGGATTTACCACCCATATTGGGGCCGGTGACGAGCCAGACGCGCTCGCTTTCGGACAGCCGGCAATCATTGGCGACGAAGCGTTCGCCGGTGCGGCCGACGGCGGCCTCGACCACCGGGTGGCGACCGCCCTCGATCTCGAGGCAGGGATGATCGACCAGCGACGGACGCGACCAGCCGCCTTCTGCCGCGCGTTCGGCCAGTGCGGCGCCGACATCGAGCCGGGCGAGCGCGTCGGCGGTGGCGGCGATCGCGTCGCGACTGTCCAGCGCCTCGGCGGTCAGCGCCTCGAGATGCGCGGCCTCCGCGGCAAGCGCATGCGCGCCGGACTGAGTGACGCGCAGCGCCAGTTCGTGCAGTTCGGGCGCGTTGAAGCGGACGACACCCGCCAGGCTCTGACGATGGGTGAAGCCCGAATCTTGCGCCATCAGCGTATCGGCCGATCGGGCGGGGACCTCGACATGATAGCCGAGCACGCCATTATGGCGGATCTTGAGCGTGGTGATGCCGGTCTGGGTACGGAAGCGCGCCTCGAGCGCGGCAATGGCGCGACGTCCGTCGCCGCCGATCCCGCGCAGTTCATCGAGCGCGGCATCATAGCCTTCGGCGATATAGCCGCCCTGCGCCGCGTCGATCGGCGGTGCGGGCACCAGTGCGCGCGACAGATGGTCGACCAGCGCGCCATGGCCATCGAGCCGCGGCAGCAGGTCGGCCAGCAGGACCGGCGGATCGGGGAGCCGCCCGAGCCGCTCGCGCAATATCCGCGCCTCGCCGAGACCGTCTCGAAGCTGGCCCAGGTCGCGCGGCCCGCCACGTCCGGCGACCAGCCGTCCGAGCGCCCGCCCGATATCGGGCAATGCCTTCAGCGCGGCGCGCAACCCCTCGCGTTCATGGGAATCGTCGAACCAGAAGGCGACCAAGTCGTGCCGCGCCTCGATCAGCCCCCGCTCGGCGAGCGGGGCGCCGAGATCGGCGGCAAGCAACCGCGCGCCCGCGCCGGTTACCGTGCGGTCGAGCGTGTCGAGCAGGCTGCCGGTACGGCCGCCGCCCTGGGCCTGGGTCAGTTCCAGGCTTTCGCGCGTCGCCGCGTCGATCATCATATGCGCGGTTGGGGCGCGGCGCAGCGGCGCCTGGAGGAAAGGCAGACTGCCCTTGCCGGCATGGTCGAGATAGGCGACGAGTCCGCCGGCGGCGGCCAGTTCGGCGCGGCCGAACGTGCCGAAGCCGTCGAGCGTCGCGACGCCGAACAGCGACTTCAGCCGCGTCTCGCCACGCACGCTGTCGAAGTCGCCGCGTGGGCGGGAGAAGGCACCATCGGGCCAGTGATCGGCACTTTCCGAGACGATGATCTCGGCTGCGCCGAGCCGTGCCAGCTCCGCACCCAGGCTTTCGGGCGCGACCTCCGCGACCTCGAACCGCCCCGTCGAGATATCGGCGGCGGCGAGCCCGAGCATTCCGCCCGCCTCACCCAATGCGACCAGCCAGTTGGCCGCACGCGCATCGAGCAACGTTTCCTCGGTCAACGTGCCTGCCGTCACCACGCGGATGATCGCACGTCCCACCAATGCCTTGGATCCGGCACGCTTCTTTGCCTGTTCGGGCGTCTCGATCTGATCGGCAAGCGCGACGCGATGCCCCGCCTTAATCAACCGCGCCAGATAGGCCTCTGCCGAATGGGCGGGTACACCGCACATCGGGATCGGCCGCCCGTCATGTTCACCGCGCGCGGTGAGCGCGATGTCGAGCGTCGCCGCTGCGATCTTCGCATCGTCGAAGAACAGTTCGAAGAAATCGCCCATCCGATAGAAAAGCAGGCAATCGGGAGCGTCAGCCTTGAGCGCGAGATATTGCGCCATCATCGGCGTCGGCTGGCTGGCGGCGGGGGCGGGATGTTTGGTCATGCGAACCGCCGCTGATACCGGCTTCACACGACTTTGCCAAAGCCGCTTTTTGGCGCGATCCGGATCAAATCGGCCGGACGTGAAACGACAGGTCGTTGAAAGCCGGAATGATGCTTTGGATCAGGCGCCGAAGCGCTTTCGCGTCGGCCGATCACGTTCTATGGCACCCCTGAAACGATATGAACGGAAGGCAGAGCATGAGCGAAGGAAGCAACGTCAAATTCTCGGAAGCGGAGGCTCTGCTCTTCCACTCCTACGGCCGACCGGGGAAGATCGAGATCATCGCGTCGAAACCGATGGCGACGCAGCGCGACCTGAGCCTTGCCTATTCGCCCGGCGTCGCCGTGCCGGTACGCGCGATCGCCGACGATCCCGCGACCGCCTATGACTATACCGCCAAGGGCAATCTGGTTGCCGTGATCTCCAACGGCACGGCGATCCTGGGCATGGGCAATCTCGGCGCCCTCGCTTCCAAGCCGGTGATGGAGGGCAAGGCGGTGCTCTTCAAGCGCTTCGCCGATGTCGATTCGATCGACCTCGAACTGGACACCGAGGATCCGGAAGCCTTCATCAACGCGGTGGCGCTGCTCGAACCCAGCTTCGGCGGTATCAATCTGGAAGATATCAAGGCGCCCGAATGCTTCATCATCGAACAGGCGCTCAAGGAGCGGATGAACATCCCGGTGATGCATGACGATCAGCATGGTACCGCGATCATCACCGCGGCCGGCCTGATCAATGCCTGCTACCTCACCAACCGGTCGATCAAGGACGTGAAGGTCGTCGTCAACGGCGCGGGCGCCGCGGCGATCGCGTGCACCGAACTGGTCAAGGCGATGGGCGTGCCGCACGACAATGTGCTGATGTGCGACCGCCAGGGCGTGATCTATCAGGGCCGCGAGACCGGCATGGACCAGTGGAAGTCCGCGCATGCCGCCAAGACCGATCGCCGCACGCTGACCGAGGCGCTGGACGGCGCCGACATCTTCCTGGGCCTGTCCGCCGCCGACGCGCTCAAGCCCGAAATGGTGATGAAGATGGCGCCGCAGCCGATCATCTTCGCCATGGCCAATCCCGATCCGGAGATCACCCCGCCCGCGGCCAAGGCTGCGCGCCCCGACGCGATCATCGCGACCGGCCGTTCGGACTATCCGAACCAGGTCAACAACGTGCTCGGCTTTCCCTTCATCTTCCGCGGCGCGCTCGATGTCCGCGCCACCGCGATCAACGAGGAAATGAAGATCGCCGCCGCCGAGGCGCTGGCCGCGCTGGCGCGCCAGCAGGTGCCCGAGGAAGTCGCGCTGGCCTATGGCGGCCTCGCCCACAGCTTCGGCCCCGACTATATCATTCCTGCGCCTTTCGATCCGCGGTTGATGGAGATCGTGCCCGCCGCAGTGGCGCAGGCGGCGATGGATTCGGGCGTGGCGCGGAAGCCCATTCTCGACATGGCGGCCTATCGCCAGTCGCTGCGCGCACGGCTCAACCCGACCACGTCGGTGCTGACGCTCGCTTATGAAGCGGCGCGTGCGCGGCCGAAGCGCGTGCTGTTCGCCGAGGGCGAAGAGGAAACGGTGTTGCGCGCGGCGATTCAGTTCCGCGATGGCGGCTACGGCATTCCCGTGTTGGTCGGCCGCGAGCATGTCCGCGACCGGTTGCGCGCGATGGGCGTCGACGATCCCGACAGCTTCGAGGTGCACAACAGCGTCAATTCGCCGCTGGTGCCCAAGATGGTCGAATATCTCTACGAACGGCTGCAGCGGCGCGGTTTCCTCAAGCGCGAAATCGAGCGGATGGTGAACCGCGATCGCAACATCTTCGGCGCGATGCTACTGACATTGGGCGAAGCCGATGCGATGATTACCGGCACGACGCGCACCTATGCGCAGACCATGCGCGAGCTGCGCAAGGTGATCGATCCACGCCCGGGCGCGACGCCGTTCGGTATCCATGTGCTGGTGGGGCAGACCCATACGGTGTTCATGGCCGACACCACGGTCAACGAACGACCGACCGCCGAGGAACTGGCCGACATCGCCGAGGGCACGGCGGCGGTCGCGCGCAAGATGGGCCATGAACCGCGCGTCGCTTTCCTCTCCTATTCCACCTTCGGCAATCCGCCGGGCAATTGGCTGGAGAATCTGCGCGAAGCCGTGGCGATCCTCGACGCGCGTGGCGTCAGCTTCGAATATGAAGGCGAGATGGCGCCCGACGTCGCGCTCAATGCCAAGGTGATGAGCAACTATCCGTTCTGCCGCCTCTCGGCGCCCGCGAACGTGCTGATCATGCCTGGCCTCCAATCGGCCAATCTCTCGGCCAAGCTGCTGCGCGAGCTGGGCGGCGACCATGTCATCGGCCCGATGCTGGTGGGCATGGAGAAGCCGGTCCAGGTCGCGACCATGGCGTCGACCGCGTCGGAACTGGTCACGCTGGCCGTGCTCGCGGCCAGCGATATCGCGAGCTGACGATCATCATCACCGCCTCGGCATCGGCCGGGGCGGTGAATGACTCTGGATATTCGTTTGTTTGCCGTGATTTCCGAGCCGGCAGGTGATTCCACCTGCCTCGAAATCACTCTAGCGCGCTTGAAAGCGGATTATTGCGGCGCACCGCCCGCGCCGGGGACGCCGACGGCGCCGATATTGCCGAACAGCTCCTGGAAGAAGCCGCGATGACGGCCAAGCGTCGGCGTCTTGTCGCCCATCGGCGAGATCGAGACGATCTTTTCGAGGCCCGCCTTGTCGACCGACGCCACGGTGCCCGCCTGGTTGAAGCGGACATGGAGGATCGTCTGTTCGGTGGGCTTCGGCTGGGCGAAGGCGAGCTGGCGCGTCTGGCGCGAGACATAATACCAGTCATTGGGATCGAACTGGCCGACAAAGGTCGGCCCGCCCAGCGTGGCCTGCACCGAATCGCGATTGTCGACGCCGGGCTGGATGCCGTCGACCAGCACCTGATCGACGATATAGCCCTGATGGCCGCGGACGCGGGTGCAACCGCCCGTCATGAGCAGCGCCGTAACGGCTGCCGCCGCCATCAGCCCCTGCTTCGTCAACACCGCCATCAAGCCTTCTCCTTGCGCACCACGCGGACGCACGCCATTAAAAGCCGCGTCCGCTGCCTCAATATGCGCTCGGATCACGCCCGGCAAGGGTGACGGGGCGCCGGACCTCAAACAGGAGTTTCCACTGCGTGTCGTTTCTCACTCGCCTCTTCAACCGCAGCAGCGGCCGTGACGCCCTCGCGCCGCTCTACGCCGCCATCGTCGCCGAGGCTCGCAACCCATATTGGTATGTCGAGGGCGGTGTTGCCGATACGATCGACGGCCGGTTCGACATGGTGGCCGCCATTCTCTCGATCGCGCTGGTGCGGCTGGAACGCGAGGGCGACGATGGCGCCGCCAAGGCGGCCCTGCTCACCGAAACCTTCGTCGACGACATGGACGGCCAGCTGCGCCAGCAGGGCATTGGCGACGTCGTCGTCGGCAAGCATATCGGCAAGATGATGAGCGCATTGGGCGGACGGCTGACTGCGTATCGCGACGCCCTGACGGGCGCCGGCGATCTGCCCGAGGCGCTGGCGCGCAATCTCTATCGCGGCGCCCCGCCCACGGGAGCCGCGCTGGCCAATGCCACGGCACGCTTGCGCGACATCGCCGACTCTGTCGGCGCGGCACCGATCGACCGGCTGCTGTCCGGCGGGCTGTCGCGGTCATGAGCGATCCCGAATTCAGCCGGACCTTCCGTCGCGACGAGATCGGCGAGCGGCCGCGCGACGTGCGAGTCGAGGCGAACGAAGCCGAGCGCACGGCGCTGGCCGCGCGATTCGACCTTCAATCGCTGGAGACGCTGGTCGGAACCGCGACGATCGCGCGCATAGCGGCGGGTATCCGCGTCAGCGGGCGAATCACCGCGACCGCGGTGCAAAGCTGCGTCGCGACGGGCGCGCCCGTGCCCGCGGCGATCGACGAACCGTTCGAACTGCTGTTCGTCGAGGAGAATGCGCTGGCGTCGGACGCCGACGAAATCGAGCTTTCCGCCGCCGATTGCGATGTCATCGGTTATGACGGCCAGGCAATCGACCTGGGCGAGGCGCTGGCGCAGACAATGGCGCTGGCGCTCGATCCCTTTCCCCGGGCGCCGGGCGCCGATGACGTGCTGCGCGAAGCCGGGGTGCTGAAAGAGGAAGAGGCCGGCGCGTTCGGTGTGCTCGCCGACCTCAAAAAAGCGTTGGAGCAAGGAAAGGACTGAAACCAATGTCCGATGAGTCGGACTCATCGGACATTGCTATCGAGCCGCTACGCGGGTTGCGCGAATCGACGTTCCTCAGAAGGGAACGTCGTCGTCCAGATCATTGTCGAAGGTCGAAGGCGCGCTGCGCCCGCCACCCGAGGGCGCGGAGCCCGAACCGCCGCCAAAGCCGCCGCCGGAGGATCCGCCGCCGCCCCAGCCGTCGTTCGAACGGGCACTGCCGCCGCCGCCGCTGAATCCACCGCCCGAGCCGCCCTCTTCGCGGCCGCCGAGCAGGACGAGTTCGCCGCGGAAGCGCTGGAGCACGACCTCGGTCGAATATTTGTCCTGGCCGTTATTGTCCTGCCATTTGCGCGTCTGGATCTGGCCTTCCAGATAGACGCTCGATCCCTTGCGCAGATATTGCTTGGCGATCTTGCCGAGATTCTCGTTGAAGATCACCACGCGGTGCCACTCGGTCTTTTCCTGACGATTGCCCTCGCGATCGTTCCAGCGCTCGGACGTCGCGACCGACAGATTGACGACTTCGCCGCCATTGTTCAGCGAACGCGCCTCGGGATCGGCGCCCAGATTGCCGACCAAAATAACCTTGTTGACGCTGCCCGCCATGAGACTCTCCTATAGACCGAGCGCCGTGGCTAACCAGAAAGTCGCGCCGGCGGCAAGATAGGCCAGCACGAAGAGATAGCCGAGCGCGAACATCGGCCATTTCCATCCATTGGTTTCGCGGCGGATGACCGCGATCGTCGACAGGCATTGTGGCGCGAAGACGAACCACATCAGGAATGCGAGCGCGGTGGGCAGCGACCAGCGGCCCTGGAGCTTGGTGCCCAGCGACCGTTCGGTCTCCGCTTCGTCGTCGCTTTCGATCGAATAGACGGTGGCGAGCGCGGAGACCGCGACCTCGCGCGCGGCCATGGCGGGAATCACCGCAAGCGCCATTTCGTGGTTGAAGCCGATCGGACGGACGATCACTTCCAGGCCCGAGGCGATTCGGCCCGCGATCGAATATTCGACCTGGCTCCGTCCCTCCGGCGCGACCGGAAAGCTGAGCAGCGCCCAGAGCGCGATCGTGACCATCATGATGATCGTGCCCGCGCGCCGCAGGAACACCCGGGCACGCTGCCACAGGCCGATCGCAACGTCGCCGAGATTGGGCATCTGGTAACGCGGCAATTCCATCATGAAACCGCTCGGCGTGCCCCGCGCCACGGTCTTGCGCAGGACGAAGGCGGCGGCCACCGCGCCCAGCACGCCGGCCACGTAGAGGCCGAACCAGACCAATCCCTGCAGGCCGACCCCCCATCCCAGGCTGCGCGCGGGAATGAAGGCGCCGATGATCACCGAATAGACCGGCAGCCGCGCCGAGCAGGTCATCAGCGGCGCGATCAATATCGTGGTCAGGCGCTGCTTGGGATCGTCGATCGTGCGTGTCGCCATGATGCCGGGAATCGCGCAGGCGAAGGAGGACAGCAGCGGGATGAAGGCGCGGCCGTTGAGCCCGACGCCCGCCATCAGCCGATCCATCAGAAAGGCGGCGCGTGCCATATAGCCCGATGCTTCGAGCAGCAGGATGAAGAAGAACAGGATCAGGATCTGCGGCAGGAACACGACCACAGAGCCGACGCCCGCGATCACGCCATCGACGATCAGCGACCGCAGGAAACCGTCGGGCATCGCGGCCGTCACCCAGCCCTGTGCCGCCGCGAACGCATCCTCGATCCAGCCGATCGGCGCTTCCGACCAGGCAAAGACCGCCTGGAACATCACGAAGAACAAGGCGACCAGGATGATGAGGCCGGCGACCGGGTGGAGCACCACCGAGTCGATCAGATGCGTGATGCGCCGCACCGGCGTCTCGGAGACGGTGGCGGCGACCGAGATGGCGCGCGCACGGCGCTGCAGCAGGACGATATCGGCCGGCTCGTCGGTTGCCGGCGGCGGTGGCGAACCGTCGGCGAGGACGGAGGCCAGGGCATCGCGCAGCGCATCCATGCCCCGCCGGCGCACCGCGACCGTCGCGACGACCGGCACGCCAAGTTCGCGCGACAGCGCCTGCGGGTCGATCGTCAGGCCGTCGCGCTCGGCCATGTCGATCATGTTGAGCGCGACCACCATCGGCAGGCCGAGTGCGCGGAGCTGGAGCGCGAAGCGCAGATGATTGTCGAGATTGCCGGCATCGATCACGACGATCAGCGCGGCAGGCCTGCGTTCGCCGTCTTGCGTGCCCATCACCACGTCGCGCGTCACCGCTTCGTCGGGACTGGACGGCGTGAGGCTGTACGTACCCGGCAGGTCGACCAGCTCTACCGGGCGCCCGTCGGACAAGGCCATGCGCCCGGATTTCCGCTCGACCGTGACGCCGGGATAATTGCCGACCTTCTGGCGCGCGCCCGTCAGCGCGTTGAACAGGGCGGATTTGCCGGCATTGGGATTACCGACCAAGGCGACGAGCGGTGCGGGATTCATGCCTGTCGCACCACCGAGATCGCCGCGGCATTGCTGCGGCGGATCGCAACCGTCATGCGCCCGACGCGACAGGCGATCGGGCCGCGCCCGAACAGGCCGCTACGGTGCCATATCTCGACCATGACGCCCTCGCCGAAACCAAATTCCTGCAATCGTCGCGCTTCGGCGGCGGACAGGGCATTCCAGTCGATATCGGCGATATGCGCGCGTTCGCGCAGGGGCAGTTGATCGAGGCGCAAGATAATCCGTCCGCGAGAGTTCTGCGATTGATTATCAATAACTCGAGGTAAATGCCAGCCTGCTTGAAATCTGTTTGGGAAAGCCGGTGCCGACGCCGGCAAAATGCATGCTCAGACGGCGGGGTAGCGCAGCCTTCCGATGAAGCGCGACAGGCTGGGCAGATGATCCCGCCGCGCCAGAAGCTGGCCCTTGGCGCGCTCGAAGCGCATGATCCCGTCGATGCGGCGATCAAGGAATCCGCGCGTCTCGGTGAGGTCGGCACTGTCGTCGTCGAGCATCACGAGCAATGTGCCGCCATAGACGCCGGACAGGATCGCGCGCTTGCTATAGTGATTGTAATCGGTCGCCGTATCGCCCGCCAGACGCCACATCGCGTCGGCCGCACGCCAGCCGAGTTGCATGCCGTGCCCGAGATTGGCCGGCATGGCGAGGATGGCGAGCGCGCGGCGCAATGCGTCACGGTGCGGCGCCACCGCCGCGATCCGCGCCATGACGAGTGCTGCGATCCGCTCACGAATCTTCATCGCCGCCAGCCTGTCGGCTGGAAGCGCCTCCGTCATCGACAGGTCGACCACGCCGAACCAGGCATCGATCATGTCGACCGCGCCACCCGTGAAAGCGAGCGATGCTATGTCGCGATCAACGCCGACCTCTTCCGCGGCGCGTGCCAGCGCGTCCGGACCCCAACCGTCGAATCCGGCATGCGCTGGCACCGCTGCGGCCAGCGCAATTCGGATCTCGTCGAGCGTCGGATCGGGGGGCAGCGCGGTCATCGTCATCTCCTCACGCCCGCCTCATGCGCCCGACATGCAGGTGCCGCAAGACCGTGACACCGCGACTCGCGCATGATAACCATCTTCGCCTTACCGGACGAATAAGGGGGACGGTGTCAAATGGCGAAATTCTTCGGAAATCTATATGCGGTGCTGGCCGTCGGCGTGGTGCTGATGCTTGCCGTCGTGTTCGGCGTGCAGGGCATTTACGACAACAACTTCTTCTGGCGTTTCCTGCACGTGATCTGCGGCATCATGTGGATCGGCCATCTCTATTATTTCAACTTCACCCAGATTCCGACCATGCCCAAGGTGCCGGCCGAGCTGAAGCCGGGCGTGTCCAAATATATCGCGCCGGTCGCGCTGTTCTGGTTCCGCTGGGGTGCCGCGGCGACCGTGGCGACGGGCCTCGTCGTCGCGATCCAGGCGGGCTATGCACATGAAGCCTTCACGCTGCAGCAGCCGTTCCGCACGATCGGCATCGGCATGTGGCTGGCGCTGATCATGGCGTTCAACGTGTGGTTCGTGATCTGGCCGGCGCAGAAGAAGGCGCTTGGACTGGTCGAGGCGGATGACGCGACCAAGGCGGCGGCCGCGAGCCGTGCGATGATGTTCTCACGCACCAACACCTTGCTGTCGATCGCGATGCTCTACTGCATGATCTCGGCCGAATCCGGCTATTGATGAAGATGGTCAGGCGACCGGTCGATCCGGCCGCCTGACCAGCACCAATGCGATGGCGACCGCGATGGCGCCGACGAAATCGAGCAACCCCAGGCGCTCGCCATAGATCAGCCAGCCGATGGTGGCGGCGATGATCGGCTGGACGAGCAGGACCAGCCCGACCACGATCGGCTGGAAATGGACCATGGCATAGGTGAGCAGTCCCTGGCCGATCACCTGGCTGATCAGCGCCAGCAGGATCAGCGGCGTCCAGTCGGTCGGCATGATCGTCTCGCCGAGCAGCGCCGCCATGCCGAGCAGCGGCAGGATGCCCGCCATCGTCGAGAGGATCAGCGCGCTCCACGAACCGAGCGTCCCGCGCACCCGTGTCATCGCGACGAGATAACCGGTGTAAAGCAATCCCGCGAGCAGGCAGAGCAGATCGCCGACCAGATTGTCGGGCGACAATTCATAGGATCGCCCCATCAGCAGCGCCGCGCCGAATGCTGCAAGCAGCAGCGCAATGGCCTGGCTGCGATTGGGCCAGGCACGCGCGACGATGAAGCCGTAGATCGGAAAGAGCAGGATGCTCGCATTGCCGAACAAGGTCGCGTTCGCCAGCTTGGTCTGATGGATGCCGAGATGCCAGGCGCCCAGATCGAGTGCGAAGAAAAGGCCGGCGATCGCCAGCATCAGCCACAGTCCGGGGCCGAGCCGCCCGATGCGCTCACGCGAAAGACCCAGCATGATCAGCAGGAACGGCACCGCGAGCGTCACGCGCCAGAAGCCGGCAGCGACCGGGCCGACATCGGCGGCCCGCACGAGCATGGGGCCAAAGGCGAGGCACAGATTGCTGCCGAGCAAAGCCGCGAAGGCGAAACGCGGCGGTGTCTTGCCTGCGCTTGGCGTCGCAACAGAAAAACTTGGAGGATCGGCCTGATGCATGGCGCCCCATAACGCCCTATCTGCGTGCAGTCCCGTTTCAAAAAGGAACTGATTATGCCAAGCCTGTTCGACCCCATTCAGCTCGGTGCAATCGAAGCGCCCAACCGCATGCTGATGGCCCCGCTGACCCGGGGGCGGTCGAGCCGCGAGCATGTCCCCTCCGAAATGATGGCGGTCTATTATGCGCAGCGGGCGAGCGCGGGCCTTATCCTGACCGAAGCGACCGGAATCAGCCAGCAGGGGCTGGGCTTCCCCTATGCACCCGGCCTGTGGAGCGAAGCGCAGACCGAGGCGTGGAAGCCGGTGACCGGGGCGGTCCACGCGGCGGGCGGCCGGATCTTCGCGCAGCTCTGGCATATGGGCCGCATTGTCCATCCCAGTTTCAACAATGGTGCGTTGCCGGTCTCTTCTTCCGCGACGACGGCGCCTGGCCAGACCTACAGCTATGACGGCAAGCAGCCCTATGTGGAGGCGCGACCGCTGCGCATCGACGAAATTCCGGCGTTGCTCGACGACTATGTCCGCGCCACGCGCAATGCGAAGACGGCCGGCTTCGACGGGGTGCAGGTCCATGCCGCGAACGGCTATCTCATCGACCAGTTCCTGCGCGACGGCACGAATTTCCGTGACGACGATTATGGCGGCAGCCCTGAGAACCGCATTCGCCTGCTCCGCGAAGTAACGCAGGTGGTGGCGGACGAGATCGGTGCCGACCGCACCGCCGTGCGCCTGTCGCCCAACGGCAACTCGCAGGGCGTGATCGACAGCGATCCGGAAAGCGTGTTCGTGCCCGCCGCCGCCGCATTGTCCCGGATCGGCATCGCCTTTCTCGAACTGCGCGAGCCCGGGCCCGACGGCAGCTTCGGCCGCGCCGATCAGCCCAAGCTGTCACCCGTGATCCGCCCGATCTTCAAGGGACCGCTGGTCGTCAATTCCGACTATCGCGCCGACGATGCGCAGGCGGTTCTCGACAGCGGCGTCGCCGACGCAGTGTCGTTCGGCCGGACCTTCCTGGCCAATCCCGACCTGCCGGCGCGTTTCGCCAAAGGCCTGCCGCTCAATCCCGATATCCAGGCGACATGGTATGGTCGCGGGCCGGAGGGCTATATCGACTATCCGGCAGCGTCCTGACCAAACCCTAGCGCAGCAAAGCGAGGAAATCGGCGGCGGCGAGGAAATCGGTGCGGCGGCCGGCAAGCGCCTCGGCGGCGAGCGCATCCTCGCCCCATCGCTCGGCCTGCCAGCGCTCGTCGACGATGACCGCCGTCCAGACCGTCTCGGGCGCGATCGCATCTTCCGCCACGGCCAGTGCGGCGACGAGCGATCCGGAGATGCTGACGAGCGGCGACAGGGCCGCCAGCGTGAAAGGATCGCGCGCCGCGGTGACGGCCGTCAGCCGATCGAGCGTCGCCTGCGGCTGGGGAACATGGACGATCCCGGCGGTCACACTGAAGGTGACGTCGTAGCGCCGTGCGGCCCAGTCGAGCAGCGGATCCCATGCCTCGGCCTGGCGGCGGACCAGCGTATCGGGGTTTTCGGCGCGGTAGCAGAGCAGGTCGCTCTCGCCATAGACCGACAGGCCGCGCGCAAAGCTTTCCGGATCGGGGCCGACCCGGTCGATCGCGGCATTGGCGAGGCCGGTGAAGCGCATCGCGCGCGGATCGATCTGCTCGCCCTGCGCCGTCCATTCCGCCGCGATCGCATTTGCCAGATTTTCGGTCGGTGCCAGCAACGGCGCGCGTCCGGGCGTGCGCACCGGTCGCCCGTCGAGTGCGATCCCGCGCTCGGGCGTGACCGTCACCATCTTGTAGAATCGCCTCATCCCTCGCGCGGGCTCCGCCAGCGACGCGCGAGCAGGCGCGGGACGATCAGGAAATCGGCAAGCCCGATCAGGACCAGCGCATAGCCGGCGACGGGCGGGATCGCGGTGATCCGACCGGCCACGACCATCAGGCCGATGACCAGCATCGCCACCCCGCCCAGCCGCATCGCCGCGATGACGAAGAAACGGTTGCGCGCAAGCGTATCGGGATCGGTCGTCATACCAGTTCCTCCAACAGCAGCGGAATGTCCGCGGTCAGCGCGGCGATGCGATGCGCACCCGCCTGGGTCAGTTCCTCGGGCGGATGATAGCCCCAGGCGACACCGACGGCATGTGCGTCGGCGGCGCGCGCCATCGCCATGTCGAAACTGGTATCGCCGATGACGACGGTGGTCGCGGGCGAGGCGCCGGCCTCCGCGATCGCTGCGGCCGCCATTGCCGGATGCGGCTTTGACGGATGGCGATCGGCGGTCTGCAAGGTCACGAAATGCCGGGTCAGCCCATGATGCTCCAGGCAAAGCGCAAGCCCGCGATCCGACTTTCCGGTGGCGACGCCTAGCAGCCAGCCCGCCTCGTCGAGCGCCGCGATCGTCTCGGCAATCCCTTCGAACAACGGCTCTTCCACTTCGCCAAGCCCACGCAGGCGATGAAAGGCCGATTTGTAATTCGCGACGAGCAGATGGTGCAGATCGGGCTCGGCATCGGGCAGCAGCACCTGCATCGCCTCGACCAGGCTCAGCCCGACGATCCGCCGGGTGGCGGCACGGTCGGGCGGATCCAGCCGGGCGCTGGTGAAACAATCCTCCATCGCGCGGCAGATGTTGATCTGGCTGTCGACGAGCGTGCCGTCGCAATCGAAAAGGGCGAGACGGTTCATATCAGTCCATTCACAGCGGCAGATACCGCATCAGATGCGCCATGGCGCGCTTGCCGCCGGCATCGAGCGCGTCGGCCGCGGCGAGCCGCGCTGCCTCCGGCTTGTTCTGGCCGAGCTTCTTCGTGCCGCGCCAGGCGACGATCTCCAGCGTGTAGCCGCTGATCGCGCTCAGCATCTTGTCGACCGTGCCCGGAGTCATCTTCTCGCGCGTCCAGACGGGCTTGGGCGCCAGCCGCGTTTCATGTGCGGCGGACAGGCGGTCGATCTGATCGAGCAGCGCGGCACGATCCATCCTGGTGACGCGCCCTTCGAGCTCGACCGCCAGATAATTCCAGGTCGGCACCTGATCCTCGAGTCCGTACCAGTCCGGGCTGATATAGGCGTCGGGGCCGTGCACCGAGAACAGGGCGGTCGCGCCGTCGAGGTGCCGGGCGATGCCGTTGCCGCGCGCGATGTGAAAGCCGATCCGATCGTCATCGACGAATATCGCAGGCACATGCGCAGCGCGCGGTCCGTCGGCTGTGGCCGCGAAGAGCGTGCCGAAGCCGATTTCGGCAATGAAGCCCCGCATCGCATCACGATCTTCCCAGCGGAATTTCGGATCGGGATGCATCAGTCGCGGCGCTCCCCCGCCTTGGTCCGGCCGCGGCGCTCGCCCTTGCGTTCACGACGCCTGTCCTTGGCGACATTGGCGGCCTTGCGACGCTTGCCTTCGGCGGTGTCGGCGAATTTGACGTCGTCGAGCGGCAGCACCTCGGCCAGCAGCGGGTCGAAACCGAGCGTCGCGATGCTTTCGGCGAAATGCGTGGGCAGCTCCGCCGTCACGTCGACATGATCGCCATCGGGGTGATCGACGCGGATGCGGCGCGCGTGCAGATGCATCTTGCGGCTGATCCCGCCGGTCAGAAAAGCTTCCTTGCCGCCATATTTGCCGTCGCCGACGATGGGATGGCCGATCGCCGCCATATGGACGCGAAGCTGATGGGTGCGGCCGGTAAAGGGCTGCAGCTCCACCCAGGCGGCACGATTGCCGGCGCGTTCGATGACGCGATAGCGGGTGCGCGACGGGAGCCCTTCCTTCTCGTCGACATGCATCTTCTCGCCGCCCGTGCCGGGCTGTTTGGCAAGCGGCAGTTCGATCATGCCGTCGTCGATCGACGGCACGCCGACGACCAGCGCCCAATAGACCTTGCGCGCGGTGCGGCTGGAGAAGGCCTTGGCGAAATGCCCTGCGGCGCGGGCACTGCGTGCGAGCAGCAATGCGCCCGACGTGTCCTTGTCGAGCCGGTGGACCAGCTTGGGCCGTCCCTCCGCTTCGAACTGGAGCGCGTCGAGCAGCCCGTCGACATGCTCGTCGGTCTTGGTGCCGCCCTGCGTCGCAAGCCCCGGGGGCTTGTTGATGACCAGCGCCTGCTTGTCGCGATGGATGAGCAGGGATTGCGCGAATTCCATCTGATCGTCGCTGAGCGGCGGACGTTCGCGCCTGGGCCTGGCTGTGGTTACGGGCTTGGGCGCTTCGGCGGGCGGCACGCGCAGCACCTGTCCTGCCTCGATCCGGTCGCCCGGCGTGGCGCGCTTGCCGTCGACGCGAAGCTGGCCGGTGCGCGCCCAGCGCGAGACGAGGTTGAAGCTGACATCGGGCAGATGCCGCTTGAACCAGCGGTCGAGACGGATGCCGTCATCATCGGCGGCGACGGTGAATTGCCGCACATCGGCTGAAGCTGTCGTATTCATGCGAATCCCTTGGCGAGTGCGAGGCCGATGAAGAGCGCGGCGACCGACCCCACCACGGAGGCGGTCGCATAGATCGCCGCGCTGCCGAAGCTGCCGCGCTCGATCATGGTGGCGACCTCCAGACTGAAAGCGGAGAAGGTGGTGAAGCCGCCGAGCAGGCCGACGCCGAGCAGCAGCCGCCACTCCTCGCCCGCGGCGAGCCGGCCGACCAGTCCGGCGAGCATGCCCATGGCGAGGCCGCCGGCCAGATTGACGGTCAGCGTCCCCCAGGGATAGGCCGGGCCGAACGCGGCGAGCGACGCACGGCCGACGCCGTAGCGCGCACCGGAGCCGAGCGCGCCTCCCAGCATGACGAGAAGCAGATGGATCATGGGCTGCGCTTAGCGCAGCAGAGCCTCGCTGGAAAGGAAGCGGGGGCTCAGCGTCCGTTATTGGCGATCAGGTCGACCTCGGTGCCGCCGCCGGCACGCGCGCGGGCGATGACGATGAAGGCGCCGTCATCCCTGGCACGGGTGCCGCCCAGCATATGCTCGCCGCCATCGACGCGATGTTCGGCGGTGAAGCCGCCGCGCACCGCCTGGGTGTAGTAGAAATCGAGAATGGTCTGGAGCGCCGCGCCGCTGGTGAAGCTGACCGCGCGACAGCCGCCGGCATCGCTGCCCGCGGCCTCGGAGACACGGGCGCTCGGGAAAAGCGGCATGTCCGCGGGCAGGCGCGTCGCCCAGCCCTGGCTGTAGCCGAGTTCGCCGCCGCAGCTCTGGCCGTTGCGCTTGGCCTGCTGACTGGCGAGTGCGCCCAATGTCGTCGGTCCCTCGGGCGCGTCCATCGCGACCGGCTTCGGCGCGGGAAGGAGTTTGCCGGCGGCGATGTCCTTCGCCGCGGGGCCATCGGCGGGGATCGGCGCGCGCATCGGCTCGGCCGGCGGGCGGATGCTGTCGCGATTGGCCTGGGCGCTGAGCGAGGGATCGACCATGATCTGGTCTTCGAGCGAGGCGGCCAGCGCGGGATCGACGTCCTGCGCGTTCACGGCATTGCCCGCCAGGCTCTGGTCGAGCGCATTGAGCGCCTGATCATTTTTCTGCCCGCTGCCGCACGCCGCGAGCGCAAGCGCGAACAGCGGACTCAGCCGGATTGCGGACGAGGTCATGGACATTGCTCCTTCGCCTGCCTTTTGGCTCAGCCAGGGTTAAAAATCCCTGTAAAACATCGTTAATTCCTGAATTTTTCGTTAAGATCTGCCCCGAAATGGATCAATATCTGCCCGCTCGACACCGTGAAAATGCGATGATATGTAATCATATAACATAACGAGGAGGTGGATATGAGGAAGCTTCACTCAGCGGTCGTTGCGGAACCCCGTATCATGCAGGATCTTAATATCACGCCGTTGATCGACGTGATGCTCGTCCTGCTGGTGATGTTCATCCTGCTGATCCCGATCCAGTTCCACGAAGTGCCGCTCGACCTGCCCGGGAAAAGCGTGCCGATGAGCGAACGCCCCGTCGTCCGGTTGAGCATCGGTGCGGACGGCGTGGTACGCTGGAATGGCAGCGCGGTCGGCGAGGAAAGCCTGCCCGGCCGCTTCCGCGCATTGGCCACCGATCCGGCACAGCCGGTCCTGCAGATCGCCGCCGACGGCGCCGCGCGTTACGAGATATTCGACCGCACCCTGGCCGCTGCCAAAAAGTCCGGAATCACCCGCCTCGGCATGGTCGATAACGAGAAGTTCGTCAGTTCGATTTCCGGACGCTGAGCGCAGAGGCGTCGCTTTGCCCCTTCGCGTCTTCGCCTGGGAAAAGGCAGCCCATGCGAGGGCGCGGAGACAGGCTTAACTCGCGAGCCCGCTCTTCCGCGCTCGCCATTCGTCGGCGCTCTGGCCCCAGGCATCGACCGGCGCGTCCTCATAAGGTTCGGGCAGCCGCGTCGGCCCACGATTGGTCGCGCCGAGCCGCTTGGCCAGCGCGATCGACGTGGTGTTCGCCGGATCGATGGTGTGGATCACATCGGTCCAGCCGAGAATTTCGACGGCATAGTCCATGCTCGCGACCGCGGCCTCATGGGCATAGCCCTTGCCCGCAAATTCGCGTGCGACGCCCCAGCCCACTTCGTCGCCGGGCCAGCCATCCGGACGCCAGGGACCGACCCGTCCGACCCAGTGGCCGGTGCTCCGTTCGATCAGCGAGAACATCGCGAAGCCGGAGATCTGCCAGGCCCCGGTCATCGCGCAGAGGCCACGCCAGGCGACCGAGCGCGGCTGGACACCACCCAGGAACCGCATCGTCTCGGGATCAGCGTGGAAATCGGCCCAGGCGTCGAAATCATCGCGCGTCGGCGGACGCAGGATCAATCGCTCGGTCACGAGCAGTGGTCCGTTGAACATGGCGTCCTCCCGATCAGCGCGCGGGGAACCGGGGCCGTTAGCCTCCCGTCCCCGCAAGGGAGGATGCGTCTAGCCGAAACGACCGCGTAGCGCGAGCATCGCGATCGCCGCCTTGGCCGCTTCGCCGCCCTTGTCCTTTTCGGTGCGCCGCGCACGCGTCAGCGCCTGCGCTTCGTTCTCCACGGTCAATATGCCGTTGCCGATCGCCAGGCCGTCCAGCGTCAGCGCCATGATGCCGCGCGCGCTTTCGTTGGAGACGATCTCGAAATGATAGGTCTCGCCACGGATGACCACGCCCAATGCGACATAGCCGTCATAACGGCCGCTCTCGGCGGCAAGCGCGATGGCGCCGGGCACTTCGAGCGCGCCGGGAACGGTGATCGTCTCATGCGCATGGCCGGCATCCTCGAGCGCGGTGCGGACGCCCTCGAGCAGCAGGTCGTTGAGATGGTCGTAGAAGCGGGCCTCAACGATCAGAAACTTCGCCATCATGCCGCTCCTTTGCAGTCGATCGGGCGTTCGCCGACGATCGAGAGACCATAGCCGTCGAGGCCGACCAGAGTGTGGTGGGTGTTGGTGAGCAGGACCATGTCCTGCACGCCGAGTTCGGTCAGGATCATCGCACCGACGCCATAGTCGCGCAATTCCTCCATATCGGGGGTCGGCAATCCGGCCTTGCGCAGCACCGCGGTGGTGAAGGCATCGTTGCGCTGGCGGTTGATCACCACCACCACGCCGGTGCCCTGCGCCGCGATGATCTCCATCGAGCGCTGCAACATGGTGCCGCGATCGCCGGCCTCGCCGAACAGGTCGCCAAAGGGCGACAGCACGTGCATGCGCACCAGCGTCGGCTCCTCGGGATCGATCCGGCCTTTGACCAAAGCGATCTGCTCGGTGCCTGTCGCCTTGTTGTAAAAGGTCATTGCGGTCCAGTCGCCGCCCCAGCGACTCTCGAAGCGCGCTTCGGCCTTTTTCTGGACGAGATGGTCGTGCTGTCTGCGATAGGCGATGAGGTCGCGGATGGTGCCGATCTTGAGGCCATGTTCCTGGGCGAAGGCGATGAGGTCGTCCATGCGCGCCATGGTGCCGTCATCCTTCATGATCTCGCAGATCACGCCGGAGGGATTGAGCCCGGCAAGGCGCGAGACGTCGACGGCGGCCTCGGTATGGCCGGCGCGGACAAGCACGCCGCCCTCGCGCGCGACCAGCGGGAAGACATGGCCCGGCGTCACGATCTCTTCCGGCCCCTTCGATGCGTCGATCGCCACCGAGACGGTGCGTGCGCGGTCGGCGGCGGAGATGCCGGTGGTGACGCCTTCGCGCGCCTCGATCGAGACGGTGAAGGCGGTCTCGTGCCGCGTCCCATTGTTGCGGCTCATCAGGTCGAGCCCGAGCTGGTCGACGCGTGCCTTGGACAGCGCCAGGCAGATCAGTCCGCGGCCATGCTTCGCCATGAAATTGATCGCCGACGGCGTCGCCATCTGCGCCGGGATGATCAGGTCGCCTTCATTCTCGCGATCCTCGTCGTCGACAAGAATGAACATCCGACCATTGCGCGCCTCGTCGATGATCTCCTCGATCGGCACCAATGCGGGTGCGGCTTCGCGGCGGACGAGATAGGTTTCGAGCTTGCGCAGCGTCTCCGCCGTCGGATTCCACTGCGAATCGTCGAGATTGCGAAGCGAATTGGCGTGGAGCCCGGCGGCGCGGGCAAGACCGGAGCGCGAAATCGCGCCATCGGTGACGAGGTCGCGGATGCGATCGATCAGCTGAGTGCTCATAATGGTCGAGCTATCACATTGCAATGTGATTTCTCAACCGGAAAATCACATCAGCCTGTCGATTTTTCCAGAACGGCGCGCATGCGCCCGAGATAGCGCGCCAGCACGTCGATCTCGATATTGAGCGGACGGCCCGGTGCCAGGGTCGCGAAAGTCGTCATCTCGGCGGTGTGCGGGATGATGTTGATGGTGAAGCGCGTTCCCGCCGCATCATCATCGACGGTGTTGACCGTCAGCGAGATGCCGTCGAGCGCAATCGAGCCCTTGGGCGCGATGAAGGGCGCAAGATCGGTCGGCGCGGCGACGATCACGCGATGCGAATCGCCCTGGGCTTCAACCGCGACCACCGTGCCGATGCCGTCGACATGGCCGGTGACGATATGGCCGCCAAGCTCCTCACCCAGTTTCATCGCGCGTTCGAGATTGAGGCGGCTGCCGGCCAGCCATTGTCCCTCGGCGGTGCGCGATCGCGTCTCGCCCGAAACATCGACCGCGAACCAGCCCGGCCCCTTGTCGACCACGGTCAGGCAGACGCCCGAACAGGCGATCGACGCGCCGAGATCGACGGTCGCAGTGTCATAAGCGGTCTCGACGACGAGGCGGAGGTCGCCGCGCTGCTCCGCATTCCGGATGGTGCCAATATCGGTGATGATGCCGGTGAACATGGCCGCCCTTCTATATTTTGCGGACCCGCTCGTAGACTTCGAGCCGGTCGCTGCCAAGCGTGCGCGCATCATGGAGACGCCAGCGGCCATGTGCGTCGGCAAGATCGCCAAGCCCGATATCGCCGAGCGCGGCGCGCCCGCCGCCGATCAGGATCGGTGCACGATAAAGCAGCAGGCGATCGACCAGATCGGCGGCAAGGAATGCCGATGCCGTGCCCGCGCCCCCCTCGACCAGCACATGATCGCCGGACATGTCGGTGATCGCTTCCGGTGCCGCAAGCCGCTGCCATCCATCGGGCGCATCCATGCACGCCGACAGGACGTAACGCGCCGGCGAGCGCGCCTCGAGTCCGGCCAGGCGCACGTCGAGCGTCGGCGCATCGGCCTCGAGCGTGCCGCGTCCGACCACGATCGCTTCGGCGCGGGCGCGCTCCAGATGGCCGTGGCGGCGCGCAGCCTCGCCGGTGATCCAGCGCGCGCTGCCGTCCGCCATGGCGATACAGCCATCGAGCGACGTGGCGAGCTTCAGGGTGACGAAGGGCCGGCCGAGCGACTGGCGCGTCAGGAAACCGGCCATGGAGCGCCGGGCGTTATCGGCACAGGCGCCGTGCCGGACATCGATGCCCGCCGCCTTCAGCGCCGCAAAGCCGCGTCCGTCGGTACGCGGGTCGGGATCGCCGATCGCCGCGACGACACCGGCAACACCGGCCTCGATCAGCAGTGACGAACAGGTCGGGCCGCGCGGGCTGTCATGCGCGCATGGCTCCAGCGTGACATAGGCGATTGCGCCCCTGGCCGCGCTGCCGGCCTGCGCCAGTGCCATCGCTTCGGCATGGGGGCGTCCGCCGGGCTGGGACCAGCCGCGCCCGACGACATGGTCGCCATTCAGGATCACGCAGCCGACGCATGGTGCGGGCGCGGTGGTGCCCCGGCCCCGTTCCGCGAGCGCCAGCGCTGCGGCGACGTAACGTGGATCGGCGCTCAAATGCCGAGATCGTCCAGTTTCTTGTCGAGGCGCTGGAACGACTTCATGCGTTCCTGGCGCAGCTTCTCGATCTCCGCCTTCCTCTGCTTGTCCTTGATCAGGTCGGCGGCAAGCCGGGCGCGGATCTCCTCATCGGATCGATTGGCCGGCCAGTTCTCGAAATATTGGATATCGCGCTTCCACGGCTTTTCGAATTTCGAATCGACATAGAAGCCCGCGATGATCAGCGTCGTGATCATCACCGAAAGAAATCCGAACAGCAGTTCGTGCCGCTGGCGCTGCGCAAGGAAGCCGCGCAGATCGCGGATCGCACGCACGGGCGAGACGGGACGGGGAAAGATCGCCATGGCGCCAAGATAGGCGCGCGAACGCGGCGACGCCAGCCCCGTCCCCGGCACGTCAGGTGTCGAGCCTGAATCGGACGGTCATCGTCCGCCAGCTCTCGACCGGCGTGCCGTCGCTGGTCGCGGGGGTAAAACGCCAGCGCTTCATCGCCTGTTCGGCAGTCGCGCGGAAAAAGGCTTCATCGGCCGCCTCCACCTTCTGCACCTCTTTCACCCGGCCATCGGGGCCGACCAGAACGCGCACCACGACGACGCCTTCCTCGCCCGAACGGATCTTGCCCGGCGGATAAGGGGGCTGAAGTGCTGCGGTATAGCGTGGATCGACCTGCGAGCCCTTGAAGACGGGAATGTGTGGCTGTGGCGGCGGTGCGATCACCGTCCCCTCGCCGCTGGATATTCCGCCGACCGGTGGCCGCGGCGGTAAAGGCGTGAACGGCAACTTATAATCACTGATTGGATCGACGATCAGTGGCTTCGTCACCAAGATCGTGTCTTTGGGCGCTTTCTGAAGCGGCTTCTCCGGCTCGGCCTGGGGCGGTGGAGGCGGCGGCGGGTCGGACTTTACGTTAATCGCTGTAAAGGTCTTGAACTGCTCAGTAACGACCGCTGGATTGATCAGCAGCAACGCGGCGACGGCTCCGCCATTGACTGCGATCGCCGCAGCCAAGCTCAGCGGGCTTCGCGTTTTCTGATCGAGATAGCCTCCTTTGGCATAGACAGACATGACATCCTCCATCACGGGATGGTCCCGCAGAGAAGATGTTACAACATCACATTTGCAAGTAAAGCGCGAAGTGATGTTGTATCATTTCTTCGGATCGGAGTGTCAGCGCAACCTTTCGAGCGCCCGAATCTTCCCGATCAACGGCAGCAAAGCCGCCATGTCGGGGCCATGGTCGCGCCCGGTCAGCGCCTGGCGCAGCGGCAGGAAAAGCGGCTTGCCCTTGCGGCCGGTCTTCTCCTTGAGCGCGGCGGTGAGCGCGTGCCAGGGATCGGACGACCAATCGAGCGACTCGGCGACCGCGGCAGCGTCGGCCAGATAGGCCCAATCCTCATCGGAGAAATCGGGGCGCGCGATCGGCCCTTCGACGACCGACCACCAGTCCGCGACCTGCGCCACGGTTTCGAGATTGGGGCGGATCGCTCCCCAGGCGATGTCGTCCATGCCCGCGGGCAACCGATCGGCGACCGTGTCGAAATCGAGCTGATGGACGATCCGTGCGTTGAGCTGGACCAGCTCGGCTTCGTCGAAGCGCGCCGGCGCGCGGCCGAAATGCGCGAAATCGAACGCGTCGATCAACGGCTGCGGATCGGCGACTGCCTCGACTGGATCGCTGGTGCCGATCCGTGCAAGCTTGGCGACGAGCGTGACCGGTTCGATCCCGATCTCGCGGAAATGGTCGACGCCCAGCGAACCGAGCCGTTTGGAGAGCTTGCCTTCGCTGCCCGTCAGCAGCGCCTCGTGCGCGAAGATCGGTGCCGCGCCGCCGAGCGCTTCGAACATCTGGATCTGCGTCGCGGTGTTCGAGACATGATCCTCGCCGCGCACGACATGGGTGATTCCCATGTCGAGATCGTCGATCGCCGAGGGCAACATATAGAGCCAGCTGCCATCGGCGCGGCGGATGACCGGATCGGACAGCAGTTTCGGGTCGAAGCGCTGCGGCCCGCGGATGAGGTCGTCCCAGACGATCGGCGCATCATGGTCGAGCCTGAAACGCCAATGCGGCTCGCGCCCCTCCGGCACCGGGGCATCGGCGGCCGGGCGCTCATAGACCGGGGGCAGGCCGCGACCGAGCAGCACCTTGCGGCGGAGGTCGAGCTCCTCGGCGGTCTCATAGCAGGGATAGACCCGGCCGGCCGCGCGGAGTTCCTCGAAACGCACTTCGTAGAGCGCGAAGCGTTCGGACTGGCGCGCTTCGCCATCGGGATGAAGGCCGAGCCAGGCGAGGTCGGCGCGGATCGACTCGACATTCTCTTCGGTCGATCGCGCCATGTCGGTATCGTCGATGCGCAACAGGAAGCGACCGCCATGCTTCTTCGCCCACATCCAATTGTGGAGCGCGGTGCGGATATTGCCGACATGGAGCCGCCCGGTGGGCGACGGAGCGAAACGGGTCACGATTGTCATGCGCGCGCTCATACCGTCAATTGCGCGAAAGCGCACGAGTGGCCTTTCTCCTCCCTACCGCGAAGCCGTGGGGAGGGGGACCGCGCGACGCAGTCGCGTGGTGGAGGGGAATTGCGATGTCGGCATTTCTCACATTAACTGACGATTTCAACGCGTGATCTCGCACCGCATTTCCCCTCCACCAACCCGGCTTGCCGGGTTGGTCCCCCTCCCCATCGCTATGCGATAGGGAGGAGAGCTGAGGCGCGATCAGGACGTCCGAAACGCGTTGGTGATCGGATAACGCCGGTCGCGGCCGAAATTGCGCGTGCCGAGCTTCACGCCCGGCGGGGCCTGGCGCCGCTTATATTCCGCGACATAGAGCAGCCGTTCGATACGGATCACGATGTCGCGATCGAAACCGCGCTCGACCAGTGCGGAGACCGACAATTCCTCTTCCACCAGTCCGTGCAGGATCGGATCGAGCACGTCATAGGGCGGCAGCGAATCCGAATCCTTCTGGTCCGGGCGCAGTTCGGCCGATGGCGGCTTGGTGATGACGCTGTCGGGCATGACCGGGCCATCCGGACCCAGGCCGATGCGCGGACGATTCGCGTTGCGCCAGCGCGAGATCGCGAAGACCGTGGTCTTGTACGCGTCCTTCAGCGGATTGTAGCCGCCCGCCATATCGCCATAGATGGTCGCGTAACCGACCGACATCTCGCTCTTGTTGCCGGTGGTCAGCAGCATGTGGCCGAATTTGTTGCTGAGCGCCATCAGGGTGACGCCGCGGATGCGCGACTGGATATTCTCTTCGGTGACGTCGACGGTGCGGTCGGCGAAACTGTCCGACAACATGACGTCGAACGCCTCGACCGCGGGCGAGATCGGAATGGTGTCGAGGCGGCAGCCGATCAGCCGCGCGCATTCGGCGGCATCGTCGAGGCTGGACTGGCTGGTGAAGCGGCTGGGCAGCATCACGCACCAGACGCGATCGGGGCCCAGCGCGTCGGCGGCGATCGCGGCGCAGATCGCCGAATCGATGCCGCCTGACAGGCCGAGCACGACGCCGGGAAAGCGATTGCCGTCGACATAGTCGCGCAAGCCGACGACCATTGCATGATAGATGTCGGAGGGATGCGGTTCCAGCGCGTGGAGCGTGCCGGGCAGGCAACGCCATCCCTTCGGCCCGCGTTGCCACTGGGTCTCGACCACCGCCTCTTCCCAGTCGGGCAATTGATGCGCGAGCAGGCCGTCGGCATTGAGCACGAAGCTGGCGCCGTCGAAGACGATCTCGTCCTGTCCGCCGACGCGGTTGAGATAGGCAAGCGGCAGGCCGGTTTCCGCCACGCGCGCCGCGGCGATCGCGCTGCTGCGCAGATCGTCCTTGTCGACTTCATAGGGGCTGCCATTGGGCGAAATGAGCAGTTCGGCGCCGCGCGCGCGGAGATGCGCGCAGACCGCCGGGAACCAGATATCCTCGCAGATCGGCAGGCCGATGCGCACGCCGCGAAAGGTGATCGGCTCGGGCGGCGGCGCCGATGCGAACAGGCGCTTTTCATCGAACGTGCCGTAATTGGGCAGTTCGTGCTTGCGCCGCACCTCTGCGATCTTGCCGTTATCGAGCAGCGCCAGCGCGTTGTAGAGCAGACCTTGTTCGCGCACGACTGTGCCCACCAGCATCGCCGGTCCGCCATCGGCGGTGGCGGCCGCCAGCCGCGCAAGTTCCGATTCGGCGCGCGCGATCAGCGCCGGCTTCAGCACCAGATCCTCGGGCGGATAGCCGATGAGCTGAAGCTCGGGATAGACGATCAGGTCGGCATTGGGCGCACGGGCGCGCCATTCCAGCATCGCATCCGCGTTTCCAGGAAGATCGCCGACCGTCTGCGAAAGCTGCGCGAGCGCGATTGTGAGCCGGTCCGTCATGTCGGTCCTGCAATAGAGCATCGCGCGGAAAAGTGGGAACCGGTTTTCCGCAAAAAAGATGCGGCAGCAGGTCAGAGCATCGCGCGGAAAAGTGGGAACCGGTTTTCCGCAAAAAAGATGCGGCGGCACGTCCCTGGAGTGAGCGGGCGCCAAGGCCCAAGGTCGACAAGGCGGGCAATGCCCCCTTTACGAATGCGCGGGCGCGGCTAAAGGCTTCCGCCGACCCCTGTTCTTTTGCGTACCGCTCTTTGCGGACCACCTTTTGCGGGAATGCACGCATGAAATTGTTGACCGGCAATTCCAACCTGCCGCTGGCCAAGGCCATTGCCGACTATCTCGAGATCAAGCTGACCGACGCCAGCGTCCGTCGCTTCGCCGACGAAGAGGTCTTTGTCGAGATCCACGAAAATGTCCGCGGCGAGGATGTGTTCGTGCTGCAATCGACCGGTTATCCGGCCAACGACAATCTGATGGAATTGCTGATCTGCATCGATGCGCTGAAACGCGCATCCGCCAAGCGGATCACCGCGGTTCTCCCCTATTTCGGCTATGCCCGGCAGGATCGGAAACCCGGCCCGCGCACGCCGATCTCGGCGAAGCTGGTCGCCAATCTGATCACCGTCGCCGGTGCGAACCGCGTGCTTTCGGTCGATCTCCATGCCGGGCAGATCCAGGGTTTCTTCGATATCCCGACCGACAATCTCTTCGGCGCGCCCGTCATGTCCGCCGATATCCAGGCGCGTTTCGGCGGGCGCAAGATGATGGTGGTTTCGCCCGATGTCGGCGGCGTGGTGCGCGCTCGCGCACTGGCCAAGCGACTCGACAATGCCCCGCTCGCCATCGTCGACAAGCGTCGCGAACGTGCCGGCGAATCCGAAGTGATGAACATCATCGGCGACGTCGAGGGCCGGTTCTGCATTCTGGTCGACGATATCGTCGATTCGGCGGGCACGCTCTGCAATGCCGCCGCCGCGCTCAAGGCGGCCGGCGCCGAGGAAGTCGTGGCCTATTGCACGCACGGTGTGCTTTCGGGCGGCGCCGTGGCGCGCGTCGAGGGATCGGAACTGACCGAGCTGGTCATCACCGATTCGATCGGCGGCCATGAAGTGATCAAGGATGCGGCGAAGATCCGCCATCTGACGATCGCGCCGCTGCTCGCCGAAGCGATCCGCCGCATTGCCGATGAAAGCTCGGTCTCCAGCCTCTTCGACTAATCTTTGTCATTCCCGCGTGCGCGGGAATGACAGGAAGGGGATTGGTTGAGGCTTCGATCTGCCGTTTTCCCCACCAGAAGCCTAGACCAAGATCACTTCAGATTGAATCAATCTGAAGTGTGAATCTTGGTCTCAACTATCCGAATAGAGCCTGATTCACGCCATCGGCGGAAGCGCGTAGCGCTTCCACCTCAAGCGATCAGGCTCTAGCCGCGTCGCATGGGCTGCGCTACCGGAGCGGCATGACCTTCAACGACGACGATATCGCTCTCGCCAAAGCCCTTGCCGAGGTGGCCGGACAGGCGATCCGCCCTTTCTTCCGCGCGCGCTACGAGATCGAGACCAAGGCCGATTCCTCACCCGTCACCCAGGCCGATCGCGCGGCCGAGGCGGCGATGCGGCGGCTGATCGAGGCCGAGCGGCCCAAGGACGGCATCATCGGTGAGGAATATGGCGAGAAGCCCGGCGTCAGCGGGCGGACCTGGGTGCTCGATCCGATCGATGGCACGCGATCCTTCATCGCCGGCCGGCCGATCTTCGGCACGCTGATCGCGTTGCTTGGCGAGGGGTGGCCCATGATCGGCGTGATCGACCAGCCGATCGGGCGCGAACGCTGGCTGGGCGCCGTCGGGCGCAAGACCGAATTCAACGGCAAGCCCGTTGCGACGCGCGCCTGTCCCGCGCTCGATCGCGCGATCCTGGCGACCACCGGCCCGCAATATTTCAGCGGGCATTCCGCCGAACATTTCTCAATGCTCGCGCGTCAATGCGGTGAAACCCTGTTCGGCGGCGATTGTTACAATTACGGGCTGGTCGCCTCCGGCCATATCGACATCGTCGTGGAATCCGGGCTGAAGCTGTACGATTTCGCGGCGTTGGTGCCGATCGTCGAAGGCGCCGGCGGGCGCATGTGCAACTGGAGCGGCGACCCGCTGGGCGAACAGAGCCGGGGTGACGTCATCGCTGCGGGAGATCCCGCCCGCATCGAGGAGATCATCGAGGCGCTTGCCTGCGAACACTGAGTTTCGGGCTGAGACTTTGAACTCTGCTCAGCCTTTCAACGGTCCGCCGATCGCCCAGCAATGGCCGAACGGGTCGGTGACCTGGCCATAGCGCTGACCCCAGAACTGATCGGCCATCGGAAAACGGACCGACGCGCCGGCGGCGAGCGCCTTGTCCCAGGCAGCATCGGCATCGGCCACATCGAGATGGAGCGTCACGCCGGCGGGTGCCGGCGAAGCCTGTCCTCCCATCATCTCGGGAAAGTCGTCATTGAGCAGCACTGAGCCGCCGTTGATCTCGAGATGGGCGTGTAGCAGCCGTTCGCCGTCGTCGGCGTCCTTCCGGAAACGTTCGACCGCACCGAACGCGCGGATGTAGAAATCGATGGCTTCCTTGGCGCGATTGTCGCGGATTGTGAGATGCGGGCTGACACCCGAATGCACGGCGGGGTTGTCCATGTCGGTCTCCTAAGCGAATCGGGGTCCGATAACGTCGATCTAACATCTCGATTATAGACGGAAGCGGCGTTCAGGCATCGCATCAGATGATGCCCAGGAACTTCTTCCTCTGCTTTTTCTCGGTCTGCGGGCTGCGCTTGCCGCTCTCCGACTTGGCGGTCGTGCCGCGGCCGACGTCGTCGCGGGGCTGGCCCTTTGTCGTGCGTTGCGATGTCGCAGTGGCGCCAGAGAGGATAGGGCCGCATTCAGCCGACTTGGCATCGCCGATATCGACGAACGCCAATATTCCGGCGAGCGGAGTTGCGACCACCGCCAACCCCAGCCCAACGCCGGCCCGACCCACGAGCTGCGGGCTGATCACGTCGACCCCAGGCTTGGCGAAATAGCCGTCGATCCCGACCGGCGACTGGCCGGCGAACAGGCTGAACTTCTTCGAATCGGCGCGGAAGGCCAGGTCGAGCGATTCGTTGCGGAAGCTGAAGCCGCCACGGCCGAGCATCACATTCTTGCGCGTGTCGATCAGGATCGGATCGGCCGCGGCGATGCCGTCGCGGACGGTGAAGGCGATCAGCCCGCAATTGATCTGGACGGGCTCCTTCAGCTTGCCTTCGAACATCTTGGTGACGAACGTGCCGAGATCGAGTTCCGAAAGCTGGATGTTGCGCGTCCAGAATGTGCCTTTGGGCAGGATGACCGCGATGCGGCCGTCCGACGTGGCCAGAGACTGACGGATCGAATCGCCCTCGCCGCTCATCTGTACACGTGCCTTGAGCGTGCCGGTGGTGCCCGCCTGCTCAGCGCCGAAGCGTGCCAGCAACAGGCCCATCGGCGTCGGCGACAGGCGGATGTCATATTCGGTGAAAACCGGATTGCGGCGCGCGTTGATCGAGATATCCGAAGACAGATGTCCTTGTGCGACATCGAACGTCAGCGGCGACAATTTGAGCAGGCTGCGGTTGAGATCGAGCGTCATTTCGATGTTCGAGACCGGGAAACTTTCGGCGCGGACGTTCGCGACCTTGTAGACCAGATGCGCATCGAAGCGCCTGATCGCGTCGACACGGAGCGGCGCATCGGGCAGCAGACGCGGCGTGCCGCCGACCTGTTCGATCGCGCCGGCACCGCCCTGCGCCTCCAGCTTCTGCGGATCATAGCCGATAAATGGTCCGATATCGACGATGTCCAGCGAACGCGTGGCGAGCACGGCATCCAGCCTCAGCCGGTCCCGGGGCATGGAGATGGTAAGCCGCCCGGCAATATCGCTTTCGCCGAACACGCCTCGCAGCCGGGTGAAGCGCCATTCGCCGCCGACCTTGGTCAGGTCCGAATCAATCCGGTAGGTCCGTGTGTCCGGCACTGCCACGCCGAGGAAATCGAGCAGCAAGCTGATGTTGGGGCCGCGCACACCCATGCGCAGATCCGCGCCCTCGATTACGGTCGCGCCGGGCAAGGTGCCGGACAATGCAAGACGCGTCTCGCCGGCCGCCGCGGCCAGCTGAAGCTGGTTGCGGCCGCCCGTCACCGTCTCGTTGGGCGACAACAGGCTGCCCGACAGAGTGAAGGGACGGTCGCGCATCGTACCGTTGCCCGAGAAGCGGATTGCATTGGCGAAGCGCGTGTCGCGCGCCTGGACGGTGTCGACGCGGATATCGGCGCCGAGCTGGAGCAGCGGGTCGCGGTAGCGCAATGTGGTGCCCTGTACGATCGCGGCGCGGATCAGCGGCAGTTCCAGGGGCCTGGCGGGCGCGTCGGGATCGCCGAAGGTCCAGCTGTTGCGGCGCGATTTCGCATCCCATTCGAGATCGATTCTGCCGTCGAGCAGCTGCAGCCAGTTGATCCGCCGCTTGTCTCCGAACAGCAGGCTCCAGGTCGCGATGCGGCTGTCGACCAGCTTCGCTTCGAAGAAATTGGGTCTGGTCGCCCATTCCGGATTGGAGATCGTCATCCCTTCGGCAAGAAATTTGACGTTGAAGGGATTGAGATAGAGCTGGAAATCGCCCGCGACCTTCACCTCGCGCTGCGTCGCCGCGCTGACGGTGCGCTCGAACGGCCCTTTCAGGAAACGCCCCTTGGTGACGAACAGGATCAGCCAGGCGAGCAGGATGAGTCCGACGATCGTGACGAGCAGCGACAGCGCCGCCGCGGCGATGGTGCTGCTAGGATGGCGCGGCGGTCCGACCGTCGATATAGGGGGCGAATCGGCGGGGCCGCCGGTTGCGACGGGTGGGGTCGTATCGGTCACACTATCGATGGTTACCGTATTGTCCATTGCAGACAAAACCCCTGCCATTGCACCGAGGTTCCGATTCATGCGCTGAGGTCCGTGCCCTGGTCTTGCCAGAGCGCCGACTCTTCGCTAATGGCCCCGCTTTCCACGATTCAGAGGAACTGTCCGGCTAATAGGGCTGCCGAGGCCGTTCGCGATCGTCGATATAAGGAGACGAAAATGCCCAAAATGAAGACCAAGAGCGGGGTCAAGAAGCGCTTCAAGATCACCGCCACTGGCAAGGTGAAGTGCGGCGTGGCCGGCAAGCGCCACCGCCTTTCCAGCCATAACGCCAAGTATATCCGCCAGAACCGCGGCACCGACGTGCTTTCGGACTCCGATTGGGGTCACGTGAAGCTCTGGGCGCCCTACGGTCTGAGATAAGGAGTACTATAAATGGCACGCGTCAAACGTGGTACGACCACCAAAGCCAAGCATAAGAGGATTTTGGATCAGGCGAAGGGCTTTTACGGCCGTCGCAAGAACACGATCCGTATCGCTCGCCAGGCCGTCGAAAAGGCCGGGCAATACGCCTATCGCGACCGCAAGGTTAACAAGCGCAACTTCCGCGCGCTCTGGATCCAGCGCATCAACGCTGCGGTTCGCGCCGAAGGCCTGACCTATTCGCAGTTCATGAACGGCGTGAAGCTCGCCGGCATCGAACTCGATCGCAAGGTGATGGCCGATCTCGCCATGAACGAGGCCGCGGCGTTTAGCGTCGTGATCGCTCAGGCAAAGGCGGCGCTTCCCCAGGCCGCCTGACCCGGCCTGGCGCGAGACGAATACAAGGGCGCGGGTGGCAATGCCATCCGCGCCCTTTGCTTTTGGGGCCTGGCTTCGTAAGGCCCCAGCGAACATTTCAGAGCGAGAATCCTCGTGACCGATCTCAACATTCTCCAGACCGAGCTGATGGCCGCGATCGTGGCCGCCGCGACGCCCGATGCGATCGAGGACGTCCGCGTGAAGGCGCTCGGCAAACAGGGCGCGGTCACCGCGCTGCTCAAGTCGCTGGGCGCAATGAGCCCGGAAGAGCGCCAGAACGAAGGCCCCAGGATCCACGCGCTGCGCGAGGCCGTCACCCAGGCGCTGGGCGACAAGAAGGCCGGGCTGGAGCGCGCCGCGCTCGACGCCAGGCTGGGCGCCGAGACGCTCGACATGACCCTGCCGCCGCCCGCGTCCGCGCAGGGCAGCGTCCACCCGGTCAGCCAGGTGATGGACGAACTGGCGGAGATCTTCGCCGATCTCGGCTTCTCGGTCGCGACCGGCCCCGAGATCGAGGACGACTGGCATAATTTCACCGCGCTCAACATCCCGGAAACCCATCCGGCGCGCGCGATGCACGACACATTCTATTTCCCCGACCAGCGCGACGGGCGGGACATGCTGCTGCGCACGCACACCTCGCCGGTGCAGATCCGCACGATGACGTCGCAGCCGCCGCCGATCCGGATCATCGCGCCGGGCCGCGTCTATCGTTCCGATTCGGACGCGACCCATACGCCGATGTTCCACCAGATCGAGGGACTGGTGATCGATCGCGGCATCCATCTCGGCCATCTCAAATGGACGCTGGAGACTTTCCTCAAGGCGTTCTTCGAACGTGACGACATCGTCCTGCGCCTGCGCCCGAGCTATTTCCCCTTCACCGAGCCCTCGGTGGAGGTCGATATCGGCTATACGATCGAGAAGGGCCGCCGCGTGCTCGGCGGATCGGGCAATGCCGAGAATGGCGGCTGGATGGAAGTGCTCGGCAGCGGCATGGTCCATTCGCGCGTGATCGAGGCATGCGGGCTCGACCCGAACGAATGGCAGGGTTTCGCCTTCGGCACCGGCATCGATCGGCTGGCGATGCTCAAATATGGCATGGACGATCTGCGCGCTTTCTTCGACGGCGATCTGCGCTGGCTGCGCCATTATGGTTTCGCCGCGCTCGACGTGCCCACGCTGAGCGGAGGAGTCGGCGCATGAAATTCACCTTGTCCTGGCTCCGCGAGCATCTCGACACCGATGCGTCGCTCGAGACCATTCTCGACACGCTCAACGCCATCGGCCTGGAGGTCGAAGGCGTCGACAATCCCGCGCGCGCGCTCGCGCCCTTCACCATCGCCAGGGTGCTGACCGCGGCGCCCCACCCGCAGGCCGACAAGCTGCAGGTGCTTTCGGTCGATGCCGGCGACGGACCGCTCCAGGTGGTCTGCGGTGCGCCCAATGCGCGTGCCGGCCTGGTCGGCGTGTTCGGTGCGCCCGGCGCTTATGTGCCCGGCAGCGGCATCACGCTGAAAGTCGCGGCGATCCGCGGCGTCGAATCGAACGGCATGATGTGTTCGGTGCGTGAGCTCGAACTCGGCGACGAGCATGACGGCATCATCGAACTGCCAGCCGACGCCCCGGTCGGCACGGCCTATGCGGAATGGGCCGGGCTGGACGATCCCGTGATCGACGTCTCGATCACGCCCAATCGGCAGGATTGCATGGGCGTGCGCGGCATCGCGCGCGATCTGGCGGCGGCCGGCCTCGGCACGCTCAAACCGCTCGATGCGACGCCTGTCGCTGGCGAGGGCCCCGGTCCCGACGTGCGGACCGACGATCCGGAGGGCTGCCCGGCCTTTTTCGGCCAGTCGGTCTCGGGCGTGACCAACGGCGCCAGCCCCGACTGGATGGCGCGCCGGTTAAAGGCGATCGGCCAGAAGCCGATCTCCGCGCTGGTCGACATCACCAACTATGTGATGATCGATCTCGGCCGTCCGCTCCACGTCTATGACCGTGCAAAGCTGACCGGCGGGCTCGTCGCGCGCAGGGCACGCGACGGCGAGACCGTGCTGGCGCTCAACGGGCGCACCTACACGCTCGAAGCCTCGATGACCGTGATCGCCGACGATACGCATGTCCATGATATTGGCGGCATCATGGGCGGCGAGGATTCGGGCGTCGAGTTCGATACCAAAGACGTGCTGATCGAATGTGCCTATTTCACGCCCGAGCATATTGCGCGGACCGGCCAGAAGCTGGCGCTGACCTCGGACGCGCGCAGCCGTTTCGAACGCGGCGTCGATCCCGCATTCCTCGAAGACGGTCTTGCCATCGCGGCACGGCTGGTGACGATGATCTGCGGCGGCACGCCGAGCGGGATCACCCGCGCGGGTCAGGCACCCGCCGGCACCTCGACCCATGGCTATGATCCCGACCTGACCGAGCGGCTGGCCGGCGTCGCCGTGCCCGAGGCGCGTCAGGCCGAGATCCTCGAAAGCCTGGGCTTCGTCATCGAGAAAACCACGCCCTGGCAAGTGACTGCACCAAGCTGGCGTCGTGACGTCATCGGTGCGGCGGACCTTGTCGAGGAAGTGATCCGCATCGTCGGGCTCGACCATGTCCCCTCCACTCCGTTGCCGCGCACGCCGGGTGTGGCAACGCCCACCGCGACGTCGGAGCAGCTGGTCGAACGGCGCGCACGGCGCATGGCGGCGGCGCGCGGGCTGAACGAAGCCGTGACCTGGAGCTTCCTGTCGGAAAAGGACGCAGCGGCGTTCGGCGGCGGCGCATGGACGCTCGCCAATCCGATCTCCGAAGATATGAAGGTGATGCGGCCCTCGCTGTTGCCCGGCCTGCTCGCCGCGGCCGCACGCAATCAGGCGCGCGGGGCGGAGGCGATCCGGCTGTTCGAGATCGGGCGTCGCTATTTCGCCGATGGCGAGCGGTTGACGCTTGGGTTCGTGCTTGCCGGCGACCGCCAGCCACGCAACTGGCAGTCGGGCAAGGCGCAGCGCTTCGACGCGTTCGATGCCAAGGCGGAGGCGCTCGCGCTGCTCGCCGCCGCGGGCGCACCCGTCGACAATCTGCAGAATTTCGGCGAGGCGGGCGCGCATTATCACCCCGGCCAGTCGGCGACTTTGCGGCTCGGACCCAAGACGGTGCTCGCGGCGTTCGGCACGCTGCACCCGCTGACCGCCAAGGCGTTCGACCTCGATGGCGCGGTGATGGCGGGTGAGATCTTCCTCGACGCGATTCCCGTCAAGCGCGCCAGCGGCCATATGCGCAGCAGCTACGCACCACCGGCACTGCAGGCGGTGACGCGCGATTTCGCATTCCTGGTCCCGGCCGACCAGCCCGCGGAGTCGCTGGTTCGCGCGGTCAAAGGCGCCGACAAGCAGGCGATTGTCGCGGTACGGCTGTTCGACGTCTTCTCCGGCCAGGGCGTTGAGGATGGGTGGAAATCCCTTGCCGTGGAGGTCGTGCTGCAGCCCGGCGAGAAGAGCTTCACCGACGAAGAACTGAAAGCGATCACCGACCGGATCGTGGCCGCCGCGGCCAAGCAGGGCGCGGCGCTCAGGGGTTGAAGGAGAAACTATGCGTACGGCGTTCATCACTGGGGCGACATCGGGTTTCGGCGAGGCGGCTGCGCGCGCCTTCGTGAAGGCGGGCTGGCGCGTCGTCGGCACCGGCCGGCGCGCGGAGCGACTGGAGCAATTGGCGGCCGAATTGGGCGCGGCTTTCCACGGCGCGGTCTTCGACGTCCGTGACGAGGCTGCGCGCGATGCGGCGCTCGACGCGTTGCCCGAAGGGTTCGGTGAGATCGACCTGCTGGTGAACAATGCCGGGCTGGCGCTCGGCACCGAGCCCGCCCAGGCGGCCTCGCTCACCAACTGGAAGACGATGATCGACACCAATGTGACCGCTCTGGTCTCGATCACGCACCGGATGCTGCCCAGCCTGATCGCCCGGCGCGGCGCGATCATCAACATCTCGTCGGTGGCGGCGAACTATCCCTATGCCGGCGGCAATGTCTATGCCGGCACCAAGGCGTTCGTGCGCCAGTTCAGCCTGGACCTGCGCGCCGATGTGGCGGGCACCGGTGTGCGCGTGACCTCGATCGAACCCGGCATGGCGGAGACCGAATTCACGCTGGTGCGCACCGGCAGCCAGCAGACCTCCGATACGCTCTATTCGGGCGTAGGCCCGATGACGGGCGACGATATCGCCGCGACTCTGCTCTGGGTGGCGGAACTGCCGCCGCACCTCAACATCAACACGATCGAACTGATGCCCGTGAACCAGAGCTTCGCCGGTTTCACCGTCCACCGCGAAGGCTGATCCACGAAATGAATCGACCCGAACGTCGCACTTTCGCGATCATCTCCCATCCGGACGCCGGCAAGACCACGCTCACCGAAAAGCTGTTGCTGTTCGGTGGCGCGATCCATCTTGCCGGCGAAGTGAAGGCGCGCGGCGCGAACCGGCGTGCGCGATCCGACTGGATGAAGATCGAGCAGCAGCGCGGCATTTCCGTCACCTCGTCGGTCATGACGTTCGAGCGTGAAGGGGTGACCTTCAACCTGCTCGACACGCCGGGCCACGAGGATTTCTCCGAAGACACCTATCGCACGCTGACCGCGGTCGATTCGGCGGTGATGGTGATCGACGCCGCCAAGGGCATCGAGGCGCAGACGCGCAAATTGTTCGAGGTCTGCCGGCTGCGCTCGGTGCCGATCATCACCTTCGTCAACAAGGTCGATCGCGAAGGGCGCGATGCGTTCGAACTGCTCGACGAGATCGCCGACATGCTGGCGCTCGACGTCACGCCGATGAGCTGGCCGGTCGGCATGGGCGGGTTGTTCGAGGGGATATACGATCTCAACGCCAACCGGCTGATGCAGCCGAGCGGCGACAGCAAGGCGTTCGAGGGCAAGGCTGCGCATTATGCGGGGCTGGACGATCCGAAGCTTGCCGAGGCGCTTTCGGCGCAGGGGCTGCAGCGGCTGCGCGACGAGGCCGAACTGGCGATGGGCGGTTATGGCGCGTTCGATCCCGAGGCCTATCGCAACGGCGACCAGACTCCGGTCTATTTCGGATCGGCGCTGAAGGAATTCGGCGTCGGCGAGCTGATCGATGCGCTGGCGCGTTTCGCGCCGCCGCCGCGGCCGCAGCCTGCCGAGCCCGCGTCGGTTTCGCCCGACCATGGCGGCGTCACCGGCTTCGTGTTCAAGGTCCAGGCCAATATGGACCCGCAGCATCGCGATCGTATCGCCTTCATGCGGCTCTGCTCGGGCAAGTTCCGCCGCGGCATGAAGCTGACGCCCTCGGGCTCGGGCAAGCCGATCGCGGTGCACAGCCCGATCCTGTTCTTCGCGCAGGATCGCGAACTCGCCGAGGAAGCCTGGCCCGGCGACATCATCGGCATTCCCAATCACGGCACCTTGCGCGTCGGCGATACGCTGACCGAGGGCGAGGCGATCCGTTTCACCGGCCTGCCCAATTTCGCGCCCGAGATCCTGCGCCGCGTCGCCCTGGTCGATCCGACCAAGACCAAGCAGCTCCGCAAGGCGCTGGACGATCTGTCGGAAGAGGGGGTGATCCAGGTCTTCTATCCCGAGATCGGATCGAGCTGGGTGGTCGGCGTCGTCGGTCAGCTTCAGCTCGAAGTGCTGCTGAGCCGGCTCGAGGCCGAATATAAGGTGGCGGCAAAGCTCGAGCCCTCGCCCTGGGATACGGCGCGCTGGATCTCGGGCGACGAGGCGGTGATCAAGGCTTTCGTGTCGATCAGCCAGTCGCAGCTTGCGCGCGATCGCGACGGCGCATTGGTGTTCATGGCCAAGAGCGCCTGGGAAGTCGGCTATGTGCAGGAACGCAATCCCGAGATCCGGTTCAGCGCGACCAAGGAACGCTAGGCCTTAGAGCGATTTGTAGTTCGATGGAATCATCGAACGACTCGAAAATCGCGACAATACAAAAGCCTAGAGCATGTGATCCGCTTCCAGCGGATCACATGCTCTAGTGAAAAGGGCCTGATTCACGTCCATTGCCCATGCCGGGCAAAGAAAACGCTCCCGGCCCAAGGGAAGGCCGGGAGCGTCCTACCCTTTCGGGCGTCACACCGGGAGGAGGCAAACCGCTTCAACCTCTCCCCGGTGCCGGGAGTCAGCGTGTGCCGACCCCGATCGTCTTGCGGCTTGCGTAACGTTGATTGCCGCTTTCCGCGATTGCGACTTCGATGTCGCTATTCGCCTTGTTGAGCGCCTGGTCGAGGCATTCCCGGCGCATCATCTCGATTTCGACACCGCGCATGCCCGAATAGGCGCAGATCTGTCGGGCGGCCGAGCGAACGCGCGTCCGCAGCCGATCGACATCGCCCGACGCCGAGAGATCGAGATCGCTGTAGCGGACTTCGATCGTGCGTGTTTCGGTGCCGTTGTCCTGCGCGGAAGCACCGGTTGCGCCAGCGATCGCCGCCAGCCCCAGCCCTGCGATCAGCGCGGGGCGCATGAAAGATAGCTTGGACGCGTGCATGACTTATCCTTCCCGAATGTGATTTGGTCTTGGTCGGTTCGGTGCCTTCCAAGGGGAGAAGGCGCCGGAGGGGGTGCGGGCGGATCGATCCGGGTCTGGGAACACCGTTCGACCCGCCGCGCACATCCTGATTAGCCGGGCCGCCGGATCGTTTCATGCCCGCTTCGACCGATGACGGCGCGCGTCGGCGAAATGCGTTCGCGCCGACGAACGACATTCAATGTTCGACAAGTGGCGTTGGCGACTGGAAGATGTCCCCGGAAAAGTCGCTTTTGTTACAATATTCCGCAGGCGTCAGGCTTCGGCCTCAGGGGCGCCGGGAAACACCGACGCGCTGCGCCTTCATCTCAGCGCTGCCCAGGATCGTCATGAATGCGATATCGGTGGCGTCACGGCCCACCGAGACGCGGACGATCTCGTCGGTTTCGGCCATGCCGGTCGGATCGATCAGATGCCAGCCGTCGGACAGCCACAGCTCGACGACGGCATGGAAGTCCTGCGGCGTCACATCGGGGGCATAGGCGGACACGACGCGCGCCGGAATGCCCGCCGCGCGCGCGAAACCGACCAGCAGATGCGCATAGTCGCGGCAGACGCCCTGGCGCTGCACGAAACTGTCGGCCGCGTTGGTGGCGCCATGGCTGGCGCCCGGCACATAGGCCATTTCGGTGGCGATCCAGTCGAGCATCGCCGCGATCTTCGCACCACCCTCGACTGTGCCGAAACGGCTTTCGACAAAGGGTTCGAACTGCTCCGACCCGATATAGCGGCTGGGCAACAGATAGGGGACGGCCTCTGCCGGCAGCAGGCGCACGGGCGCCGTTTCGAGCGTCAGGAGCGGCGGCTGCCGCCGCGTCACCTCGACGATCGCGCTATAGGTGATGTGGAGGATACCGTCGGCGCGCAGCCAGGTGCGCTGGCCGATGCCGTCGCCACCCGGAACGGGGCGCAGCGGTTCGGGACTGCTGACCGTCAGATTGTCGCCGATCAGACGCTGGTCCGCCATCTGCGCGACCTCGATCTGAAGCAGCACGTCCGCCGGCTCGGCGAGTTGATAGTCGAGCATCACGTCGATTTCGAATTGCATGCTTATCCTTTGTGCCGCTGCGACCCCGTGCGCAAGCCTTCGGGGCCCACGCCAATTGACACAGTTCTGAAACATTGCATGCCTAGCGCGGCAACATGACGAACAAGCGAAAGCAGGGCGCCGGCAATGGCGCGGTGATGAACGACGATCTGCGGCGGCGGATCGCCGAGGATCTGTTGCTCGGCGTGCCGCGCGATCGGGTGATCCAGCGGCTGGCATCCTCGGGGATCGGGGGCGGCCTGGCTGCGGCCGAAGTCGAGCGCGCGGAAAAAAGTCCCTATTTCGCGGCGGCCGGGCGGCTCCAGGCGCGGCTCGGCAAGCGCGACTGGGTATTGGCCAACCATGCCCGGATGCATGCCGGCGATCTGGTGGCGGTGCCGCGCCGCGATCATATCGATCCGGAAGAATTCTTCCGCGACTTCTACCACGCGCATCGCCCGGTCCTGCTCGGCGGCCTGATCGACCATTGGCCGGCGATGAAGCGCTGGAGCCTCGACATGTTCGAGGCCGAGCATGGCGATATCGAAATCCGCGTCCAGGCCGACCGCGAGCGCGACCGCGACTATGAAATCAATTCCGACGCGCATGGCCGCAATTGCCGCTTCGGCGAATTCATCGCGCGTCTGCGTAGGGATGCGCCGACCAACGACGTCTATATGACCGCCAATAATCACGACCATAATCGGCGCGCGCTTGCCCCCTTATGGGCCGATGTCGGTGAGATTCCGGGCATATTGGCGCATGAGCCGGGTCGCGAGGGATTTTTGTGGATCGGGCCGCGCGGTACGATCACCCCGTGGCATCATGATCTCACCAACAATCTGCTGCTCCAGATCGCCGGCACGAAGCGCGTCCGCCTCGCGTCCAGCAGCGCGCTGCCGCTGATGCGCAACAGCCGCCATTGCTTCAGCGACTGGCGGACCGAGGAACTGGGGCCCGGCCCGGCGGGCGACGGCCGGCCGGCCGTTGCGGAGATCGATATCGGCCCGGGCGAGGCGCTTTTCCTGCCCGTGGGCTGGTGGCACCATGTCGAGTCGCGCGATGTGACCATCGGATTGTCCTTCACCGGCTTCGCCGCGGACAATGATTTCTACAGCCATTATGCGAGCTATGGCGCGCTGTGATCCCGAATGTCGGCCATTTCCGCGCCCCACGCCGAAATTAACCAGTTAACAGTCACTTGTTACCATGTCCCAGCGCGGGACGGCGCGATTTGGGGGGAAGCCTCGCGCATCGATCGGCGCTAAGCGCATCATCCCCGCCCATGTGCGGGGCCAATTAGGGCGGGCATGACCGAATTTCGCGGACCGATGTTTCAGCAGCGCGCGCACGGCAAACGCCGGCGGCGGCTGGCTGCGTTCGCGCTGGCGGTGCTCGCGAGCGCGGGGGCATCGGCGCATGCCGGGTTGAGCGCGATCGCCGAACAGGCGGAGCAGGAACGCGCGATTCCGCGGGCCGATTCGCTCGGCGAGCTGGGCTATGAGCATTTCCCGGGCTCGGCCTATTATTTCGTGCAGGAGGATAATGCCGCGTCCTCGGCGGGGGCGACGGGCTATTTCCCGCTGCCGCAGGAACTTGCCGGGCTCGGCGATCTCGTGCCCATGCCCGGCGGCCCCGGTGCCGCCGCGGCGCCTGCGCTGTTCCGCTCGGCGACCGCGACCGATTCGCTGCGCGCCTCGGTCTGCCTTGCCACCGCCATCTATTACGAGGCCGCGTCGGAAAGCGACGATGGCCAGCGCGCAGTGGCACAGGTCGTGCTCAACCGCGTCCGCCATCCCGCTTTCCCCAACAGCGTGTGCGGCGTGGTCTATCAGGGGTCCGAACGGGTCACGGGCTGCCAATTCTCCTTCACCTGTGACGGCGCATTGAGCCGCGCTCCGTCGCGGGCCGGCTGGGCGCGCGCCAGCCGCATCGCGCGTGAGGCGCTGGCCGGCACCGTCTATGCGCCGGTCGGGCTCGCCACCCATTATCACACGCTCGCGGTGTCGCCCTTCTGGGCGCCGAGCCTGACCAAGACCGCGATCGTCGGCGCGCACATCTTCTATCGCTGGCCCGGCGGCGCCGGCACGCCCGGCGCCTTCCGCCAGGCCTATGCGCTGCGCGAGCCTGTACCCGGCCCCTATCCGCGCGTCGTCTCGCCTGCCGAGCAGCTTGCGGCGCTCGCGGTGCCCGCGACCCCGCTGCCCCTATTGTCGATGGCCTCGGCACCCGCCCCGCGCGCCATGCCCATCGACGTCCAGCCGGCCTATGAAAGCAGCGGCCAACCGCTTGCCGGCAGCCCGGCGGCGATCACGCCGGATTCGCAGATCCGCGAGGAATGGCGCGACAGCGGACGCTGGATCGCGCGTTAGAGTTTGATTGATCTCTCCTTTTGTCATTCCCGCGTTAGCGGGAATGACATGAAGGGCAGATCAGCCCAGGATTCCCGGCAAGTCGAGCTCATGCTCGCGCGCGCAATCGAGCGCGATGTCGTAGCCGGCATCGGCATGGCGCATCACGCCCGTCGCCGGGTCGTTCCACAGCACGCGTGCGAGCCGGCGGTCGGCATCCTCCGATCCGTCGCAGGTGATCACCATGCCTGAATGCTGGGAATAGCCCATGCCGACGCCGCCGCCATGATGCAGCGATACCCAGGTCGCGCCGCTCGCGGTGTTGAGCAGCGCATTGAGCAACGGCCAGTCCGACACGGCATCGGATCCGTCGCGCATCGCTTCGGTCTCGCGATTGGGGCTGGCGACCGACCCTGAATCGAGATGGTCGCGCCCGATCACGATCGGTGCCTTGAGCTCGCCCGTCCGCACCATTTCGTTGAAGGCCAGCCCGAGCCGGTGGCGGTCACCGAGCCCCACCCAGCAAATCCGCGCCGGCAGTCCCTGGAACTGGATGCGCTCGCGCGCCATGTCGAGCCAGCGGTGGAGATGCGCATTGTCGGGCAGCAGCTCCTTCACCTTGGCGTCGGTGCGGTAGATGTCCTCGGGATCGCCCGACAGCGCCGCCCAGCGGAACGGTCCGACGCCGCGGCAGAAGAGCGGGCGGATATAGGCGGGCACGAAACCGGGAAAGTCGAAGGCGTTGGCGACGCCCTGGTCCTTGGCGACCTGGCGGATATTGTTGCCGTAATCGACCGTGGCGACGCCGGCCGCCTGGAAATCGAGCATCGCCTGGACGTGCACGGCCATCGACGCGCTGGCGGCTTCGGTCACGGCCTGGGGATCGCGCTCGCGCGTCTCGAACCAGCGATCGAGCGTCCAGCCGGCGGGCAGATAGCCGTTGACCGGATCATGGGCGGAGGTCTGGTCGGTCAGCATGTCGGGCCGCACGCCGCGACGGTAGAGTTCGGGCAGGATCTCCGCCGCATTGCCGAGCAGGCCGACCGAGATTGCGCGCTTCTCCGCGCACGCCTGTTCGATCAAGGCCAGCGCCTCCTCGATCGTGTTCGCGGCATGGTCGAGATATCGTGTCTTCAGCCGCATCTCGATCCGGCTCGGCTGGCATTCGATCGCGAGGCATGACGCGCCCGCCATCACTGCGGCCAGCGGTTGCGCGCCGCCCATGCCGCCGAGCCCGGCGGTCAGCAGCCAGCGACCCGACAGGTCGCCGCCGAAATGCTGGCGGCCCATTTCGACGAAGGTCTCATAGGTGCCCTGAACGATGCCCTGCGATCCGATATAGATCCACGAACCCGCGGTCATCTGGCCGTACATCGCCAGGCCCTTGCGATCGAGCGCGTTGAAATGCTCCCAATTCGCCCAGGCGGGCACCAGATTCGAATTGGCGATCAGCACGCGCGGCGCATCGGCATGGGTGCGGAACACGCCGACGGGCTTGCCCGACTGGACGAGCAATGTCTCGTCATCCTCCAGCCGCTTCAGCGTCTCGACGATCCGGTCGAAGCTTTCCCAGTCGCGCGCGGCGCGGCCGATGCCGCCATAGACCACCAGCTCGTGCGGATTCTCGGCCACTTCGGCATCGAGATTGTTCATCAGCATGCGCAGCGGGGCTTCGGTAAGCCAGCTTTTCGCATTGAGCGTGGTGCCGCGCGGGGCGGCGATCGAACGGCTATTGTCGAGACGGGTCATTGGTCTTCCCTGGCAAAGTCGAAACATGAAGTGAGAATGGTGCGGAGCGTGGCCTGAAGCGGCGCGGCGACATGCGGGTCCCAGAGCGGCGGCCAACGCCCAAGTTCATCGAGATAGCCGCGCATCGCGAGTTCCATCTGGATCGCATGGACGCCCTGTGCCGGATCGCCGTAATGGCGCGTGATCCAGCCGCCACGAAAGCGGCCATTGGTGACGCGGCTCATCCCGCTGGCATCGCATGCCGCTTCGACCGCCGCAGCGAGTGCGCCGTCGCAGGTCGCGCCGCCATCGGTGCCGATGTTGAACTGGGGCAGTTCGCCGTCGAACAGGCGGGGGACACGGCTGCGGATCGAATGCGCGTCGTACAGGACGATGCGCGAGTGACTGGCGCGCAGCCGCGCGATCTCGGTGGAAAGCGCTGCGTGATAGGGATCGAAATAGGCCTGACGGCGGCGCGCGATCTCGGCCGTGTCGGGCGCGTGGCCGTCGCGGTAGAGCGGCTCTCCGTCGAAAGTCTCGGCCGGGCACAAGCCGGTGGTCGCCTGACCCGGATAGAGCGATGCGCCGGACGGATCGCGGTTCACATCGATCGCGGTGCGCGACACATGGGTGTGGATGATCGTCGCGCCGAGCGCGGCGGCGAAGCCGTAAAGCCGGTCGACATAAAAATCGGCGTCGCGCACGCCGAGCTGCGCAGAGAGGAGACCGGCGGCGACATCGTCGGGTATCCACGTGCCGGCATGCGGCACGCTGACGATCAGCGGCGCCGTGCCGCGTTCGATGGTGAGCCAGCTATCCATTGCACAGCTGCCGTTTGTCCCGAGCGAAGTCGAGGGACGCTCGCGCGATGTTCAACGTCCCTCGACTTCGCTCGGGACAAACGGAGGTAGTGGAGGTCATTCCGAAACCTCGGGCAGTCCAGTCAATGCCGCCACTTCCCCACCCGTCACCAGCGCGGTCGCCGCCAGCATGTCCGGGTGGAAATGACGATCCTCGTCGAGCGTCGGCACCTGTGCCCGCAGCAATGTACGTGCCGATTCGAGCGTGGCGCTCGATGCCAGCGGCCTGTGGAAATCGCAGCCCTGCGCGGCCGCGAGATATTCGATGCCGAGAATGTTCGCCAGATTCTCCGCCATCGCCATCAGCCGGCGCGCGCCATGCGCGGCCATCGAGACATGATCTTCCTGATTGGCGGAGGTCGGGATCGAATCGACGCTTGCCGGATAGGCGCGTTGCTTGTTCTCCGAAACGAGCGCCGCGGCGGTCACCTGCGGGATCATGAAGCCGGAATTGAGGCCGGGGTGTGGTGTCAGGAACGCGGGCAGCCCCGACAGCGCCGGATCGACCAGCATCGCGATGCGCCGTTCGGCGATCGATCCGATCTCGCACAGCGCCAGCGCGACCATGTCGGCGGCGAAGGCGACGGGTTCGGCGTGGAAATTGCCGCCCGACAGCGCCTCGTCGGTCTCGGCGAAGATCAGCGGATTGTCGGAGACGCCATTGGCTTCGGTGCCCAATGTCACCGCCGCCTGACGCAACAGGTCGAGCACCGCGCCCATCACCTGGGGCTGGCAGCGCAGGCAATAGGGATCCTGCACCCGCTCGTCGCCTATGGCATGGCTGGCGCGGATCGCGGAACCCGCCATCAGCGTGCGAAGCGACGCCGCGGTCTCGATCTGGCCCTTGTGCCGGCGCAGCGTGTGGATGCGCGGATCGAACGGCGTGTCCGATCCCTTGGCCGCTTCGGTCGACAGCGCGCCGGTCACCAGCGCGGTCTGGAACAGCCGCTCCGCCTCGAACAGCCCGGCCAGCGCATAGGCGCACGAGAATTGCGTGCCGTTGAGCAGCGCCAGCCCTTCCTTGGGGCCGAGCGTCAGCGGCGCGAGGCCGGCATCGGCCAGTGCCTGCGCGGCCGGCTTGTCGCCGATCCGGCCGACGCCGATCATCGCCGCGGCAAGATGGGCGAGCGGGGCGAGGTCGCCCGATGCGCCGACCGATCCCTGGGCGGGAATGACGGGAATCAGATCCTTGGCCAGCATCGCTTCGAGCAAGGCGATCGTCGCCGGACGTACGCCCGATGCGCCCTGGGCAAGGCTCGCCAGCTTCAATGCCATCATCAGCCGCGCGACCGGCACGGGCATCGGCGCGCCGACGCCGGCGGCGTGGCTGAGCACGATGTTGCGCTGGAGCGTTTCGAGATCGGCGTCGCCGATCTTCACGCTGGCAAGCTTGCCGAAACCGGTATTGATCCCATAGACCGGCTCGTGCCGCGCCAGGATGCGTTCGACGGCGGCGGCGCTCGCCGCGATCTTCGCATGCGCACTGTCGTCGAGCACGGGCGAGGCGCCGCGATAGATGGCACGCCAATCGGAAAGTGGAACTTGGCCGGGAACAACGGTCAGCATGATTTGCCTTTTCTCACGCGGTCATGAAGGGGATTGAAGCCGATGCGGTAGATCAGCTCGGCCGGGCGCTCGATGTCCCAGATTGCGAGATCGCAGGACTTGCCGGGCTCGAGCGTGCCGATTTCCGCCTGCAGCCCGAGCGCGCGCGCGCCCTCGCGGGTGACGCCCGCCAGGCATTCGTCGACGGTCAGGCGGAACAGGGTCGCAGCCATGTTCATAGCCAGCAGCAGCGAGGTCATCGGCGAAGTGCCGGGGTTGCAGTCGGTCGCGATCGCCATCGGCACGCCCGCTTCGCGCAGGCTGACAATCGGCGGCAGCCGGGTTTCGCGCGTGAAATAATAGGCGCCGGGCAGCAGCACCGCGACCGTGCCCGCCTCCGCCATCGCGGCGATGCCCGCGGTGTCGAGATGTTCGAGATGATCGGCCGACAATGCGCCGAAACCTGCCGCGAGCGCGGCGCCATGGCTGTTCGACAATTGCTCGGCATGGAGCTTGACCGGCAGGTCGTGGTCGCGCGCCGCCGTAAACACGCGCTCGACCTGTTCGGGGGTGAAGCCGATCGTCTCGCAGAATGCGTCGACCGCGTCGGCCAGCCCCTGCGCGGCGATTGCCGGGATCATCTCGTCGGTGACATGATCGATATAGCCGTCGGCATCGCCCGCATATTCGGGGGGCAATGCGTGGGCGCCGAGGAATGTGGTGACGACGCGGACATCGCGCAGCCTGCCGAGCGCGCGCGCGGCGTGGAGCATGTCGAGTTCGGCATCGAGCGAGAGGCCGTAGCCCGACTTGATCTCGATCGTGGTCAGCCCTTCGGCGATCAGCGCGTCGAGCCGGGGGAGTGACTGGGCGACCAGGCCGTCCTCGCCGGCCGCGCGCGTCGCGGCCATCGTCGAGACGATCCCGCCGCCGCTGCGCGCAATCTCTTCATAAGAGGCACCGGCCAGCCGGCGCTCGAATTCATGCGCGCGGTCGCCGCCATGGACGAGATGGGTGTGGCAATCGATCAGGCCCGGCGTGATCCAGCGACCCTGGCAATCGATCGTCTCGGTCGCGTCGATCGCCACCACGGGACCGGCATGGACGATGAGTCCGTCGCGGCACGCGACCATGCCCGATTCGACGACGCCCAATGCGCCGCCGGCGTCCGACGACGCCATCGTCGCCAGCCGGGCATTGGTCCAGACACGGTCCGCTTGAATCACCATGCGCTTAAACTTGATCAATCCGATGAATATGTCTAGTCATATTCGCATGACGACACTCTGGCTTGAATCCGCACTGCTTCCCACCGGCTGGACCGACGGCGTTCGCGTCGCGATCGCCGGGGGTGTGATCGAACATGTCGGGCGCGCCGATCCGCAGCCAGGCGACGAGCGCTACGCGATCGGCATTCCCGGCCTGTGCAACGTGCACAGCCACGGATTCCAGCGCGGCATGGCGGGCCTGTCGGAACATCGCGGCACGGCCGGCGCGGACGACGATTTCTGGAGCTGGCGCGAAGTGATGTACCGGTTTCTCGACCGGCTTTCCCCCGACGATGTCGAGGCGATCACCGCGCTGGCCTTTGCCGAGATGCTGGAGGGTGGATATACTCGCGTCGGCGAGTTCCACTATCTTCACAATGATCCCGCGGGCGGGCGTTACGCCGATCCCGCCGAAATGGCGGCGCGCATCGTCGCCGCGTCGGATACGACGGGCATCGGCCTGACCTTGCTGCCGGTCTTCTACGCGCACAGCGATTTCGGCGGACTGCCGCCCAAGCACGGCCAGCGGCGCTTTATCAACGATCTCGACGGTTTTGCCGCTTTGCTCGATGCCTCGGCCGGGCTGCTGAGCGGCGACGCGCGGCTCGGCATTGCGCCGCACAGCCTGCGTGCGGTGACCGGTGAGGAACTGGCGGCATTGCTCGCGATGCGGCCGACCGGACCTGTCCATATCCATGCCGCCGAGCAGGTCGGCGAAGTGCAGGCGAGCATCGCCTTCTCCGGCGCACGGCCGGTCGAATGGCTGCTCGACAATGTCGGGCTCGATGCGCGCTGGTGCCTCGTCCATGCCACGCATCTGAACGAGGCGGAGGTCGATCGGTTGGCGGCGAGCGGCGCGGTGGCGGGGTTGTGCCCGGTCACCGAGGCCAATCTCGGCGACGGCATCTTTCCCGCTCTGCGCTATCTCGCCGCCGGCGGGCGGATCGGCACAGGCACCGATTCGAACATCATGATCGCCGCGGCCGACGAGCTTCGTGCGCTCGAATACAGCCAACGCCTCGCCCATCGCGGCCGCAACATGCTCGCCGGGGACGACCGCTCGACCGCGCGGCGGCTGTTCGATGCGACGCTCGACGGTGGCGCCCGGGCGCTTGGCGTGACGGGCGGGATCGTCGCGGGCGCGTCCGCCGACATCGTGTCGCTCGATGCGAATCATCTCTCGCTCGCCGAACGGACCGGCGACGCGCTGCTCGACGGATGGATCTTTGCCGGCCGGACCGGTGCGATCGACTGTGTGTGGCGCGCGGGCCGCAAAATGGTCGCAAATGGTCGTCATGTCGCCGCCGACGCGATCGCTGCGCGTTACCGGAAGACTTTGGCACGGATCCTTGCATGACGCTGGACGAACGGATCAGGGGCGATATCGAGGACCGGATCCGATCGGGCGCATTGAAGCCGGGCGACCGGATTCCCTTCGAACATGAACTCGTTGCCGATTATGGCTGTGCGCGCGCGACGGTCAGCAAGGCACTGACCGCGCTCAGCCGCGCCGGCCTGATCGAGCGCCGCCGGCGGGCGGGGTCATTCGTCGCGCATCCGCATATCCAGTCGCCGGTGCTCGACGTGCCCGATATCGGTCAGGTGATCGCGGCGCGGGGCGACGCCTATCATTTCACGCTGGCCGGGCGGCGCGTACGCCGGCGGCAGGCGGCCGATCCGCTCGACGGTGCCGGTCAGGTGATCCTGCTCGATGGCGTGCACCATGCCGCAGGGGAGCCGTTCGGCCATGAGTCGCGGCTGATCGCGCTCGACGCGGTGCCCGATGCGCGCGACATCGATTTTTCGGTGGTCGCGCCGGGATCCTGGCTGCTCGATCATGTCGCATGGAGCGATGCGCGCCATCGGATCGCAGCGGTTCCCGCCGAACCGCAGATCGCGCGCATGCTGGGCATCGCGCCAGGCACGGCCTGCCTCCAGCTCGAGCGCTGGACCTGGCGGATGGGGACCGCGATCACCTGGGTACGGCAGACATTTCCCGGCGATCGCTACGATCTGGTCGCGGAATTCACGCCGCAGAGCCGCTGAACGGACGGGCCGTAAAAGAGCCGGTCAGACGAACAGCGCGATGCTTTGCATGCCGCTCGCGATCGGCACGCCATCGGCGTTCCAGATCGCCATGACCTGGCTGGAGCAACCGTTGCGCGCATAATCCGCGACCGATCGCATCAGCCACCAGCCATCGCGCGTCTCGGGCGCCGGGGTCAGCAGGTTGACGAGCCAGGTCATCGAACTGATCGGCCCCGTCTGCGTCGCGAGTGCCAAAGCGGCGGGCGGCAGGGCGTCGCCGACCGTGGCGATCTCGGTCATGGGGTCGATACCGTCGCGATCCTTGAGCCGCACCCACCGCGTCCAGTCCGCCCCGATCCGCGGCATCTCGATCACGTCGAAATTGTGGATGAAGCTCGGAGCGCTGACGGGCAATATGGATGGCGTCGCCGGTGCGGGCAGCGGCCCCGGCGCGGAAAGCGCGACATGATCGATATGCGATGGCTGGTCGTGCATGAAGACGAAGATCGCCGTGAGCCCCAGTCCGGCCTCGCTCGTCACATCGGCGCGGACGAACGCCGCGGTGCGGCCGCGGCGCAGCAATGTCACGCTTGCCGTCACCCGGCCGGCAAGGGGCCCGACGAATGAGACCTGAGCCGTTCTGAGCGGGGGCAGGTCGGGTGCCACGCGTTGGGCAGCCTGTAGCGCGAGCGCGTGCGACAGGCCGCCATAGGCGGTGCGCCCCTGCATCCAGCCCGGAGGAATCTCGAAGCACAGCCCGCCGGGCGTTTCGGTGGCGGCGTTCAATATGGCAGCAAGCGACATGGCACTGCGTTAAAGCGGTCCGCGATGCGATGGAATTGCCGACGGCGCACGATGGCGCCGCGCACGCAATTTCTGGACGATCGGCAGCGCGATGCTCCATGCGGCCCGAGCCAAAAAAATGGCGCGCCGAAGCGCGCCATTTCTTCAACGATGTGTGCCGAGTTTCAGCGGCAGCGGCGCTTGCTGTCGATTTCCTTGCCGATCAGCGCGCCAGCGGCGGCGCCCAGGATCGTGCCGGTGGCGCGGTCGCCGCGCGTATCGATCGCGCGGCCGGCCAGCGCACCGCCGACGCCGCCGACGATCAGGCCGGTCGTGCCGTTGGACTTGCGGCAATACATACGACCGTCGCGACCGCGCCATTCGCGATAGCTGCTATGACGCTTCTTTGCCGACGCGCCGTCGGTCGGGACGACGAAGCTGGCGGGTATCGCAAGCGAGGCGGCACCAATGGCGAGCATGAGAGTACGCATGACTATTTCCCTTTGATTTAGATCAATGACGCGTTGACAACGTGGGGAGTATCGCGCCGGTTGCATGAACCTCATACAACAATGCAACCTGTTGAATCGCAATGTTTCTTTTTTTGGGATGGCGACATGGAAGACGTCGCACGACGCATCATCGATCGCCTCGGACTGGAGCCCCATCCCGAAGGCGGATGGTTTCGGGAGACCTGGCGCGCCGACGCGGCGGCCGGTGCCCGCGCGGCCGGCACCGCGATCCATTTCCTGCTCGAACATGGCCAGCGTTCGCATTGGCACCGGGTGGACGCGACCGAGATCTGGCTGTGGCATGCCGGCCATCCGCTCACGCTCTCGATCGCGGAAAGCGACACCGGCCCCGTGCGCGGCATCCGGCTGGGTGGCGATGTGCTGAACGGCGAAAACCCGCAGGGAATCGTGCCGGCGCATGCATGGCAGGCCGCGGAGGCCATGGACGGCTGGGCATTGGTGAGCTGCACGGTGACACCGGGTTTCGAATTTGCGGGTTTCGCGCTCGCGGCGCCGGACTGGGCGCCGGGGCGGCACTGATCGCTTCATCGCCGGTACAGGCGCATTGGCGCTGAATGGCGCGCGCAAGGAGACATGCCATGCGTCCGATCTGCGCCTTCGTTCTCGCTGCTTTTCTCACGCCCACTCTTCTCACGTCCACGCCGATCTTCGCCCAGGCTCCGGCACGGACCGAGATCATTCTCGCCGATTTCAGCTTCACGCCGGCATCGCTGCATCTGAAGGCGGGGCAGCCAGTGACGCTCCATTTCGTGAATCGCGGCTCGGGCGGGCATAATTTCGCCGCACCCGAATTCTTCGCCGGGGCGCGGATCGATCCCGCGAGCATGGCCGCCGTGAAGCGCGGCAAGGTCGAACTCGCCAAGGGGGCCAGCGCCGACGTGACGCTGGTACCGACCAGGGGCCGTTACCCTGCGCACTGTTCGCATCTGTTGCACAGCGGCTTCGGAATGAAGGGCGATGTCGTCGTCGATTAGAGGCGTACTTTTTTCCCCGATTTCCCCGTTATCCACAGCCAGAAGGGGCTTTGCGCGACTCGGCATTCCATGAAAGCTTGTGTCTGCGGACGAGAGAGATCGGACGGCGACGGACGAAGCCTCCTCACCCGCAAGGCCACTGTGGATGCCGATTTTCCTTCGGGAATTGGGGCTGGAAACGGCGGTTCGGCGACGGACCAAGCGTCGGGATGCAAGCGCGAAAGTGCATGCGGAACGCGATTTGAGGATGGAGCCATCGGTGGTCTCCGCTTTCGGGTGGGGGCGCCAAACCGCCGAAGCGCGGGCGGCTGGCCCTTCGGGTCGTGCACGTCGGGTTCGGCAGCGTGGGGGCTGGCAGCGATGCTGGCCCCCATTTCGCATGCGCACGATCCGCAATCCTGAAAATTTCGAATCGCCGGGTGCTTGCACCTTACGAAAGATGCGCTAATCGCGCCGGGTCGGCGCACGACTCGGGCTGGTGCTTGGCCATCTGAAATGCCGCCGCACTTATCCCCGTTTTCCCCGTTATCCACAGGCTTGGAAGCCGATTTTCCGCTTGGTGCGACTCGGTTTTCATGACAGCTTTGTGACGTGGAAGAGAGAGTTCCGCGGGAAACCAAAGAAGCCTCGATCAACCACAAGCCGCTGTGAAAGCACAGGATTTTCTTCGGAAAGTGGCTGAGTGGAAGCAGATGGTAGGCGCCGGAAGCGGTGTAAACGAGCCGAAACGCAAGTGGAGGCGGCGCGACACCCCAAGAAGGAGCCGGTGAACGACCTGGAGGTTTCGGCTGAAGGGTGGAAAGCACCGACGCCTGAGCGAGAATGGATTGCCGCAAGGTTGAGACGTTCGCAAAGCTCGGCGCAGTGGGGGTTGGCAGCAATGCCAGCCCCCATTTTCGTTTGGGATGTGTGTGCTGTGTTGGCATTGCCTCGGAGGCGGACAGGAAACGCGATTTCCGCCGAACCGTTCGGGCTGAGCTTGTCGAAGCCCTGTCCTTGTTCGGCACTGGCGCAAAAGAAAAGCAGGGGTTGGCCTGCGGCCGACTTCGTCCCGGCAGGCCTAGTCCGAACGGTGCTGTTTGAGCCTTGAGGGCGACCAGTCGCTAAACCATCATCCCCTGAAGCAGCTTCGGCAGATCGCCCGATTCGCCGCGCGCCTCGGCCATGAAGCGTGCCTTGAGCGGCGGTATCCGCTGCACCGCGCCCAGCCCGAAGCGGCGGATCGCCGAAGCCGTGCGCCCCTTCAGCCCGAACAGCCGGGTCAATCCGTCGGTGGAGGCTGCGACCATGAAGGTATCGAGGCTGCGCCAGCGCTCATAGCGCGCAAGGATCTGCGCATCGCCCAGGTCGAGCCCTAGTCGCGCGCCCGCGACGATCACTTCGGCCAGTGCCGCGGCGTCGCGGAAACCGAGATTGAGCCCCTGGCCGGCGATCGGGTGGATGCCGTGCGCCGCATCGCCGACCAGTGCGAGCCGATCGCTCGTGATATGCGCGGCATGGTGGAAGCCGAGCGGGTAGCTCGATCGCGGTGCCGCGGGTGAAAGCCGGCCGAGCAGACCGCCCATCTGTTTCTCCGCCTCGGCCAGGAAAGCGCGATCGGACAATTTGAGCATGCCCGCCGCATCCTTGCGCGCGACCGACCAGACGATCGCCGATCGTCCCAGTCCCGGCGTCGCCGACAGCATCGGCAGCAGCGCGAACGGGCCGGACGGATAGAAGATCTCATAGGCGACATTGCCGTGCGGCTTTTCGTGATCGAAGGCGGAGACGATCGCGACATGATCATATTGCCAGCGCGCGACATTGATCCCGGCCGCCTCGCGCATCGGCGAGTTGCGCCCTTCCGCCGCGACCAGCAGCGGCGCGGTGAGAACCCGCCCATCCTCCAGCACCACGGTCACGCCGTGCGGGCCGCGCTCGACATCGGCCGCGCGGGCGGGGGCGCACAATGTCACGCCGGCGGCGTCCGCGGCGCATTGGTGGAGCGCGCGGCGCAGCCCGCGATTCTCGAACATGATGCCGAGCGGGTCGTCATGCTCGCCCGGCACGAAATCGAGCCCACCGGGCGCCAGGCCGTCGGCCACGCGGATTTCGAGGATTGGACAGCCCTGTCCCTCCAGTTTGGCACCGACCCCGATCGCTTCGAGCATGCGCCAGCTGGCGCTCGACACCGCCGAAGCACGGCCGTCAAAGCCCGGGGCGAGCTGGGCCGACGGGTCGAGCGGATCGATCACCGTGCAGCGCAGGCCATGCGCGTCGAGCGCGATCGCGAGCGTCAGGCCGACCAGTCCGCCGCCGAGGATGATGACGTCGCTGGGAATGGGGCTGCGAAGGGGGGCGCTATTGTCCATATACCCCTCCTAGACCAAGATCACTTCAGATTGAATCAATCTGAAGTGTGAATCTTGGTCTCAACCATATGATAGAGCCTGATTCACGCCATCGGCGGAAGCGCAGAGCGCTTCCACCTCAAGCGATCAGGCTCTAGCGTGTCGCCCGATCGCGCAAAAGCCCGCTGAAGAGTCCGCTAAAATGCGCGACTCTTGACGCAGACTCCCGCAAAAAGGCATTGTACCGTTGCGGGACGATACCGTTCCGCAGCGTAGGGGGTGGCATGGCGAGCCGAAGCGGAATCAAGACCGTGCCGATCTGGCGGGAGTCGATGAAGCGGGGTGCCGTGCGCAGCGGTGCGCTGGCCGGTGCGGTGGCGCTCGTCCTTCTGGCATTGCTGCTCGTGCTTGCGCTGGCCAGCTACCGGCCCAGCGATCCTTCGATGATGACTGCTGCGGGCGGGCCCGCGCGCAATCTGGTGGGCGGCATCGGCGCCTGGACTTCGGACTTGCTGCTCTGGATCTTCGGCCCGGCGATCATACTCGCCATACCGCTGCCGGTGATCTTCGCGACGCGGCTGTGGCGCGGCGTCCCCGCTGGGCATTGGCGGTCGATGCTGCTGCGCGCCGTGCTCGGCATCGTGCTTGCGGCCATCGCGCTCGCGCTTTTCCGCGCCGATGCGGTCCCCTATCTGCCGGGCAGTTTCGGCGGCGCGCTGGGCCTTGCCGGCGCCAATGCGACCGAATGGGCGCTCGGTTTCATCCCCGACGAAACCGCACAGGGCTGGACGCGCTTCGCCGCCGGGCTGGCCTTCGCGCTGGCCGGCATCGTCATCTGGGCACGCAGCCTGGGCCTTGACGACGAGGAGCGCGCCTGGCTGTTCCGCCGCCGCGATCCCGAAGAAGGCGACCAAAGCGACGAGCTCGAGCGCGAAGTCCTGATCCGCGAACCCGCGCGCAAACCCGAGCCGCGCAAGGTGCAGACCGCGGAGGAGCGCCGCCCGCCGATCATCTCACTGCCCGGCAAGCGTCCCGAGCCCGAACCCGAAAAGAAGCCGCAGGCGCCGGTCCAGGCGTCGTTCGACCTGCGCGATCGCTACAAGCTGCCCAGCGGCGACCTGCTCGTTCCGGCACCGCCCTCCACGGGGATCGTGCTCGACAAGGCGGCGCTCGAACGCAATGCGCGGTTACTGGAGACCGTGCTCGACGATTTCCACGTCAAGGGTCAGATCGTCGAGGTTCGCCCCGGCCCGGTCGTCACCATGTACGAACTGGAGCCCGCGGCCGGCATCAAGGCGAGCCGCGTCGTCCAGCTTGCCGACGATATCGCGCGCAACATGTCGGCGCTGTCGGCACGCGTCGCGACGATTCCCGGCCGCAACGTGATCGGCATCGAGCTGCCCAACAAGAATCGCGAATCGGTCTCGCTCCACGAACTGATCACCTCGCCCAGCTTCCAGGATCAGACAGCGCAGCTCTCGCTGATCCTCGGCAAGAACATCGCGGGCGATCCGGTCGTCGCCGATCTTGCGCCGATGCCGCATCTGCTGGTCGCGGGCACCACCGGCTCGGGTAAGTCGGTCGGCCTCAACTGCATGATCCTGTCGCTGCTCTACCGGCTGAGCCCGGATCAGTGCCGGATGATCATGATCGATCCCAAGCATCTGGAATTGTCGACATATGAGGGGATTCCGCATCTGCTGTCCCCCGTCGTCACCGATCCGGCCAAGGCGGTGCGCGCGCTCAAATGGGCGGTCGAGCAGATGGAGGAACGCTATCGGATGATGGCGTCGGTCGGCGTACGCGGCCTTGCCGGCTTCAACGACAAGGTGCGCACCGCCCGGTCCAAGGGCCAGCGGCTCGGCCGCCGCGTCCAGACCGGCTATGATTCGGAAACCGGCCAGCCGATCTACGAGGAAGAACAGCTCGACTATCAGCCGCTGCCGCAGATCGTCGTCATCGTCGACGAGCTGGCCGATCTGATGATCACCGCGGGCAAGGAAGTCGAATTCCTCATCCAGCGGCTGGCGCAGAAGGCGCGCGCCGCCGGCATCCACCTGATCATGGCGACGCAGCGCCCGTCGGTCGACGTCATCACCGGCGTGATCAAGGCCAATCTGCCGACGCGGATCAGCTTTGCCGTCACCTCCAAGATCGATTCGCGCACCATCCTGGGCGAACAGGGCGCCGAACAGCTGCTCGGCAAGGGCGACATGCTCTATATGCCCGGCGGCAAGCAGATCGCGCGTGTCCACGGTCCCTTCGTTTCCGACGAGGAAGTGATGCGCGTCGCCGATCACTGGCGCGCGCAGGGGGCGCCCGAGTATATTCAGGCGGTTACCGAGGAGCCGGAGGATGGCGGCTATGCGCTCGATGGCGCGCCGACCGGTGACGACAGCCCGGAAGACCAGGAATATCGCAAGGCCGTCCAGCTCGTCGCCGAAAGCCAGAAGGCATCGACGAGCTGGCTGCAGCGCCAGCTTCGCATCGGCTACAACCGCGCCGCGCGCCATGTCGAGCGGATGGAGAAGGAAAGCCTCGTCTCCCGCCCCGACCATGTCGGTCGCCGCGACGTGCTCATGGATACCGACGGGCGTCCACTCTGAGGTCCGCCCGGAGGTTTTACCCACCAGGTACGGAACTTAGCGGGTTCACGCCGCATTCAAGGCGGGTTCGGCACTGCAGGCCGGTATCAATCAGGAGTTTGTGATGTTTCGCCGCCGCCTTGCCTTCGCCCTAGTTGCCGCCCCGCTCGGAATCGCCGCGTTCGTGGCGCCCGCCGTCGTCGCGGCCCCCGGCGATCTCGACAAGGTCTCCGCGCATCTCCAGGCGGTGGAAAGCATGACCGCCGGCTTCGTCCAGACCGACCGCGCGGGCAAGGCGGTCACCGGCCAGCTCACCATGAAGCGGCCGGGCAAGGTGCGTTTCCAATATCAGAAGGGCGTACCGCTGCTGATCGTCGGCGATGGCAAGTCGCTGACCATGATCGACTATCAGGTCCGCCAGGTGCAGCGCTGGCCGGTCGGCAATTCCCCGCTCGGCGTGCTGCTCAATCCCAAAAAGGATATCGCCAGCATCGCCAAGGTCGTGCCGACCGCCGATGACCGTATCGTGCTGGTCGAGGCGCGCGACCCCAAGCGCCCCGAATTCGGCACGCTGACGCTCGCATTCGCGCGCAATGCCGCGGCGCCCGGCGGGCTGATGCTGCAGGGCTGGGTGGCGCTGGATTCGCAGAACAACCGGACATCGGTGCGGCTCAGCGATCAGCGCTTCAACGTGCCCGTGTCCGACAGTGCGTTCAAATGGAGCGATCCGCGGCGCCCGCTCGGTCGACCCTGAACGAAATCATTCATGCTGGCGACAGGTACGCCGCGCTATTCATGATGCTGCGGATGAGGGCAAACCCGATCAGGATTTCCCCCCTGTTGCCTGATTGGCGGTCCTCATCCAGCCTCGCGTGACGAACGCCAGGTCGGCCCCTGCTCCACGCCCCCGGAGCGGGGGCCTTTGGCTTTTTTGGAGGGGCCTCAATTGCCGGGCGCGCGCATCCGCGCGCTTGGCTTTCCTCGCATAAGCTTGGGCGGCCGTTCGGCCTTGCGGTCCTCTCGGACCGGATAGTGCTTCGGAGCCCTTGCGGGGCCGATGGCGCGGGGGCTACAGCGCAGGCGATGACCGACACTCTCAAGATCGCATCCTGGAACATCAACTCCGTCCGTTTCAGGATGGAGATCGTCGAGCGCTTCCTGAAGGAGGAGGCGCCCGATGTGCTTTGCCTTCAGGAAACCAAGACCGTCGACGAGACTTTCCCCGCCGATGCCTTTCGCCGCCTGGGCTATTCGTACCAGATGCTCAACGGCCAGCGCATGCATCATGGTGTCGCGATTATCAGCCGCGTGCCGATGGTCGAGGACAACCGACTCGACTGGCAGGCCAATGGCGAGGCGCGCCATGTCGGTGTCCGGCTGGAAAACGGCATGCGGCTCGAAAACGTCTATGTGCCCGCGGGCGGCGACATTCCCGATCCCACCGTCAATCCGAAATTCGGTCAGAAGCTCGATTTCCTCGAACGGATGATCGCCTGGTCCGATGCGCTGTCGGTACCGACGCTGCTGGTCGGCGATTTCAACGTCGCCCCGCTCGAATGCGACGTATGGAGTCACAAGCAGCTGCTCGACGTCGTCAGCCACACCCCGATCGAGGTCGAGACGCTCGGCCGGCTCCAGGCGGCGAACGACTGGGTCGATCTCGGCCGGCAATTCGTGCCGCCGCCCGAACGGCTCTATACCTGGTGGAGCTACCGCGCGAAGGATTGGCTGGCGTCGGATCGCGGCCGCCGGCTCGATCATATGTGGGCGTCGAAGGACGTCGCCGCGCTGGCGGTCGACCACAAAGTCCACGAATCCTGCCGCAGCTGGCTCAAGCCGTCGGACCATGTTCCGCTCGTCACGGAGTTCCGCCTTTGAGCGATCCGCGCGCCGCGGCTCGCGCCATCGACGCACTGAAGCGTGGATGGCCGATCGCGATCGGCGGCGCGGCCGGCACATTGCACCTGCTCGCGATCGAGACCGCCGATGCGACGCGGCTGACGGCGTTCGACCCCGGTGAAGACGCTGATATCCTGATCTCCGCGACACGCGCCGCGACGCTCAAGCTCGCCAACCAGCTTGCCGCCGCCGATCCGTCCCGTCCGGTGCGCGTGGCGCGTGCGCCGTGGATCGACCTGGCCGGCGCCGTCGCGCTCGCCGATCCCGCCTTCGATCTCGCGACACCGCTCAAGGGGCCGTATCGCGCGGTGCCGGTCGCCATCGAGGATGCCGCGTCGGCGGCGCTCGAACTGGCGCGGCTCGCCGGGCTGCTGCCGGCGTTCTTCGTCGCGGCTGCCGGTGCGCCCGAAGTGACGATCGTGCCCGCCGATATCGCTGCTTATGACGATTCGGGCGCGTTGATGATCGCGGCGCGCGCGCGATTGCCCGTCGAGGTGTCGGAGAACGCGGAGATCGTCGCCTTTCGCAGCCGTGACGACGCCACCGAGCATGTCGCGCTGATCCTGGGCGAACCCGATGGCACGCCGCCGCTGGTGCGGCTGCACAGCGAATGCCTGACCGGCGATGTGCTGGGATCGCTCAAATGCGATTGCGGACCGCAGCTCCACGCCGCGCTCCACGCCATCGCTGCGGGCTGGGGCATATTGCTGTATCTGCGCCAGGAAGGGCGCGGCATCGGCCTGATCAACAAGCTGCGCGCCTACAGCCTCCAGGATCAGGGATATGACACGGTCGACGCCAATCTCCGCCTCGGCTTCGCGATCGACGCGCGCGATTTCGGCGTGGCGGCGCGGATGCTGGCGCTGATCGGCCAGACGCGCATCCGCCTGCTCACCAACAATCCCGAAAAGGTCGCGCAGCTCGCCGCGCATGGCGTCGATGTCGTCGAGCGCGTGCCCCACAGCCTGCCGTCCAACCCGCACAATGCGAAATATCTCGATACCAAGCGCGACCGCACCGGGCACCAGCTATAGGGTCGTAAGGACGGTCAGATCGGGAAGATGTCCGCATAGACCATGCGCCGCGCAAATCTGCGGCCGGTGCGCGAATCGTCCGACAGATCCGTGTCGTCGGTGCGGAACCATTCATATTCGCGCAGCGCGAGCCTGACACCGGCGGGAAGCGATGCCGGAAGCGTCATTTCACCTTCCCACAGGCCGGGCGTTGCCGGTTCCTGCACGATCAGCATGCGTGTCGTCTCGATCGGCGTCCAGGATAGCGGGTCCGACGGATTGGCGCCGGCCGCGCATTGCTCGATCACCGCCTCGACCTCGTTCAGGCCGTTGCTGGTGGTCGCTTGCGGAAGGAACGTGTCACTCGCTTCCGATGCGCGATGGGTTGGGCCGTCGACATGGATCTTCAGCACCGCCCCGGCCAGGTCGATCTTCGCATGGCGGGTGGGTGGAACCTGGATGAAGGCGCTCTGGTGCACTGCCGAGAGTTCGGCGTCCTTGACCGATCTGGGCTGGAAACGGGCGAGCGCCAGCCGGACGAAGGGCCAATAGGCATCGCCGCAATCGATGCGGATATCGGCATGCCACAGCTTTCGCGTCGCATCGAAACGGACTTCATGGCCGGCGACGGACACGGTCGCGGCATGTGCGGACAGCGAGAGTCCCGCACCGGTTTCGATCGCCTGCGGAAAGCTCGTCGGGGTGGCGCGAGCGGGCGTGGGCGCACCGCGCCAGATCGGATCGGCACCCCAGACGGTGACGAGTTTGGCGAGAGGGTCTTCCGGAGAGGGGAAGGCGACATTGTCCTGGAACACCACGCCCAGCAACTCGCCATCGCCCGACGAATACCAGGGTCGGTCGAGATAGATGCGCAGGCCGCCGCCCTGTCGGGTCCGTTCGGTCATGCCGGCGGTTCCGGGCGGCGTATCCCATTCGAAGACGGGAATGGCGTAGAGAAAGGCCGGAGGCGCCGGGCGAGCCGAATTGAGGACATCGACGTCGAATGCGGGGCCGGCCAGGGTGGTGGCGTCGGGCGTATTGGACGCGGGCGGGAAATATTCGCGGAACCGTGTGACCGCGCGCGGCGTGTACGACACGCGATGATAGCGGGTGTCGTGGAATTCGTGGATCAGCGCCGCGCCCGTCGTGCCGTCGAGCAACGGCACGGGCAGGGCGTCCTCGCCGACGATCGCCTCACCGATCTCGGCGGCGGAGGTGCGAAGACCGGGGCCGGGCTCGGCTGGATCGTCGACGGGATCCTCCCATGACGCGGAAAGCTGCAGGCGGGCGGAACTGGGATTGTCGGCGCTGGCCGAACCGGTGATCCGGACAAAGCTCTCGCCCAGGGCCTTGGCGGGATCGAGCGTCGTGATCTGCGGCGGCGCCAGCGGCTTCTGCACCGCATGGACTAGCGTCAGGTCGCGCCATGGCAGATGCGCCCAATGGCGGCCGGCGACGATGTCGGCCTTGACCGTGAGCAGGTTCGCCGGCCCCTGCCTTTCGGTCCATTCCCACACACCGCTTGTGTCGAGATCGGCCGCGTCGATGCGGCTGTTGATCCGCACGACCGCGCGCTGGGCGGGTGCGAGCTCGACGGTGAGCACGCCGCTGCCGGCGCCGACCAGTGGCTGCCATGAAGGTGCCGCGGGCATGGTGCCGACCGGGATCGCTTTCAATTCGACACGGAAGGGTTTGAGGTCGGGCCAGGTCCCGTCGAACGTGATGCTCTCGACCGCATCCACCGCCGCGGCGCCGGGCAGGCCGGTCAGCGCGACGCCCTTTGCCTGCGGATCGGGCAGGTAACCGACGGTGACGAAGGGCGCGGTCTGGATCCAGGGATCGCTGTCCGCCGGCGTCGCCGGGATCACGCCGGGTGTGCCGTCGATCGCCGGGCGCGACTGGATGGCATCGTCGCGCACGCTGGCGGATTCGCGGGCGGAAAGCGCATGGCTTGCCGCCGAGCCGTCGAGCCCGATACCGTCGAGCTTGCCGTGCAGCTCGGCCATGAGCTGTGCGGTCTTGGGCGGTGCGACATGCCGCGCGGTGAGATTCCCCATGCCGCCGATCGCGGGGGTGCGGACGACCAGGCGCTCAAGCGATTCGCCCTCCACCGGCGCCTCGCGCAGCATCAGGATCGGCGGCGCGACCGGCTCGTAGCGCCTTGCGGTGAACGGGTCGGTCGGCGCCGGCCCGTCGTCGGCGAAGTCGGGCGCGCCGGGCTGGGTCACGCTGTTGCCGGCAAGATCGGCGACGCGCGCGCGCAGCCGATATTGCCGGCCGAAGCGCAACCGCGGCAGGCTGCCGGGTTTCGCGAGGAAATTGGTCTCGATGCGGAAGGGCGTCACCGCTTCGTTGCCCGGATCGGCATGGCTGTCATCGGGCAGGATCGCTTTGCCCGGGCGCGGTGCGGCCAGGCTCCAGCCCGACCAGGTGAACATCGTCTCGCCCGTCCGCAGGCTTTTGGGCGCGGCGGGATCGCGCGGCTCGGTCGCGGCGAACTGGACGAAACCCTCGTCCCCGGCAGTCTCGACGGCGGGGGCGGGCTCGGCATCTAGGAAATCATAGCGTCCGATGCGGTCGCACAGCGAGTGCCAGAGCGCGGTCTTCACATCGAAAATGTCGATGCGATAGCCGCGCACCAGATCCTCGGCATAGAGTTCGTCGGTGGGTGGCGGCGCCGCCGCGGCGCCCATCGCCGGTGAGGTTTCCGGCGAATTGTCGAGCGCGATCAGGAAGCGGTTGATCGCGCAGGAGCGCTCGAATTGCTGGGCGAGCCCGGGCACGACATCGTTGCGCACCAGCGATATGCCCGTCGTCCGCAGTGCCGGCAGGCCGCCTTCGCCCGGCAATCCGGCGGGGCGATCGGCGGCGTCGGCGAAACGCAGCATATGGGTGGCGGCGTTGCGCAGCTTGGTCGCGTCACCGGGCACGTCGTTCTGGATGATGCGGAAACGCGCGCCATCGTCGACGCGCAGGAAACCGTCGACGATCTCCGGATCCGCCGGACGCGGCGCAGCGGTGAACCGCGTGCCCGATGCCGTGAAATGGGTACGCGGGAAAGCGAGCGTGGTGCCTGCCGCCCAGGCCGGGCCGTTCGCGACGAGCTGGATCGTGCCGGTGGCGGGCAGGACGGTGCCGGCCGGCAGGACCAGATCGAAGACCAGCCCGAGCCGGCGCAGCATCACCGGATAGTCGCCGAGCGCCGCGACCGCCTGGTGGAAATCCCAGCTTTCGGCGAGCGTGGCGGCGTCGGGCAGTGGCGGTTCGGTGCCGGGGTGCGGACGCAGAAAGGCGTCGAGTGCTTCGAAGGCGGCGTGACGAACCTGCTGTGCCGGGGTGAGGGGCGGCGGCAGATAGCTTTTGGCCGGCGGCGGTGGAGCCGGCGGCGCCGGTGCCGTCACTTCGGCGCTGAAGGACGGGGTCGCTATCGGTTGCGCGCTCGGCGCATCGGGGGCGGTGGGCGCAGCACCGCCCTGGGCCCATGGCTTGAACTTGAAACCGAACAGCGCGAGCAGCCAGCGCAGCAGCAGGATCGGCCAGGCCAGGCATCCGCAACCGGGCGCCGGATCGGAATCGGGATCGGGCGCGGGCGGTTCCGGTCCTTCTTCGGGTGCCTCGGTGACGGGCGGCGCATCCGGAAACGGGATCGCGGCGATTTCGGGCTCGACCCATTCGGGGTCGGGTTCGGGAAAGGAGGGGCGGGCGATCGCGGCGATATCCGGATCGGCGGCGAGTACGCCCAGGCCGGGCCGATCGCGTCCTGCTCCATAAGCGGGATCGGCCGAGGCCCGGCCGTAAAGGTCCGACAGCAGGTCATGGACCGTCCAGGATGGAAAGCTCTCGATCGCGATCCCGCGATAATCCTCGAACAGGAACGGCCTGACCCGCGTGTCGGCGGCGAACAGCGCGCGCCACAGCGTTGGCTTCAGCCAGTCGGTCTCGATATCGAGCGCTACCGGCGCCGCGCCTTCGATCCGCGCGCTCCAGCCGATCGCCGCCACCCGATCGGGCCAGTCGATCAGGTCGGGATAATCGGACAGCAGGCGCTGTTCGATCGCCGGATCGTCCGACCAGAGCCGGGGGGCGATGAATACCGAAAGGCGGGCCCGGCCGGTCGCGTCGAGCCCGTTGGGGAGTGCAGTGAGCACGAAGGTCTGTTTTTCCATGGCGGCAGTCCTTCAGGCCGGCTCGGGCGCGAAGGCGCCGCAATAGGTGGACCAGTCGTCGAGCGTGACCATCTGCGCGAAGGTCGGATCGCTGCCCGCGAACTCACGCTCGATCCCGACGCTGACCGAGGTGCTGAAAAAGGCGATCTTGATCTTCACCTTGATCGACGCGGTGCCATAGAGCTTGCCGCCATGCGGCTTCGCCTTGTCGGACTGATAGCCGAGCCCGACATAGAGCTCGACCGAGACGGTGACGATGCCGAGCACGCTCAGCGAACCCGCTGCGCGGAAATAGGCGGTGATCTCGAAGCCCGCACCGGATTTCTGGTAATAGACCCCGCCGGTGATCGACGCCTTGCCCGACGCCACGCCGAGATTGAGCGCGATCGCCGCACCGAATTCGAGCGCCGCCTCGACATTGATCACTTTCGACGTGTCGAGGTCGATCCCGAAATAGCCGCCGCCGCCGAACGCCATCACGGTCAGCAGGAAAGGATGGTCGCGCTCGCAAAAGGCGAAGCGCAGCCCTGCAGCCCCACCGATAAAGGGAAGATGGAAGCCCGCGCTCAGGCTGATGTCCTGGAGGACGAAGATACCGATCCCGATCGTCGGCAGGCCCAAAGTGAAGCCTGAACTGACCCCCTCGGCGGTGACGTCGAGATAGGGTGGGTCGATAAAGCCGTCGAGCGGGATGTAGCGCCGGATCGTGTCGACGAAGGAGAGCGGCCCCAGAAAGACGATGTCGTCGAAATTGACCGAGACGTCGAGCTTGCGGCCCGATCCGGCATCGAAGCGGACATGGTCGAAACGCGCGCCGATCAGGGCGTCGTCGCCGGGCGGCAGGGTGATCAGGAATTTCTCGAGCTTGCCCGACACGTCGAAACTCGGATCGCCGCCATCGATCGGGGTGACGATGCGGCTGTCCAGCCGGAACTGGCCGCCGGGCAGCGGCGTGAAGATCGGCTGTTGCTGGAGCTCGGCCTGGCTCGCTTCCCAGACATAGCGGGTTTCGACGACGGGTTCGGGGCCCGCGCCCAGATCGCGCTCGGTGCGGATCGAGGTGAGGCCGGGAATGCGCGTGCCCGCCTGGGACGGCCAGGAAAAATTGATGAGCTTGAAGATCTTGTCGAGCGGGACGCCGCCGAGGATCTTCACGCCGGCGAAGATCGCGGCGGGGTTGAAGCTGCCGCCGGCAAAGGCACCGACATCGCCGACCGGACCGAACTGGCGCGACAGACCCTGCGGGGTCAGGTCGGGTGCGACGAGCCCGCCCACTTTCTCGACCGGAAATCCGATCGCGGGCGGCGTCTCGATCCGCGCGAAGACCTCGCCGGCATTGCCGAACGTGTCGGACGATGCCGCGAGGAAGCCGTCGTCATAGCGGATGAGCTGCGGTGCCGAACTGCCGGTGATCTCGCGGACCGCCGGGATCGAAACGGTCGCGCCGCGCAATGCGGGCAGGAAGGGCGGCGTGCCATTGGCATTGAGCGCGGCAAGGATCACGCTGTCGGTGTCGATCGCGGTATCGCCGGGGGTCTGTTGCGGCGCGAAGGCAACGCGCTGGCCGCCGAGTGGGCGGGTGCGCCGCGCCGACGCATCGGCGATCGGCGGCACCGGTCCGGTCGCGCCATTATAAGCGGCGACGATCGCGTCCTCATTGGGCTGGGCGGCGGCCGAATCGAAGGCGAAGATCAGTGGCGCGGAGAAACGGCTCGCCACGCCCTGCCAGTCGATCCCCTCGACCTCGAACAACACGTCCAGCGTCTCGCCGCCCTGGCTGAACCGCGGCCAGAAGGCGGCGTCCGGTCCGCCGGGCGGCAACACCGGATCGGTGGTTTCGGGCAGGATATTGGGGGTGATCCGCGTCCGCATCTCGAGGCTGCGAAAGGGAAAGGCGCGGTGGCTGTAGCGTTTGATCGGCTCGCGGACGACGATGAATTTGCGCTGCCGCAAATAGGCGTGGCTGCCCGGGCCATCCTGCCCATTGCCTGCCAGCACATGATGGGATCCGGTCGCGAGCTTGCGTTCGGTGATGGTGAACAGCGCGGCACGGTGGCCGAAGGGGAAGAGAAAGCCCTTGCGCACCGTCTTGACGAACTGGTCGCGGCCCAGCGTCGCCAGCTGCTGCCATTCGACCAATGAGATCTCGTCGGTATTCCAGCGGCCGTCGAGTTCGAGCGAGGCGCCGAGCGACGACAGCATCATCCGGCGGACCGCCACCGCCGCATTGCCCGGCAGCGACTGCTCCGACGACAGGCGGACGATCTCGTGGCGATCCTGGCGGGTGAGCGACGTCAGGAACGGACTGGGCCCCGATGTCGGCGTCGGCCCGTCGGCACCCGTGAAATCGGGCGAGTGGATCGCCCGGACGGTGCGCCGCGTCGCCGTGGCTTCATCGACCGTGCCGGCGGAGCTTCCCGCGACTCCGAGCCTGCTATGCCACATCTCGACGCGGTTGCCGTCGCTCACCGGCCTGGGCGCATGGGCCCAGCGGCCGCCGGGATGCGGGGACAGGATCAGTCGCCAGGGTGCCTCGATCGCGCTGCGCTGCGAACGCAGCCCGCCGAACCAGGCGTATCCGCCCGGTGCCGCACCCGCCGGCGGGCGGCCGGTCCTGTCGCCGACGAGCGGCGCGGATGCCGAGAGCGCCGCGAGGATGGCCTCTGCCGTGAAGTCGAGCGGCAGTCCGTCCGGAGCCAGATGGAAGACCAGCCGGCTTTCGCCCGCGAGCCGCGCGGCGACCGGGGGCGGCAGCAGCGGATCGTCCGGATCCCCTTCCAGAAAGGCCTGCTCGGCGACCGCCTGGGGTGGGAAGCTGACGGCGAGGAACGCGTCGCCGCTCTCGTCCGCGTGCAGCTGACGCGTGGTTTCGTCGAGACGCAGATTATAGCCGTCAATTCTCAGGACGAGCAGATCGTCCGCGCGGACCAGATCGAACGACAGGGTTCGGCGGCGTTGCTGGCGCGCCACGGGCGATGGCGGTGATGGGATGAAGAAGGTCGAAACCAGATCCTGGGCGACCTGGACCAACCCGGTGACGAGATTGCCGATCAGGCTCATGACAGGTCGGCGGGGCGCAGGTTCCACACCCGCCGTGCGGAGCGGACGGCTATTGTCGTCACGAAGCCTTTTTGGTGGGCGCGCATCGTCTGTCACCTCCCCGGACGGTCATGGAGGGAGTGTGTGGAACGTGTCGGAAAACGGCATTGGATAAAAGCGACAATTACGGCAGGCCGAGGCTCGACAGCGATCAATCGCATAGTCAAAAAAGAGTTTCACGGAATTGTTGTTTGATTAACCAGGATCGTTGTTTGGCAATTATTAAATTATGCAGGAGCGAAGGTCGCTAGATTAAATCGCCAATATCGATCGACGACATTGATCGCCGCCGCAAGCTTGCTTTATTTTTAGAGAAGCGGTGTTTTTCGTTTTCGGTTGGGCGATCACTGTTTCCGGATCCTGATCAGTTCTGCCGTTTTTCTCAGGCGCCTAAATGCCGTGCCTCATTCGATCGTGAGACATGGTGCCGGAACTCTTTATGATGTCGACCCGCGCGACCAATTCTCTTCCGCCTCGTTGACACTCGCCTCCGTTGTTAATATGAATATGAGCTCAATAACAATAATATTGGAAAGAGGGTGCTGATGAGGTCGATATTCGTTTCTGTGGGCTGTCTGATGGCAGCGATTCATTGCGGCAGCGTTGCGGCGCGTGGCGGACCTTCGACATCGTGACCCCAATTCAATTTCCGACACGAAAAGGAAGGCCATCCGTGATCAAATCCGTCGCTAGCCTGGCGCTCGCCGCCTGCCTGTTCGCAACCGCATCCGGGGCTCAAACCTCCAATGCCCAGCCCCCGGCGCCCAAGCCCGCGGAGGCGAAGCAGCCCAAGCCCAAGGGATGGAGCGACAAATCCTATTATCTGACGATGCGCGACGGCACCCGCATCGCGCTCAGCCTCTATTTCCCGCTGCGCTACAAGCCCGCCAATCCGGGCAACGACAAATATCCGGTGCTGCTGTTCCAGACGCGCTACGGCCGCGCGGATTCGGCGGAATGGCAATATATGCCGTGGACCCGCAACGATTATGTCGTCGCCGTGATCGATACGCGCGGATCGACCAGCTCGTTCGGCACGCGGCTCGTCGATATCGGGCCGGAGGAAGTGCGCGACATGGACGAAGTGATCGCGCATCTGGCGGCACAGCCCTGGTCGATGGGCAAGGTGATCACGACGGGCGGATCCTATCTGGCGGATACGGCGGACTGGGCCACCAGCCGCCCCGCCCCCGCTCTGGTCGGCGCCGTGCCCTACCAGGCCGATTTCGACGTCTATCTCAATCTCTTCTTCCCAGGCGGCGTTGCCAATGACTGGTTCCGCAACGGCTGGGCCGAGAATGCCCGCGAGATCGACCTGGGGCGCGACGGCGAAGGCAATGGGCTCGACTGCCGCATCCGTGCGGCCGACTGTCCCAAGCTGTTTCCGACATTGCAGCCGGTCGACGACGATGCCGACTATAGCCAGCTTCGCCAGGCGCTGAATGGCAAGGGTGCGCATTGGGGCCCCGAATCCTATGCCGAGCAGACCTTCCGCGACGACAAGGGCACCAACGGCTATACGATGTTCGGATCGTCGCCGGCATCGGCGCTGGCCGGGATCCGCCAGCAGCGCAAACCCGTGCAATATTGGGGTTCCTGGATGGATGCGGGCACCGCCGACGCGGCGCTCGCGCGCTTCCGTTCGGCCCCCGAAGTGCCCGCCGAGCTCTGGATCACCGCGAACAACCATTCGCAGCATCTGAACGGTGATCCGTTCGCACCGGCACGCAAGCTGCCCATTCCCGCGCTCGACTCGCAATATGCGATCCGCAGCGACTTCCACCACCGCATCCTCGACGGCGGCAAGGTCGACCGCATCATCCATTATTATGTGATGGGCGCGGATGTGATGAAGCAGACCAGGGTCTGGCCGCCCGAAGGCACTCGCGTCGAACGGCTGTCGCTGGCGCCGGGCAAGACGCTGACATCCAGGGCGCCGAAATCGGCGGGGGTCGACGACTATGCCGTCGATTATGCGGCGACGACGGGGGACAAGACGCGCTGGTCGACCCAGGGCGGCAACCCGCCCGCCTATCCGGACCGGCGCGAGGCCGACAAAAAGCTGATCGTCTATGACGGGCCGCCCCAGGTGCGCGACATGGAGCTTGCGGGCTATCCCGTCGTCACGCTGAACCTGTCTGCCAGCCACGACGATCCCGCCATATTCGCCTATCTCGAAAGCGTCGCGCCAGACGGCCGGGTGACGATGATCACCGAGGGGCAATTGCGCGCCGTCCATCGCAAGATCGCCGATCCGAAGAGCCTGCCCTATGATCAGGGGCCGGTGCCGCGTAGCTTCAACCGCGCTGATGCCCAGCCCGTGGTGCCCGGCCAGGTCATGGAACTGCGTTTCCCGCTGTTGCCGACCGCCGTGCTGATCCGCAAGGGGCACCGGCTGAGGCTGGCGATCGCGGGCGCCGATGCCGACACGTTCCGCCGCTATCCCGCAAAGGGGGAGTCGCGGTTCCAGATCCACCATGGCGGCCGGTATGCGAGCAGCATCGAGCTGCCGATGCGGCCCTGGCAGCCCTGATCAGGCGGATCCGGACCGAAGGACGGTGGTGATCTACGCCTTCAGCTCCGGATCGGCCACCGCCTCGAGGACCAGAAAATTGAGCGCGGAGCGTCCGCACTTCACCGCGCCGACTGCCTGTTGCGCAGGGTCAGCCATAGGATTGTGAGCGCTGCCCCGGCCGTGAGATGCCCGATCCACACAAGGACGCCATAGGCCGCGCCAAAGACGCCGATCGCGACAAGCAGCGCGATGGTCAGGCCGGTCCAGCCCGCTATCCTTATGGTGCGGGCCTCGACGGTGCCGAGCTTCCGTCCCGCCATCGCGCTGTGATGGCGGGGCATTGCGGCACACAGACAGGCAAATCCGATGGCGGCGCAGGCAAGAATCAGCAACTGGATCATGCGGCCGCCATCTGCGTCCCTGCGCGCAGTCTCGGTTTGGGTGCGGATTTGAAGCGGTGCGCCTTGTGCGCCGCCCAGCCGAGCGCGAGCGCCAGCGCGGCCATGGCAATGTCGAAGCCGACGAACAGCCAGTCGCCATGCAACAGGCTCGCGACGAAATTGCGCGGCGTCGTCAGCGCATTCACCAGGGGGATCGATGCGTAGAACAGCGACGCGGTGGCCAGGGTTTCGACCCATGCGCGTCGAACGGGGCGGGCAATGCCCCAGGCGAGCGCGGCGCCCCAGGTGATGAACAGGCTGTTGATCTCCCAATCGGCGCGATCGACCAGGCTAAGCGGGAGCAGGCGATTGGCGAGGAAATAGACGGCAACCCCCGCGGGCAATCCCGCGATCACCGCGATGTTGAGCCGTTCGATCAGGCGAAAGCCGAAATGCGGCCGCGCCGGATCGGGCAATTTGGCGCGCCGCTTCACCGTCCACAGCACCAGCCCGGTGCCGACCATGATCGTGCCGCCGACGCCCGACAGGAAATAGAGCCAGCGCAACCCCCAGCCCGCGAAGCGGCCGGCATGGAGGCCGATCATCACGCTCTCCGTCGCCGCCGCGCCGCCGCCTGCGGTGCTGGCGTTGAGCAGCTTGCCGCTCGTGCCCGAAAATATCAGCGTCTGGCCGCGCGCGCCGATCGCATCGGCGGACGAGCGGGTCAGCGCGACCGTTGCCGTCGCGTCGCCCGGGCTGACGATCCTGACGCCGCCGACATGCGCGCCGTTCCACTGCGCGGCGGCTTTGGCGAACATCGGCCCGAGCGGCGCGAGTGGCGCGGGCTGCCCGCTCCTCTCGACTTCGGCGCGCGCGGGAAACACGCTCTCGAAGAAGGTGTCGGGCGATGCGTAGTTCGCCGCGATGCCCCAGGGCATGTACATGGTCGCGAGCGTGACGAGGCCGGTATAGGTGATCATCAGGTGGAAGGGCAGCGCGAGGACGGCGGTCACATTATGCGCGTCGAGCCAGCTGCGTTGCCCCTTGCCGAACCGCAGCATGAAGAAATCGGCGAAGATCTTCTTGTGCGTGACGATGCCCGACAGGATCGCCACCAGCATGAACATGGCGGCGATGCCGACCAGATAGCGCGCCAGGAAAACCGGCATGTAATGCAGGTCGAAATGGAAGCGGTAGAGGAAGAAGCCACCGCGCGTCGCGCGGGCCTCCACCCTGTTTCCGTCGCCATCGAGCGTCGCCTGCGTATCGCTGCGCCGCCCGCGCGGGCGATCGCCGGCGGGCTGCCAGAAGACCGAGGTCGCGATGCTGCGCTTGTCGGGCAGCGTGATGAACCAGCTTTTCGCATCGGGCGCGGTCTTGCCCAGATACCGGACCGCCGCCTCGCTCGCCGTCACGGGGTCGGCCGAGCCGCTGATCTCCGGCTCCATCCAGCGCGTGATCTCATGCTGGAAATAGGCCGAGGTGCCGGTCAGGAACATCGCGAACAGCAGCCAGCCGAACAACAGGCCGGACCATGTGTGCAACCAGGCCATGGACTGGCGGAAACCGTCCTTCACAGCCGCCCTCCCGTGACGATCGACAGCCACAGCCCGCTGCCCAGCACCAGCATGGCGCCACCGAGCCATAGCCAGAGCTGCAGCACCGATCGCGCCGAGAAGGCGGCCAGAACGATCACGGCAAAGATCGCGAACGATGCCAGTGTCGCTGCGATGCTCGCCTCGGCCGGCGCCATCGGCAGGATGCGCGCCAGGCAGGCGACGGTGAGCGACGTGACGAGATAGCCGCCGACGATGGCGCCGAGCGCGCGTGCGGGCAGGCTGAGAGTCCGTTTGAGAAAGCCGGCACCGGCCCGCTCCCCCACCCAACCACCCGATCCAGTATGATCCTGTCGGGTGGTTGGGTGGGGGAGCGGGCCGGTGCCGCCCTTGGAAAGCGCTCTTTCGCGCTTTCTCAAACTCAGTCGCCGGGCAAGGTCAGCGAAGAACGGGAGCACAGCCATGGATCAGAAATGGCGCTGGAGTGAGATCATGAAGGTGCGCGGTTCGCCCGGCGTCGTGCGAGTCAGCGAGCCCGTCGGGAAATAGCGCTCGTTGAAGATGTTGCGGATATTGGCCTGCGCCGACCAGTCCCCGAATTTATAGTAGAGCGCAGCGTCGACGAGCAGATAGCCGTCGAGATAGAAGGGCCGCGTCGCGCCCGGCACCGCCGATGCGGTGCTGGCGGCGCGGTTGCTTTCGTGATGCAGCCCGGCGCCCGCGCCGAGATTGGTGAGCGGCCCGTTCTGGATCGTATAGCGCCCCCAGAGATTGACGATGTGCCGCGGCACGCTGCCCAGCCGCGACCCCACCAGCAGGCGGTTGTCGGCGGTCACCTTGGCATCGAGATAGCTATAGGCCGCGGTCAGTTCGACGCCGGGCGCGGGACGCCATGCGCCCTCGGCCTCGATGCCGCGCGTGCGCTGTTCGCCGGTGAGCACATAGACATTGGGCAGCACCGCGTCGGCGGTGGCGACATTGGCGCGGGTCAGCTGGAACAGGGTGAGCATGCCGGTCAGCGTGCCGTCGCTGCGCGCGATCTTGATGCCGCCCTCGTAATTGACGCCGCGTTCGGGCGGCAGGACTTGCTGATTGACGTCCTTGTAGCTGAATTGCGGCGTGAACGATTTGGAGTAGTTCACATAGAGCGACGCCGAGTTGCTGATTGCCAGCGTCGCGCCTGCGCGCGGGCTGAACGCACTCGCCTTGGTTTTCGCACCCCGGACACCGCCGCTCAGATTGATCGCGGACGCGTCGTCCCAGCGGCCGCCAAGCGTGAGCGTCAGGATTTCGCCCAGCTGGATATGATCCTGTACGTAGAAACCGAGCTGCCGTGTTCGGCTGCCGGCGCTGGTCAGCGGCAGTGCCGGATTATGCGTGCTGACCGTGCCGTAGACCGGCGCATAGAGATTCAGATAATATGGGCTGCTGGTGTCGTAGAGATTGGTGTCGTCGGACTTGCGGCGGCCATAGTCGATTCCGGCCAGCACATAATGGTTCAGCGGTCCGGTATCGAAACGCAGGCTGGCATTGGTATCGACCCGGAAATAGCTGCCATTCTGCTCATAGGGTCCGTAAAAGGCGCGGCTGACCCGGCTATAGGCGGGGATCAGCGGCGTGGTCGCGGTGGCCGGGATATCCTGGGTGTTGATGCCCGTGATGAACAGCCAATTGTCCCACGAATTGTGGAAATCCTGATAGCGCAGCGATTGATGGATCGCGAAGGCGTCGCTGAACCTGTGATCGAACACATAGCCCAGATTCCAATAGTCGTTCTTCTGTACGGCGGGATATTCGGTGTCGTTGATCGACAGGCTGATCGGCAGCGGCCCGTTGGGGTTGGGCAGCGCGGTGCCATAGGCGGTCGTGGGCGACCAAGGCCTGATATTGTCCGTCTGATAGCGGCCCAATAGCGTCAGCGTGGTGTCCGGCGTGATTTTCCAGCTCAGCGACGGCGCCAGGAAAATGCGCTTCTGCCCCGAAGACTCGACGAAGAAATCCTGGTTGCGATAAACGGCGGCGAGGCGCGCGGTGAGGCTGCCATTCTGCGTCAGCGCGCCGTTTGCGTCCGCGCGCAGTTCGATCAGGTCATAGGATCCCGCACTGACGCCCACGTCCAGGAACGCCTCGTCCCGGGGGCGCTTGCTGACCAGATTGACGATGCCCGAAAGCGGCCCCTGACCGAACAGTCCGGATGCCGGGCCCTTCACCACTTCGATGCGTTCGAGCCCGATCATCTCCGACGTGCCATAGCCGGTGTCGTCGAGCAGGCCGTCGAGATAGGTCGCGCCCGAAGAGGCGTTAAAGCCGCGGATGTTGAACCCGTCGAAAAAGCCATAGGTGTTGTTGCGCGAGACGCCCGCGACGTTGAACAGCGCGTCGCCGAGCCTGCGGACGCCCTGATCGGCCAGCGTCTGTTCGGAGATGATCGAGATCGCCTGCGCGTTTTCGAGGGCCGGAATATCGGCCTTCGACGCCATCGCGATGGTGTCCGCGGCCTGGGCGGTGACGATGATGTCGTCGCGCTTCTCGTCGGTGTCGGCCGGTTGCTGCGCCAGGACGGCGGCATGCCAGCCGATGGTTGCCGCGCATCCCAGCAAGCATCGTGCGATCGTCGATTGTCTACTCATGGCCACCCCTTTGTCGGTCGAGGGCTGCCCATAGAAGCTAATGCTAATGAGTCGCAATAATAAAATGATCGCGTCGGGAATTGTCATCCGAGCGGGGATGACGAGATTGTTGGTGCTTCTTATCATGCTCGGATCGACCCGGCTTGCCGGGAAAATCGCTTGAGGGTGGAGGCTTTCCGTCCCATCCTCGCCGCAACAGCGCATCAGGGGACCCATACATGCTCAAGACTTTCGCCGGCTTCGTCTCGCTCTTCGCGCTCGCTGCCCCGGCCATGGCGCAGGATGCGCCCTACCAGCGCCAGGCAAGGGATATTTACGAGAAGCTGATCTCCTACCGCACCGCCAAGGGTCATGGTCAAGTTCCGGCGATGGCGGCCTATATCGCTGACACGCTGAAGGCAGGCGGAGTCCCGGCCGAGGACATCGTCATCATTCCGCACAAGGAGACTGCGGCCTTGCTGGTGCGCGTACCCGGCCGCGACCGGTCGACGCGCAAGATCATGTTCTCGGCCCATATGGACGTGGTCGATGCCCGGCCCGAGGATTGGGAACGCAGCCCGTTCAAGCTGATCGAGGAAAATGGGTATTTCTTCGGCCGCGGTACCGGCGACAACAAACAGGGTGTCACTGCGCTCGTCTCCACCATTCTGCGCCTGAAGGCCGACAAGGTCGTGCCCGGCCGCGCGCTCGTCTTCGCCTTTGTCGGCGACGAGGAAACCGGCATGGAGACGACCCGCCTGATCGCCGATCATGAATGGGTGAAGGGCACCGAATATGTGATCAACACCGATGCCGGGGGCGGCACGCTCGACGAGCAGGGCAAGCCGACCTCTTACGGCGTTCAGGGTGCCGAGAAGACCTATGCCACATATACGTTGACCCTGCGCAACCCCGGTGGCCACAGCAGCCGGCCGCGCAAGGACAATGCGATCTACGATCTCGCCGACGTCCTGAACGGTATCCGGGCGCTGAAATTCCCGGCTCAGGCCAATGAGCTGACCAGGGCCACGCTACGCCTCGCAGCCAAGTCCACGCCCGGCGAAAAGGGTTCGATGCTTTCGCGCTTCGCCGAGAATCCAAAGGACGCCGAAGCAGCCGCTTATCTGATGGCCGATCCTACCGTCGCCTATGAGGTCAGTACCACCTGCGTCGCGACCATGGTGGATGCCGGCCATGCTGAAAATGCGTTGCCACAACGCGCGAAGGCGACCGTCAATTGCCGCATCTATCCGGGCGACACGATCGAAGGCGTCAAGGCGCGCCTGGCCGAGGCGGCCGGCAACAACACTGTGGAGATCGAAGTGATCGGCAATCCGGTCGTCAGCCCGGTTTCCGATCCGCGACCCGACATCATGGCCGCGATCACCAAATCGATCCATGCCCGCTATCCCGGCATTCCGATTACCCCGTATCTGGAGGCGGGCGGCACCGACGGCATGATCTATCGCACCAAAGGCATGCCGACCTTCGCAAGCTCGGGCGTGTTCATGAAGAGCAGCGACGTCTTCTTCCACGGCCTCAACGAACGGCTACCGGTAAAGGCCTTTTACGAGGCGATCGACCATGTCCATGATTTGGCCTTGGCGCTGAGCGGCGCCCGCAAATAAGGGCGCGCCCTTAGGCCCCAAATGTCGCTCGGATAATTCACGACGTTCGGTCTCGATTTCTGCTCGTACCGCCATGCCGGATGGCGGCGCATAAAATCATGACAGGATAGCGGTCAAACCCGGTCTATCTGATTGTCGGTCAGAATTTACTGTAACGCATTGCGCTGGAACCGAATCACGTGGACTCGGTTGGCTGGGGCGGCAGGATTCGAACCTGCGAATGCCGGTACCAAAAACCGGTGCCTTACCACTTGGCGACGCCCCAGCAGAGGCGAGCGGCTGCCTTAGTGTGCTGTCCTGCGACTGAAAAGGGGGTTTGGCAGATTGCCGCGCCCCCTTTTCGTCATGGGATCAGATTACCTGCGAGACCCAGCCGTGCGGATCGGGCGCGTTGCCGCGCTGGATATCGACCAGCATCGTGCGGACGCGCTGCGTCAGCGGGCCGGCGGACTGGCCGCCAATGGTGAATTTGCCCTCCGCGCTCGCGACGCTGCCGATCGGTGTCACCACTGCGGCGGTGCCGCAGGCAAAGGCTTCGGTCAGGCGGCCGCTCTTGGCGTCGGCTTCCCATTGCTCGATCGAATAGGGCTCTTCGCGCACCGTGATTCCCTGCGCGCGGGCAAGCGTCAGGATCGAATCGCGCGTGATGCCGGGCAGGATCGTGCCGCTCAGCGGCGGGGTGAGCATCGATCCGTCGTCGAAGACGAAGAACACGTTCATGCCGCCCAGTTCCTCGATCCAGCGGCGCTCGACCGCGTCGAGGAACACCACCTGGTCGCAGCCCTGGCGGATCGCTTCGGCCTGGGCGACAAGGCTTGCCGCATAATTGCCGCCGCACTTCGCCGCACCCGTGCCGCCAGGCGCCGCACGCGTATATTCGCGCGTCACCCACAGCGAGACCGCGGGTGCACCGCCCTTGAAATAAGCGCCGACCGACGAGGCGAGCACCATATAAAGATATTGCGAGGACGGCTTCACGCCGAGGAACACTTCGCTCGCGATCATGAAGGGGCGCAGATAGAGCGCACCATCCTCGCCCTGCGGGATCCAGCCGGCATCGGCGCGGACCAGCGCGCGAATCGATTCGAGGAAGATCTCTTCCGGCAGTGCCGGCATCGCCAGCCGCTGCGCGGAGGCATTGAAGCGGCGCGCATTGGCGTCGGGACGGAACAGGGCGGCGCCGCCATCGGGACGGCTATAGGCCTTGAGTCCCTCAAAAATCTCCTGCGCATAATGCAGCACGGAGGAGGCCGGATCCATCGTCACCGATCCGCGTGCGGCGATGCGTGCGTCATGCCAGCCTTGACCCTCGGTATATTCGACGATCGCCATATGATCGGTGAACACGCGTCCGAAACCCGGATCGACCAACTGCCTCGCGCGATCTTCGATCGCAACGGGGGTGGGATTGGGTTCGAACGCGAAAGTCGGTAGGGAGGCAGACGACATGATATTTCCTCTCGTTCTGGCGCGTGCGTTCGCCTTGCGCGGGACTAGGGACTAAGGATAAATACGTCAATATGGCTGTCCCAAACCCGAGCGCAGCTTCGCCGCTTTTTTTGCGCGAGCCCGAGATACGACGCGGCGTCGAACTGCTCTATTTCGGCTATAGCCACATGACCCGCGCGATCGATGAGGAGCTGGGCCTGCAGGGGCTGGGCCGTGCCCATCATCGCGCGCTCTATTTCATCGCACGCCAGCCCGATCTCACCGTCAGCGAATTGCTCAAGCTGCTCGCGATCACCAAACAGTCGCTGGGCCGCGTGCTCAACGAACTGTCCGCGCGCGAACTGGTCGAGCAGCGCACCGGCGCCAGCGACCGGCGCCAGCGGCTGCTGCGCCTCACGCCCGAGGGCGCGGCGCTCGAAACGCGGCTGTTCGAGGCGCTGCGTGAAAAGGTCTCCGCGGCCTATGCCCAGGCGGGGCAGGGCGCGGTCGCCGGCTTCTGGATGGTGCTGGAGGGGCTGATCCCCGAAAGCGAACGCGGCCGCATCGTCGCGCTCCAGCGCGAACGCTGAGACGATCATGAACGATACGGATCTTGTCCGCATTGCCGCCGCGCTCGAGCGGCTGGCGCCACCCCCCGCGGCGTCGGCCGATCCCGCCGCGCATCCCGCCTATGTCTGGCGCGACGGTGCGCTGGCTGCCGCGCGCGCCTTCTCGCCATTGCCGTTGGCGCTGCTGACCGGCGTCGATGCGCAAAAGGCCGCGGTGCTCGAAAATACGCGCCGGCTCGCGGCCGGCCATGCCGCGCATGACGTGCTGCTCTGGGGATCGCGCGGCATGGGCAAGTCCGCGCTCGTCAAAAGCGTGGTCGGCGCGCTGCGCGACGAGGGCGCGGATATCGCGCTGATCGAAGTGGCGGGCGATCGCATCGGTACGCTCCCGGCATTGTTCGATGCGATCGCGGCGGTGCCCCGCGCTTTTGCCATCTTCATCGACGATCTCGGCTTCGAGGATGCCGGCGGCGCCGATCCGCGCGTGCTGCGCTCGTTGCTGGAGGGCGGCGCCGAAGCGCGCCCGGCCAATGCGCGGCTCCACGTCACGTCTAACCGCCGCCACATCGTCGCACGGGCGATGGAGGAACAGCAAAGCGCGATCAATCCGCGCGACGTGGTCGACGATCGCCTGGCGCTCGCCGATCGCTTCGGGCTCAATCTCGGTTTCCACAATTGCGATCAGGACACCTATCTCGCGATGGTTGGCGCCTATGCGCAGCGGCACGGGCTGGTACTCGATCCGGCCGACGCCCTGCTCTGGGCGCAGCAGCGCGGCAGCCGCTCGGGGCGGATCGCCTGGCAATATGCGGTCGAGCTGGCCGGGCGCGCCGGAAAATCGCTGAGTTGAGCCGAATGGGCCCACCTCTCGAGGGGCAAGTTACCGAATCGTGACCATGCTTTCCTTCGGCGCAGTTTGGCGCTAAGGCGGCGCGGATTTTCCCGATGATATTTAAGAGAATGCATGGCGAAGGAAGAACTTCTGGAAATGCGCGGGCAGGTGGTGGAGCTTCTCCCCAATGCCATGTTCCGCGTCCGGCTCGAGAATGACCACGAGATTCTCGGTCACACCGCCGGTAAGATGCGCAAGAACCGCATCCGCGTGCTCGTGGGCGACGAAGTGCTCGTCGAACTCACGCCGTACGACCTGACCAAGGGTCGGATCACCTATCGCTTCAAATAAGGACCGGGCCGTGCGCCTCGTCCTCGCATCGGCCAGTCCGCGCCGTGTCGACCTGCTTGCGCAGATCGGCGTGACGCCCGACGCGATCGATCCCGCCGATATCGACGAGACTCCGCTCAAGGCCGAACAGCCCGCCATCTATGCGCGCCGCGTCGCCGCGGCGAAGGCGGCGATGGTCGCCGCGCGCCAGCCCGATGCGCTGGTGCTGGCCGCCGATACCGTGGTGGCGGTCGGGCGCCGCATCCTGCCAAAGGCCGAGACCGAGGCCGAGGCGCGCGACTGTCTCGCCTTGCTCTCCGGCCGCCGCCACCGCGTGCTGAGTGCGGTCACTTTGGTCCGTCCCGACGGCATTGCGCGTCACCGGCTGTCGACCACTATCGTCGCGTTCAAGCGGCTGAGCGCCGCCGAGATCCAGGCCTATGTCGCGAGCGGCGAATGGCACGGCAAGGCCGGGGGTTATGCGCTGCAGGGACGCGCGGGTGCGCTGATCCGCTTCGTCGGTGGCAGCCCCTCGGGCGTGATCGGCCTGCCCGTGTTCGAGACGCGGGCACTGCTCGAAGCGGCCGGTTATCCGATGGCGCCGGAGCAGGTCCTTGGCTGAATGGCTCTATGAGGACGGGATCGGCGAGGCGCGCGCCGCTTTGGTCGCCGATGGCGAGATACTGGAAGCGATGATCGAGCCCGAAAGCACCGGCCTGCGTGTCGGTGCGGTGGCCGATGCGCGGCTGACCGAGATAGTGGTGCCGCGCCTCAGCGGGCGCGTGATGCTGGACGGCGGCATGGAGGCGATGCTCGACGGCATCCCGCCGGGCACGACGCAGGGCGCGGCGTTGCGCGTCCGCATCGTCCGCGAGGCGATTCCCGAATCCGGCCGGCCCAAGGCGGTGAAGGCAGTGGCAGCGCTGCCCGACGAGGTCGTGCGGCCCGGCCCGAGCCTGCTCGAACGCATCCGCGCCAACGGATCGCCGGTGCGCATTCTCCAGCCGCACGAACCCGATCTGCTCGAGGCGGCGGGCTGGTCCGAACTGATCGAAGAGGCGGAGAGCGGCGAGATCGCCTTTGTCGGCGGCGCGCTGCGCATGTCGGTCACGCCCGCGATGACATTGTTCGACGTCGATGGCGGTCCGCCGGTCGAACCACTCGCCATTGCCGGCGCCACCGCCGCCGGCCGTGCGATCCGGCGGATGGGCATTGGCGGTTCGATCGGCATCGACCTGCCCACCTTGCCCGGGCGCCAGGCGCGTCGCGCCGCGGCGGAAGCGCTCGACGCGGCCTTGCCGCAACCGTTCGAGCGGACCGCGGTCAACGGGTTCGGTTTTCTCCAGATTATCCGCCGGCGGTTGCGCGCATCCCTGCCCGAACTGCTGGCCGCGGATCCCGCCGCCGCCGCGTTGCGCGCGGCGCTGCGCCGCGCCGAACGCGATCCGCCCGTCGGCGGAACGCTGCACCTGACGCCGCGCGCCTATGCGCTGGCAAGCACGCGGCCCGACTGGATCGACGCACTCGCACGCCGCACCGGTCGGCCGATCGCGATCGCGCCGCTTCAATAACGCGGCACGAACGACTATCTGGGCATCATGAGCAAGACCGATTCCTGCCCGCTGTGCGGCGCGCCCGCCAGCGTCGACAACACCCCTTTCTGCAGCCGCGGCTGCAAGGATCGCGATCTGCTGCGCTGGCTTGGCGAAGGTTATCGCATCCCCGGCCCGCCCGCCGACGGCGCTCTTGGCGAAAAGCCGTCAAACGGGCTGGACAGCGAGCACTAGCCTTCTCTATAGGCGCCACTTCCGCGTTCGCGGCGAGATGCCCGGGTAGCTCAGTTGGTAGAGCATGCGACTGAAAATCGCAGTGTCGGCGGTTCGACTCCGTCCCCGGGCACCATCTCTTTCCGGCCTTGATCACCGATCGCACGCGCCCCGCATTCAGCGGCGCAGAACCGTGGCTCCTGTCATCGGATCGGTCAGCGTCACATTCTCGAGCGCCTGGATGCGCCATTCGCCGTCGCGACGCGTCACCACCGCGAGGATCAGCGTGTCGACCTGATGCGGTCCGGCCGGATGCGCGGCGCCCGCGCCGAGCCGCGACCAGAAATGCAGGATCGCCGCATCGTCGGAGATCGGATCGACATCGGGCGGATCGATCGCAAGCGTCGAATCGCGATAGATCGACGCGTGGATGCCGGCATGACCGGCGACGATCTGGTCGACCCCGCGCCAATAGGTTCCGAACCGGTTCACGAAGGTCGCATCGGGATGGAACAGCCGGCCAAAGGCCGTCATGTCGTGCCTGTTCCACGCGTCCTGGAAACGCGTGGTGATATCTGCCGGCCCGGTGCTCTGCATCATCATGACTGTCCTTGCGGATCCTGCCAGCCGGCTAGCAGATCGGGCGGATAGCGTCGATCTTGCCCTGCCGGGAGGGCGGCATGGCGATCGCTGCGGGCGCGGAGCGCACCGGTTGTTAACCGGCGCCGGATAGCACTTGCCCCGCAATAAAAGGGGGTGCGGGATGAAAGCGGCGGTGCTGGGATTGATGGGTGTGGCGGCCGCTGGCGTTTATGCGGCCAGCGGGTCCGGCGGCGCGCGCCATGAGCGCATCATCGATGAGCCGCCGAACGCCGTATACAATGCGCTCGCGGCGGGGGCCGCGTCGTTGAAGAAGGAACGTATCGAGAATTTCAAGCCGATGCCGACCGCGCCGCTCAAATTCGGCGAAGAGAATCCGCTGCCCGGCAAGACGATCACCTTCGTCACCGAAAGCGTGACCGGCGAATCCGTATCGATCGAGGTGCTGGCCGATGGCGATGAAATCGCCGATATCGACTTTACGGTGAAGCCCGCGCCGGACGGCAAGACGATACTTGTCGGCAGCTTCGATCTGGATGGCGGGCCGCTCAACATGAAGCCGCACTTCGCCCTGCTCGAAATGGCGACCGGCAAGCTCATGGACGAAGTGGTGAAGGGCGCGGAGAAGGGAGACCTCACCGAGTTCGCGGCCATCGATTCGGGGACGTTCCAGGGACTGCTGGACAAGGCGGATGCCAAGGAGCGCGGCATCGTGGAGCATGACCCGTCCGAAAGCGTCGATCTGCGCCGTCGGGAACGCGAGGAGGCGATGACGGCAGCGGCGAAACCGTCGACCGAATCGCTGGGCTATAATCCCTCTGCCGGTCTCAGTCCGAAACCCAATGTGTCGCTGTCGGAGCGATCCCGCTGAACGGCGCTGCCACGTCGGCAATCTGCTCGCCCCGGCACCGCGACCTCTCCCGTCGACCGGTCATTTAGACGCATCTGGGGTACCGGGGTGCTTTGAACTGCCGGCTGCGACCTATTATGTCGCCGGAACTCTTCGTTTCTGGAGGTGTGTGGAGGTGGCAATCATGTTCGGACCTGACAACGAAGCGCGATGCCATCGACAAAGCGCGTCCGGTCTTGCCGCATGATCAGCCGTCGACATCTGCTGCTCGCCGCCGGCTCGGTCGCTTTTGCCGGAACCGCGCGTGCCGCCCCGCCGGGCGATGGCGCCGGGCTGACCGCGCTGATGGACCAGGCGATGCAGGATGCGCTGCTGGACTCGCCGCAATTGATGACGATGACCGGCATGGACACCGGCCCGCATGCGGCGGCCAGGACGCGCCTCGACGACCGCTCGGCCGCCGGCCTGCTTCGCCTGAAGGCGCTGATGCAGCGAATGAAGGACGGGCTGGGCCGGTATCGGCTGGCCGATCTGCACGATACCGACCGCCTGAATTATCAGGTGGCAGCCGATCTGGCGGCCTCGACGTTGCGCGGTTTCGATTTCCCTTATGGCGATCCCGGGGTCGGTGGCGCGGTGCCCTATGTGATCTCGCAGATGACGGGCAGCTATCAGTCGGTCCCCGGTTTCCTCGCGCACCAGCACGGCGTCGCCACCGTCGCGGATGCCGAGGCTTATCTGTCGCGCCTCGCCGCTTTCGCGACGGTGCTCGATCAGGAGACCGAGCGCGCGCGGGACGACTATGCCCGGGGCGCGACCCCGCCGGATTTCGTGCTGCGCCGAAGCGAACAGCAGCTACGCGGCATGATCGCCGGTCCGGCGGCACAGTCGGAGCTGGTGGCGAACCTGACCGGCCGCACCACGGCGAAGGGACTGGCCGGCGATTGGGAGCGCCGCGCCGCCGGCATCGTCGCCGAGCGGGTCTATCCCGCGCTACGGCGTCAGGCCGACCTTCAGGCCCGGGCGCTGCCCGGGGCATCGCACGACGCCGGCTGCTGGCGCCTGCCGGACGGCGAGGCCTATTACCGTTATGGCGTCCGCTCGTTCACGACCACCGACATGAGCGGCGAGGATATCCACCGGCTCGGCCTGGAACTGGTGGCCAGGCTGACCAAGGAGGCCGACGCGATCCTGGCGGCACGCGGCCTGACGCAGGGCTCGATGGCGCAACGCATCGCCGCGCTGCGCAAGGATCCGGCCTATCTCTATCCCAATACCGACGCCGGGCGCGCGGCGGTGCTGAAGGATATCGACGGCATGATCGCCGGCATGCGCCGCCGCCTGCCCGACTGGTTCAACGCGCTGCCCCAGGCCCCGGTCGCCGTCCAGCGCACGCCGCCGAGCGTCGAGGCGGGCGCCCCGGGCGGAACCTATCAGCCGCCATCGGTCGACGGGGGGCGGCCGGGCCTGCTCTCGATGAATTTGCGCGACACCGCCGAATGGCCGAAATTCGACGTGCCGACTTTCGTCTATCACGAGGTCCTGCCCGGCCATCATCTGCAGAACGCGCTGGCGATGGAGGCCAAGGGCCTGCCGCTGCTCCGCCGCATGCCTCTGTTCTCCGGCTATAGCGAAGGCTGGGCGCTCTATGCCGAACAGCTGGCCGACGAGATGGGCGTCTATGCCGGCGATCCGCTCGGCCGGCTCGGCTATCTCGCCTCGCTGCTGTTCCGGGCGGCTCGGCTGGTCGTCGATTCCGGATTGCACCACAAGCGCTGGAGCCGCGAGCAGGCGATCCGCTACATGATCGAGACGCTGGGCGACGCCGAGACGTCGGTGACCCGCGAAGTCGAGCGCTATTGCGTCCAGCCCGGCCAGGCCTGCGGCTATATGCTCGGCCATCAGGTCTGGACCCGTTGCCGCGACAGGGCCCGTGCCCGGCTGGGTGCACGGTTCGACATCAAGGCCTTTCATGACGCCGGACTGCTGACCGGTGCGCTGCCGCTGGCGGTGCTCGAAACCCATCTGGACGGCTGGACGGGATAGGCGCGATCGGCGCCCTTCAGGAGCTGTGCGGTACGCGCCGTTCGCAAACATCCGGCGGACGCAATGCTGAGGCAATTCACTGGGCGGAAAGCCCGCCGGCCGCTGCCGCATATGCGGGGCGGTCGACCAAGGTCCAGTGAAGGAAAAACAGATGAAGAGTCGAATTCTTGTTGCGGCAGTATGCGCGATGGTGCCGACCGGCGCATTCGCGCAATCCGCGGATGAAGGCAGCTTCAGCGGTGTGAAGATCGGCGTTTCGGCGGACTATCGATCCTATGAGGGAGACTATGCGCTTCCCCGGATCGCCACTGCCGTCGACGCCGATCGCGGCGGCTTTGGCTATCGGGGGCATGCCGGTTTCGACATGGAGCTGGGGCACATGTTCGTCATCGGCGCCGAAGCCGGGATCGGCCGGGGCGGCAAGAGCCTGAAGGCGAAGAGCAGCACCGGCGAATATTCGCTCAAGCCGGGCTGGACCTGGGATGCCACGGCGCGCGCCGGCTTTCTTCCCGCCAAAAATGTCCTGATCTATGGCCGTGCGGGCTATAGCTGGCTGCGCGTCCGGGAGAAGACCGACTTTGCCGCAACCACCAGCAAGGACATCAAGACCGGCTCTACGGAAAGCGGCCTTCTCTATGGCGGCGGCATCGAGACCGCCATCGCGCCGGGCTTTTTCGTTCGCGCCGAATATGATCGTATCAATTATCGGGACGGACTGAAGGCGTCACGGACGCAGCTGGGCGTCTCGATGGGTTTTTAGAGTGATTTCGAGGCAGGTGGAATCACCTGCCGGCTCGGAAATCACGGCAAACAAAGGGATCTGGAGTCGATCCGGTTCAATCTGAACCGGATCCACTCCAGAGCATATCCCGGGAACCGGACGGGTGGGCGAGCACGCACCCCGTCCGGTTCCCTTTCGGACGGACATGAAGCGGGGGCAAGGCTGTGAGGATATTGCTGATCGAGGACGAGCTGGAGATGGCCGCGGCGCTCCGGCTGGTGCTCGAACGCGAGGGTTTCGTCATCGACCATGTCCATAGTTTCGCCGATGCGGGGGAAGCCGCGCTCAGCGCGGATCATGATCTGGTGCTGCTCGACCGGACCTTGCCGGACGGGGACGGCCTCTCGCTTCTCCCCGAATTGCGTCGCTGCAATGCCGGGGTTCCCGTCATCGTCCTGACGGCCCGCGGCGAGATCGCCGACCGTGTGTCCGGGCTGGATCATGGCGCCGACGATTATCTCGCCAAACCCTTTGCCATGGAAGAATTGCTGGCGCGGATCAGGGCGGTTCGCCGGCGTCCCGCGAGCCTGGCCGCCGAGCAGGTTCAGCTTGGCGATCTCGTGTTCGACATGGCGCATGACGAGGCGCATGTCCGCAATGCGCGCCTGGATCTGCCGCGACGCGAGCTGCGCGTGCTGGCCGCGCTGATGCGCCGTCGGGGGCGCACGGTCCTTCGTCCCACGCTCGAACAGGCCGTTTACGGGTTTGACGACGAGATCCAGTCGAACACGCTCGACTCCCATATCTCCCGGCTGCGCAAGAAGCTCGTCGAGGCGCAGGCCGGCGTCGAAATCCATGCGATCCGAGGCGTGGGTTATCTTCTGCGTCGCGCCTCATGAGGTTTCCCGGGAAGCGATCGCTCAAGCGTCGCCTGATCGTCCAGCTCCTGCTGTTCCATGTCGTCGTCTTGTTCGTCTTCGGCTTGGCCTTTGTCGCGTTTCTGGTGCGCGCGGACATGGGCGGCGTTCTCGTCGATGCGCAGATCACGGAGATTGCGGCGCGGGCGATCGAGCGGCGAGCCGACGGCCGGCTCGAACTGAAGGACACCGACGAGATCAGGGCGCTTCGGACGGCGGTTCCAGACTATTGGTTCGTCGCGCGCAGCAGTCGCGGCGAGATCGTCGAGGCCGGTGTGGTGCCCGATGCCTATAAGCTGCTCAGTCGGAATCTGGATCGGTTGAGCTTTGCCGACATCCGCGACATTCGTAAGCCCTATCAGCTTTCGGCTGTCATCCGCACGGCCGACGGCCCTGCCGGCACATTCACCGTCCTCGGCAATGGGCGCCTTTTCAGCCTGACCTTCGTCGTCCTGTTCCTGTCCAACCTGCTGATGGTCCCGATCCTGCTGCTGCTTGCGCTCATCACGATCGTCGCGATCCCCTGGATCGTCAGCAGGGCATTTGCCGGCATGGCGGCCATTGCCCGGGAAGCGGAGCATATCGATACCGATCGGCGCGGATATCGGCTGCCGGAAGACGATATCCCCAGCGAAGTGATCCCGCTGGTCCGGGCGATCAATGGCGCCCTGCACCGGCTGGACGAAGGCTATGAGCGGCACCAGCGTTTCGTCGTCGATGCGGCGCACGAGCTTCGTACCCCCATCGCGATCCTGCAGGCCAAGATTGAGGGGCTGGAGGATGCTGATATCGCAAACCGGCTCGGACGCGATGTTGGGCGGCTTGCCACTCTGGCCGAACAGCTCGTCGATCTGCAACGCATCGACCGGGGTGTGTCGCTGTCGAACGGCATCGATCTTGGGCTGATCGCGCGGACCGTCGCCGCGGACCTTGCGCCCATTCTGATCGCCAATGGCTGCGAGGTCGAAGTGGCCGGTCTCGACCCCGTTGCTGTGTGGGGTGATGCCGGCGCGATCGAGCGGATTCTGTCGAACCTCATCCGCAACGCAATCGAGCATGGTGGAAACCATGTCGTCATCCGTGCGCATGAAAATGCCATCGAGGTCGAGGACAATGGACCGGGCATCCCGGCGCATGAGCGCGAGCGGATCTTCGAACCATTTTATCGCCTGCGCGCGCGGGCGACGGGCGCAGGGCTGGGCCTGAATCTGGTTCGGCAGGTGATGGATCGGCATCGCGGACGGATCGAGGTGTCGGACGCGCCCGACGGCGGCACGACGATACGGCTCGAATTTCTCCCGGCCGCGCAGCGTCTGCAACCCTGACGCAATCTTCATGGCGTTGGCTGTGCAGCGATCAAATCCAGATTCGACTGCGAGGTTTCATGAAACGCCAGAGTCCGACATTGTTTGCCGGCCGAATTGCCCTGCTGCTTGTATCGACGCTCATGGTCGGCGGATGCTCGACCGACATCATGCGCGGCTATATCGGCCGCCCGCCGGAGTCGGTCATGGCCAAATATGGCCCGCCGATCGATGTCAGAGACTTGCCCGGCGGGCGGCGCGCCTATCAATGGCTCGAGGAATCCACCACCACCACGCCCGGCACCGCGACGACCCGTGTCGAGCACAAGGGGCGCGGAAACCGGCATCCGGAAATCAAGACCGAATATACGCCGAGCACCACCGAGACGGATCGGTGCTTCTACACCTTCTATGCGAACCGCGTGGAGGACGGATGGCTGATATATGATTTCGAAAAGCCGAGATTCGGTTGCTGAGCGCGCACCCGGAAAGCGCCCCCGGGGCAACGCCAGCTATGCGCAATGTCCATCGTGTCTTGTCCGGAAACGGCGCTGTTGGCCGTCAGTCCGGAGTAGAAAAATGGTCGCTCGACTCGGAAAATACGCCCTTGCCGTGGGAGCCTTTGCCTGGCTCGCCGGAGCCATGCCGCTCTCCTCCGCCGCGTTCGCGCAAGATGGACAGGACCAGCGCTGGAGCCATCGGCCGCCGCCCCGACCGATGGGGCCGTCGTTCTCCGACAATTGCCGGGGGCTGCATGGTCGGGACCGGGTACGGTGTGATTGCGATCGCGATCGCGATCGGCGTGGCTGGCGGGAGCGCGAACGGCGCAAGGACGCCAGGACCGACGGGATGGTGGCGGGTGTCGTCGGCGCCGCGATCGTCGGCGGCGTGATTGCTGCGATCGGAAGCGACAACAAGAAGAAGAAGGAGCGCCGCGAACGGCGTCGCTACTGTCTCGATCGCTATGGCAATTACGACGCGCGAACCGACAGCTATCGGGCCAGGGATGGCCGCTTCTATCCCTGCGAATAGCCTGCGCTTTCAAATCCCTGACATATTGCGTTCCGGGTATGTCCCAGTGTGCCCGGAACTCTGGCCCCAAGGTCGATCCGAGGGGGCGATCTGCCGGCTCGTGGACATTGCGGTCCGCGAGCCGGCCTTTTTGGGGAGCGGATCTTGCGATCGGGCGTGATTGTTCACGCTTGCGAGGCGTACCAACCCATGCGAAGCCACCTGCATCATCGGAACAGGCAGGTGAGGGCCTGCCACCATCGGAGCAGTCGGCCATGGACCTGACCGGGATCATCGTCTTTTCGATCGCGCTTCTCGTTGCCGCGGTATCGCCGGGGCCCGGCATCGCCGCGATCCTCGCCCGTGTTCTCGGGCGCGGTTCCAATGGCGCCGTCGCCTTCACCGCGGGCATGGCGATCGGCGACGTCGTCTGGCTGTCCTGCGCGATCGTCGGGCTCGCCGCACTGGCGCAGACCTTTTACGGGGTTTTCGTCGCGATCAAATGGGCTGGCATCGCCTATCTCATATACCTCGCCTGGAAGCTCTGGACGGCGCCGGTCGTCGCACGCGATGTCGAACAGGACGCGCGGCCCGAACATCCGGTCAGGCTGTTTCTGGCCGGCCTCGCGCTGACATTGAGCAATCCCAAGACGATGATGTTCTATCTCGCCCTGCTGCCGACGATCATCGATCTCACGCGCATTTCGATGCTGGGTTATTTCGAACTGGTGGCCGCGACGCTTGCGGTTCTCGCCTTGGTGTTCGGCACCTATATCTATCTCGCGGTCCGCGCGCGGCGGCTGTTCACCAGCCCGCGCGCGATCAGGGTGCTCAACCGGACGAGCGGCGCGGCGATGGCGGGCGCGGCCGTGGCGGTTGCGACCCGCTGATCGCCTGAGACCCGCCGGCCGATCGCGCCCGCGTCACCCGATCGGCGGAGCGAAAGAAGGTCATCGGCGACGAAGCGCAACCTCTGCGTGCCGGTATCGACGGCGGTGATGGCGATCGGGCTCGTTGCCGAGCGGCGTGGGCACGAGGTTCGCACGGGTCGTGTTTTCGCTCCCCGCGTCATGCTGTGCCCGCGATCACTTGCCGCCTCATCGGCCTGGTCTATACTCGCTTTTCAACCGGACAGGCAGGACCCAGCCATGGCGGATATCTTCATCAGCTATTCCCGGAACGACCGCGACCGGTGCATCGCGATCCGCGACGCGCTCGCCGCGCTTAAGGTCGGAATCTGGTTCGATGCCGGGATCGGCGCCGGCGCGTCGTTCGATCGCGAGATCGAGCGTGAGATCGAAGCGGCGAAGGCGCTGCTTGTGCTCTGGTCCGAAACCTCCGCCCAGTCCGACTGGGTCCGCAACGAGGCGCGCACCGGCAAGGAACGCAGCGGGCTGATCGCCGTCCAGCTCGAGCCCTGCCAGCTGCCGCTCGAATTCCGCTCGATCCAGGCGGAGGTGCTGCCGGCGGGCGCCGAAGGCACCGACAATCCGGTGTGGCTCGGCATCGTCGCGCGTATCGGCGAATTGCTCGGCCGCCCGGGGCTGGCCGAATATGCGCGGCTGAGCCGGACGGGCAGCATCGACGACTGGAAACGCTGGCTGGCACGCTACGCCGCCGATCCGCTGGCATCGGACGTGATCGACACCATCGTCGAGCGCGCCATGCCCGATATGCGGCAGCAGCTTGCCGGCGAGCGCGCGAAGCGGGCGGCGCTCGAAGCCGAGCTGGCCGAACAGGTCGATACGGCCAAGGCGCAATCGGGCGAAGTCGCGACCGGCGCACGCGAAATGGTGCGCATGCGCCGCGAGCTGGACGAGGCCCGGACGGGCCAGCAACAGGCGGAGATGGAGCTTGCCCGCTTCCGCGCGGCATCGGGCACCAAATCCGGCCGTTCGGACAGCGGCCTGGCCGGGCTCGGCATCGTGCTGGAGAACCGGCTGGCGCTCTATGTCGGTGCGCTGCTCTGGGTCGTCGCCATCTGGTTCTGCTGGGGACCGCTCAAGAAACTGATCGACGGCTATGCCGGGTTGGGCGAGGTCTTCGGCCTGGCCTTTGGCATCGTCGCGCTGATCGTGCCCGCGATCATCGTCACCGCCAAGCTGCTGCGCAAGCGCGCGGCCCTGTCGCGAGAGGCGGCGGCGCAGGAGGTTGGCGTGCAGGACGACGGGCCCGTGGACGCGGCAGCGGACTGAACCGATGACCGATGCGCTCGATCGCGCGCGCCGGGCGATCGCACGCGGCGACCTGATCGCGGCCTATGACGAAGCCGTCTCGGCGATCGGCGAAGGCGACGAGTCGCCGGCGATCCGTCATCAGCTCGTGCTGGCGCTGGCCAGGATGGGCGATGCCGATCGCGCAGCCGAGCTGTTCGGCGAATATGGTCTCGATCGCTCCGACGACCCGCATCACCGCGCGATCGCCGCGCGCCTGCTCAAGGATCGTGCGTTGGCGATGCTGACGGGCGCTCGCCGGCTGGGCGCGCTCGCCGCCGCGTCCGATGCCTATCATGCGCTGTTCGTGGACAGCGGCGATCCCTATCCCGGCATCAACGCCGCCAGCCTGGCCGCCTTGTGCGGGCGCGACGATTCCGCTCGGGCGATCGCTACGGAGATATTGGCGCATCCGCAGGTCGGCGATCCGCGCGACTATTATATGGCGGCGACCGGTGCGGAGGCGCTGCTCATCCTCGGGCATGTCGCGGAGAGCGAGGCGATGCTGCGCCGGGCCGTCGCGCTCGACGGCGCCGATCATGGTGCGCGGTCGACCAGCTGCCGGCAATTCGCCGTGCTTGCCGCGCATCTCGGGCTCGACGCGGATGCCGCCGACCGCTTGCTGGACGCGATCCGGCCGCCGCGCGTGATCCATTTTTGCGGGCATATGTTCGTGGCTGATGCCACCGCCGAAGCCGCTCTCGCCGCGGAAGTCGGGCGGCGGCTGGCCGCGGAGGATGTCGGCTTCGCTTATGGCGCGCTTGCGGCCGGCGGCGATATCCTGATCGCGGAGGCGGTGCTGGCGCGCGGCGGCGAACTCCATGTCGTCCTGCCCTTTGCGCGCGACGATTTCATCGCCCAGTCGGTGCTGCCCGCCGGGGCTGGATGGGTCGAACGGTTCGAACGCTGCATGGCGGCGGCGGCCAGCCGGACCTTCGCCAGCGAAATGGCCTATGTCGGCGATCCCGATCAGTTCGCTTATGGCAGCCGTGTCGCAATGGGGCTGGCGGTGCTGCGCGCCCAGCATCTGGGCGGTGTGCCGCGGCAACTCGCGATCTGGGATGGCGCGGCGGCGGCGGGATCGGCGGGCACCGGCGCTGACGTCGCCACCTGGCGCAGACGCGGCGGGACGACGCTTGTCGTCGATCCGGGCAAGATCGACCGTGCGCTCAGGCCGCGGCCGGCGGGGGCGGAGGAACAGAGCGAGCGGGCGCTGGCGGCGATCCTGTTCACCGACTTTCCGGGCTTTTCGCGATTGGCCGAAGCGGTGCTGCCGGCATTCTGGAACGGCGTGATGCGGCATGTCGCCGATGTGCTCGACGAACGCGAGGGCGATGTGTTGTGCCGCAACAGCTGGGGCGACGCGCTCTATGCGGTCGCGTCGAGCGCCGCCGCCGCCGCGGAGATCGCGCTGATGCTCCAGCAAAGGCTAAGCGATTTCGATTATGGCGCGCTCGGCCTGTCGCACAGCGGCGGCATGCGGATCGGGGTGCATTACGGCCCGGCCTATCGCACGCTCGATCGCATCACCGGGCGCATCAATTTCTACGGAACCGAAGTGTCGCGCGCCGCGCGCATCGAACCGGTGACGCCGCCCGGCGCGGTCTTCGTCACCGAGCCCTTCGCGGCGATCCTGACGCTGGAGGCGCCCGATGCGTTCCGATGCCGCTATGTCGGGCGGATCGCGCTGGCCAAGCGCTATGGCACTTATCCGATGTACCGGCTGACGCGCGTCGATGCGGGTGCGGAGAGTGCTGCGTCGCGATAATCTTCGCTGCGCTGCAGCGATTTGAACCATCGGCCGACCCGGCTGTTTGCCCTTCACGAACATCAATCGGAGGGATGCGCGATGACGATGCCCACACAGGATTCAAGTGCGCGTCGTCCGATCGCACCGGGTGCCGGCAAGCCGGTGGCGCGCGCCGATCTGCTGGCGACCTATATGCCGCCGCACCAGCCGCGCGCGGTGCTGCCCAACCGGGTCTTCCGCGGCGGTTGAAATCGCGGGCGTTTCAATCCTCGCGTGTAAAGGGTTCGTCGGTGTCCTCGATGCGATCCGCGCGGTCGCCATCGTCCTCGATCTCGTCGTCATCGGCATCGCCGCCGCCCAGGTCGGGAACGATGTCGGTCTGCACAACGCCACGTGCACCGCGTGGGCCCAGGCTTTCGGCTTCGAGGATCTCGGCGCGCTGGCTGTCGTCATAGCCGTCATCGGCGAAGTCATCCTCCGGACCCGCACCGATCCGGCCATCGTCGCCGGGGCTGCCCGATTGGCCCTTCTCCTGCTGCGCCTCGGCAAAGGCTTGCCTGATCTGGCTGTTGTCGATGGTCATGCGCGGTCTCCTGTGCTGCACGACTGAACGGCCGGGGAGCGGCGGATGTTCCTCTATGAGGTCGAGCGCTGAACGGACGGGTGACGCAATGATCGCTGCAGTTCGATCGCCACCCGATCGCGCCGCCGGATTTGTCGTTCCGGCCCCGCAATGTTAGCCTCCGGTGGAAATCTGGGGAGACATTGCATGATACGCATTGCCCTTGCCGCGGCGACACTGGTTTTCGGGGCGGCCGTTTCCACGACATTTGCCGATCCCGTCGCTGCGCAGCCTATGCCGCCCGGCGAATGCCCCGCCAAGCTCGAGTCCGGTCGCCAGACTCTGGTCTGCCATTGCTCGTCCGAGGCGGTTGCGGCCGGTTCGGTCTGGGGGTCGGATATCTATACCGATGATTCGCAACTCTGCCGGTCGGCGCTCCATGCCGGCGCGGTGCGCGAGGATGGCGGCACCATCCGGGTCGACGCTCGCCCGGGGCGCAGCGCTTATGCCGCATCGACGCGGCGCGGCGTGGCATCGAGCGATTGGGGATCATGGTCGCGCAGCTTCGTCGTCGCGCGCGCCACCGCCGCCAATTCGGTTTCGCCCGGCTATCCCGAGACGACGGTGGCGATCTGTCCGGCCAGCGCCGGCGTGCTGGCGACGGCGGGCACGACGCTCACCTGCCGCTGCCCGGCCGAAGCCGCCGCTTCGGGTTCGGTCTGGGGCAGCGGACCTTATACGACCGACTCCGCGATCTGCCGCGCTGCGCTCCACGCCGGCCTGATCGGCCCGCGCGGCGGCACCGTCACGATGCGCGCAGTACCCGGGCGGTCAAGCTATGCGGGCAGCGAGGCCAATGGCGTCAGCACCGGCGACTGGGGAAGTTATCCGACGAGCTTCGAGTTCGTCCAATAGGATGAAGGTCCACGCCAATTGGCGCTAGGTCCGAACAGACCCACCCCTAACCCCTCCCGCAAGCGGGAGGGGGATTGGCTGAACTAAAAGCCGGAAACCTTAGCTCGCGGCTTCCATCGAATGCTTCAGGTCGCGCATCTGGTCATGGCCCTGGCGGACCGAGCCATAGGCCTGTTCGATCACGCCGCGGGTCTGGGGCGTCAGATCGTCATCCTTGAGCGCATCCTCGAACTTCGCCTTGATATGATCCTCGCCGCGTTCGACTTCGTTCACGATCGCCTTTTCATCCTTGCCCAGCACGGCGGATTTGAGATTGAGGAACATGCGGTGTGCGCCGGCGAGCGCGGTGCCGTCATCTTCGGGATTGCCGCCCAGGCGGGTCACTTCGGTCTGCAGCAGCGTCAGGGCCTGGCGACGCTCGGACGCGCGATCGGTGAAGATCGAGCCAAAGCGGCCGCTATCCGAATCCTTGGCGGCTTCGGTATAGCCATCGACGCTGTCGATCGTCGTGGCGATCAGCGAATTGAGCGTACGGATGTCGTGGCTGGTGTCGGTCATGGAAAATCTTCCTTCAGGTAGAGGAAGTTGTCCAACGAGCGGGCCGATACGAAAGACCCGGGGGCCGAACGCATTTTTCGGGCGGCATGACGCCGGCATCGACTGTCGGGTTATATGCCGCGAAGAGAAACCGACACGGACAAATTCACTCCGCCGCCTCGCCCTCCAGCGCCAGTTCCTTCGCGGGTGCTTTCTTCCCCCGCACCAGCAGCGGCTTCAGATAGCTGCCGGTGAAGCTGCGCGGATTCTCCGCGACCTTCTCCGGCGTGCCTTCGGCGACGATCTCGCCGCCCTTGACGCCGCCTTCGGGGCCCAGGTCGATGATCCAGTCGGCGGTCTTGATGACGTCGAGATTATGCTCGATCACCACGACGCTGTTGCCCTGTTCGACCAGCGCGTGGAGCACTTCGAGCAGCTTGCGGACATCCTCGAAATGCAGGCCGGTGGTCGGCTCGTCGAGGATGTAGAGCGTGTTGCCCGTCGCGCGGCGGCTCAGTTCCTTGGCGAGCTTGACGCGCTGCGCCTCGCCGCCCGACAGCGTCGTCGCCTGCTGGCCGACCTTGACGTAACCCAGGCCGACTTCGGCGAGCATCGCCATCTTGTCGCGGATCGGCGGCACCGCCTTGAAGAATTCGACTGCGTCCTCGACGGTCATGTCGAGCACGTCGGCGATCGACCGGCCCTTGAACTTCACTTCCAGCGTTTCGCGATTGTAGCGTGCGCCGTGGCAGACGTCGCAGGTGACGTAGACGTCGGGCAGGAAGTGCATCTCGATCTTGATCAGCCCGTCGCCGGTGCAGGCCTCGCAGCGGCCACCCTTGACGTTGAAGCTGAAGCGGCCGGGCTTGTAGCCGCGCGCCTCGCTCTCGGGCAGGTTGGCGAACCAGTCGCGGATATTGGTGAAGGCGCCGGTATAGGTGGCCGGATTCGATCGCGGCGTGCGGCCGATCGGCGACTGATCGATGTCGATCACCTTGTCGAGATGTTCGAGCCCGGTGATCTTCTCATGCTTGCCCGCGACCATGCGCGCGCCGTTGAGCGCGCGCGCCGATGCCGCATAAAGCGTGTCGACGGTGAAGCTCGACTTGCCCGATCCCGAGACGCCGGTGATGCAGGTGAAGGTGCCGAGCGGGATCGACGCGGTGACGCCGCGCAGATTGTTCGCGGTCGCGTTGTGCACCGTCAGCTTCTTGCCCGTGCCCTTGCGGCGCTTGGCCGGCACCGGCACTTCGCGGCGGCCGGCGAGATAGTCGCCGGTCAGGCTGTTGTCGTTGGCGAGGATATCCTCCAGCCGGCCCTGCGCCACGATCTCGCCGCCATGGACGCCCGCGCCTGGCCCCATGTCGATGATATGGTCGGCGGTGCGGATCGCATCCTCGTCATGTTCGACGACGAGCACGGTGTTGCCGAGGTCGCGCAGGCGGCGCAGCGTCGCCAGCAACATGTCGTTGTCGCGCTGGTGCAGGCCGATGCTCGGCTCGTCGAGCACGTAGAGCACGCCCGAAAGCCCGCTGCCGATCTGGCTGGCCAGGCGGATGCGCTGCGATTCGCCGCCCGACAGCGTGCCGCTGGTGCGATCGAGATTGAGATAGTCGAGCCCGACATTGTTGAGGAAGCCGATGCGCTCGACGATCTCCTTCAGGATCCGCTCGGCGATCGCGCGCTGCTGGTCGCTCAGATGGTTGGGCAGATCGGTGAACCAGGGGAGCGCGTCGACCACCGACATATGGGTGACCGTGCTGATATCGGTCATCGCGATCTTGACCGCGAGCGCCTCGGGCTTGAGCCGAGCGCCTTCACACACCTCGCACGGCGCGGCCGACTGATATTTGCTCAGTTCCTCGCGCATCCAGGCGCTTTCGGTCTGGAGCATGCGGCGATTGAGATTGCCGATCACGCCCTCGAACGCCTTTTTCACTTCATAGGATTTGCGGCCGTCCTGGAAACGCAGGGTGACGGGCTTGCCGCCGGTGCCGTGCAGGATGATCAGCCGCACTTCGCCCGGCAGGTCCTGCCACGGGGTTTCGAGCGAGAAGCCGAACTCGCGCGCGAGGCTGGCGAGCACCTGCATGTAGTAAGGCGAGGGCGGGTTGGATTTCGCCCAGGGCACGACCGCGCCCTTTTTGAGGCTCAGTGCATGGTTGGGGACGACGAGATCCTCGTCGAACAGCAATTTCTCGCCCAGCCCGTCACAGGCCGGGCAGGCGCCCTGCGGCGCGTTGAAGCTGAACAGGCGCGGTTCGATCTCGGCGATGGTGAAGCCCGAGACCGGGCAGGCGAATTTCTCCGAAAAGACGATGCGGTTCTCGGGCACGCCGGCGCCCTTCATCGCGCCGCCATCGGCGCCCGCGGTCTCGCGCCCAGGCACCGGGCCGTCGGCCATGTCGGTATAGGCCAGGCCATCGGCCAGTTTCAGCGCGGTTTCGAAACTGTCGGCCAGCCGCGTCTCGATGCCCTCGCGGACCGCGATGCGATCGACCACCACTTCGATGTCGTGCTTGTATTTCTTGTCGAGCGCCGGCGCGCTTTCGATGTCGTGGAATTCGCCGTCGATGCGGACGCGGGTGAAGCCCGCTTTCTGCCATTCGAGCAATTCCTTGCGATACTCGCCCTTGCGGCCGCGCACGACGGGGGCGAGCAGGTAGAAGCGCGTGCCCTCCGGCAATTGCATCACGCGATCGACCATCTGGCTGACGGTCTGCGCCGCGATCGGCAGACCGGTCGCCGGACTGTAGGGAATGCCGACACGCGCCCAGAGCAGGCGCATATAATCGTAGATCTCGGTGACCGTCGCGACGGTCGAGCGCGGATTGCGGCTCGTCGTCTTCTGCTCGATCGAGATCGCCGGGCTCAGCCCCTCGATATGATCGACATCGGGTTTCTGCATCAGTTCGAGGAACTGGCGCGCATAGGCCGACAGCGACTCGACATAGCGGCGCTGCCCCTCGGCATAGATGGTGTCGAAGGCGAGCGACGATTTGCCGCTGCCCGACAGCCCGGTGATCACTGTGAGCGTGTCGCGCGGAATCTCGACGTCCACGCCCTTCAGATTGTGCTCGCGCGCGCCGCGCACCGAAATATGAGTCAGCATGGGCCGGTTTGTTCCAGATTTGTTCTTGAAGCGCAAGCGGGCGCGCGACGGTGTAGATGGGTTGAGGGGCGACGGGCGACAAGACGCTGCGTGGTTTCGTGTCGCTCGAACGCGTCGATTGCTCGAATGGAAAAACATTGCTCCAGTCGCGCTCGATAATTGCCAATCCTGAAAACCCGGCTAGGCTGGCTCCATGAAACGCACCCCGCTCCTCCTCCTCGCCCTTTGCTCCACCACCGCGGCCTTCGCCGGAGCACCCCCGGCCTATGACGTCGTGATCCGCGGCGGCACGATCTATGACGGCTCGGGCGGTGACGGCTATACCGGCGACGTCGCGGTGAAGGGCGACCGGATCGTCGCGGTCGCGCCGCGCGTCGAGGGCAAGGGCAAGACCGAAGTCGATGCGCGCGGGCTCGCGGTATCGCCGGGTTTCATCAACATGCTGAGCTGGGCGAACGTCTCGCTGATCATCGACGGCAAGTCGCAGAGCGACATCCGCCAGGGCGTGACCTTGGAAGTGATGGGCGAAGGCAGTTCGATGGGGCCGCTGAGCCCGGAAATGAAGGCCGCTGCCGAGCGCCGCCAGGGTGATGAGCATTTCCCCGTCAGCTGGACCACGCTGGGCGGCTATTTCGACTTTCTCGAGAAAAAGGGCGTCTCGACCAATTTCGGGAGTTTCGTCGGCGCGGAGACGGTGCGTGTCCACGAACTGGGCGAGAAGGATGTCGATCCGACGCCCGAACAACTCGACCGGATGCGCGCGCTGGTGCGTCAGGCGATGGACGAGGGGGCAATGGGTGTGGGCAGCTCGCTGATCTATGCGCCGGGCACCTATGCCGAAACGCCCGAGCTGATCGCGATCACCGCCGAGGCGGGCAAATGCGGCGGCATGTATATCAGCCATATGCGGTCCGAAGGGGACCGGCTGCTCGAATCGATCGACGAGCTGATCGAGATCTCGCGCAAGTCGAAGACCCCGGCCGAGGTCTATCACCTCAAGATGGCGGGGCGGACCAACTGGGCGAAATACGACCAGGCGATCGCGAAGATCGAGGCCGCGCGCGCCGAGGGGCTGCGCATCACCACCGACATGTACACCTATCCCGCGGGCGCCACCGGGCTCGACGCGGCCATGCCGACCTGGGCGCAGGATGGCGGGCTGGAGGCGTGGATCGGGCGGATGAAGGATCCGGCGACGCGCAAGCGCATGGCCGAGGAGATGAAGAAGCCTGCCACGACATGGGAGAATTATTTCTACGGCGTCGGCCCGGCCAATATGAAGTTCACCGGTTTCAAGAATCCGGCGCTGCGCAAATATATCGGCAAGTCGCTGGCCGAGGTCGCGGCCGAACGTGGCAAGCCGGCCGAGGAAGTCGCCATGGACCTGGTGATCGAGGACGGCAGCCGTATCGACACCACCTATTTCATGATGACCGAGGACAATGTCCGCAAGCAGGTCGCGCTGCCGTTCATGAGTTTCGGATCGGACGCCTCGTCGCAGGCGCCCGAAGGCGTGTTCCTGAAATCGAGCACGCATCCGCGCGCCTATGGCAATTTCGCGCGGCTGCTCGGCAAATATGTCCGCGATGAAAAGGTGATCACCCTGCCCGACGCGATCCGGCGGATGAGCGCCTTTCCCGCGTCGAACCTGGGCATCAAGGATCGCGGCTCGCTGAAGCCCGGCCTGTTCGCCGATATCGCGATCTTCGATCCGGCGACGATCACCGATCATGCCACCTTCGAAAAACCCCAGGTCTATGCCACCGGCATGCGCCATGTCTTCGTCAACGGCGTGCAGGTGCTCAAGGACGGCGAACATACCGGCGCCACGCCGGGCCGCGCGGTGCGCGGGCCGGGCTATGGCCAGTGCAAGGGTTAGGTCGACGCCCAATCCGTCGACAAGGCGACCCGCATCGTCACCCTGAACTTGTTTCAGGGTCCATGTCGAAAGCCACGCAACAGTGCGGGTTGTGGCCTGGATGCTGAAACAAGTTCAGCATGACGATGGAATGTCCTTCGCGCAGCGGTGATAGCGACCGACTCTGAAGAACGAATTAGGGGGCATATGCACGAACACGCCCAGGCCATCGTTCCCGCTTGCCGCGATGCGGCTTCGCGTTAAACCTGTGTCATGTCGAATACCACACGCATCCTGATCGCCCTTGTCGCCGGCCTCACGCTCGGCATCATCGCAGGGCAGACGGGGTGGGGAGACCTGGCCAAGGTGGCGGAGCCGATCGGCACGCTATGGCTTGACGGTCTGCGCATGACGATCGTGCCCTTGGTGGTCGCGCTGATGATCACCGGTATCGCCCGGACCGCGGACAGCGCGCGGGGCGGGCGGCTGGCCTTCCGCTCGGTCATCCTGTTCGCGATCGTGCTGTGGCTTTCCGCGACCATCGCGGCGCTGCTCGTGCCGGCGGTGCTCCAGCTCTGGCCGATCCCCGGTGAATCCGCCAAGGCGCTGAGCGCGGCGCTGGGCACGCGCACCGAAAGCGTCGGCCAGGCGCCGAGCGTTCTCGATTTCCTGCGCACGATTGTGCCGACCAACCCGATCGCCGCCGCCGCATCGAGCGATTCAATGCTGCCGCTGATCCTGTTCGTCACCGTGTTCGCGATCGCGGTCACGCGGCTGGGCACCGAGGCGCGCGAGCGGATCGTCGGTTTCTTCTCCGCGATCGAACAGGCGATGCTGGTCATTGTCGGCTGGGTGCTGCTGATCGCGCCGATCGGCGTGATCGCGCTTGCCTTCGTCGTCGGCGTCAATGCCGGCACCTCCGCGATCGGGGCGCTGGCGCATTATGTCATCGTCGTCAGCCTGGCGGGTGTGGTGGTCTGGGCGATGGCCTATCCGCTCGCCATTTTCGGCGGCAAGGTGAGGCTGGGCGATTTTATCCGCGCGGTGGCGCCGGCACAGGCGGTCGCGATCTCGACGCAAAGCTCGCTCGCGTCACTGCCCGCGATGCTCAAGAGCTGCGAGAAGCTGGGCATCCGGGCCGAGACCGCGGGCGTGCCGCTGCCGATCGCGGTCGCGATCTTCCGCGCGACCGGGCCGGCGATGAACCTGGCGGTCGCCATCTATATCGCGCACTGGTTCGGCATCCCGCTGACGCCGAGCGTGCTGGCCACCGGCCTGGTCGTCGCGGCCGTCACGACGATGGGATCGGTCAGCCTGCCCGGACAGATCAGCTTCTTCACCTCGATCGCGCCGATCGCCGCCGCGATGGGTGTGCCGCTGGAACCGCTGGCACTGCTGGTCGCGGTGGAGATGATCCCCGATCTGGTGCGCACTGTCGGCAATGTCACGATGGATGTGGCGGCAACCACCGCGGCGGTGCGGCGCGGGGACAAGGCGGAGGGTTAGGCTGGCGCGTAAGAGTTGAGCCTGTGGGCTAAACCCGTTCGTGTCGAGCGAAGTCGAGACACGCTGCACGGTCCCCAACGTCCCTCGACTTCGCTCGGGACAAACGGTGCAGGTTGAATTGACGCGCGGAGTGACCCAAACGTCAGTTGTTCGCGATGATCGCCCGCGTCACTGCCTGCATCAGGCTCATCCGTTCGGGGATCGGCCGCGTCGTCTCCCCGATCATCACGGCGACCGCATAGGTGCGGCCGTCGGGTGCGGTGAGCAGGGCGATGTCGTTATAGCCGGTGGCCCGCCCGCCCAGTTCCTGGCCCGTGCCGGTCTTGTGTGCGAAGCGCCAGCCGGGCGCGAGCCCGCCCTTGAGGCGTTTCGGCCCGGTCTTGGACTCGGTCATCACCTGGATCAGATAGTCGGTCGAGCGGCTCGACAGCATCTCGCCGCGCTTCAGCCGGGCCAGGCCGTTGACCAGCCCCACCGCGGTCGCGCCATCGGGTGGGCTGGCGAGATAGCGGTCGAGCGCGGCCTCGCGCGTCTGGCGGCTCAATTTGTTGCGCGCTTCCTGGAAGGCGATGCCGCGCGAATAGCTTTGCTGCCAGGTGAGGCCGGCCGTGCCCGCCTGGAGCAGCCGTTCGCCGGGGCCGAAACGGATATCGGTCAGCCCGTTGCGCGCGAGAAAGGCGCGCACCGCTTCGGGCCCGCCGGCGCGGCGGAGCAGCGCGTCGTTCGCGGTGTTGTCGCTCTGCGTCATCGCGCGGTCGAGCAGGTTCGAGATCGTCGTGACATAGCCGTCCTTGCCGACCAATGCGCGGATCGGCTGATGGAACAAGGTCAGGTCTTCCGGCCGGATGGTGACGCTGTCGGACAGCGAGATCCGGCCCTTGTCGACGCCGTCGAGCAATGTGGTCGCGACCCAGAGCTTGCTGACGCTCTGCTGCGGCATTGGGCGCCGGCCATTATATTCGATCAGCCAGTCCTGATGGACATCGCGTACGGCGATGCCGACGCTGCCCGAGAAATTCGCGCCGAGCGACCGGATCGCATTCTCCAGCGCGCGTGAAGCCTGGACGGGGCGGGCGGCGGGCGGGGCGCTGGGCCGCT
>NZ_JBYSZM010000004.1:232311-242958 GCF_058787155.1 Sphingobium sp. FW305-3-2-15-F-TSA7 | reverse complement strand
ACGCTGAAATATGTCGCATCCTCACCGGTGTTCGATGCGCTGAGCCCGGGCAGCACCGCGACCGACACCTTCACCTACACGGTGACCGACGATGGCGGTCTCACCAGCACCGCCACGGTGACGATGACGATCACCACGCTGGCCGATGGCGTGCAGGTGGTGGGCGGCGGCCGCAGCGGCAATGTGCTCACCGGCACGGCGGACGAGGACCGGCTCTACGGCTTTGCGGGCAATCAGAGCCTCAATGGCGCGGGCGGTGACGATGTGCTGATCGGCGGTGGCGGCAACGACACGCTGACCGGTGGTGCGGGCAAGGATGTCTTCATCATCAACTTCCAGGACGGGCATGATGTCATCACCGACTATACCCCCGGACAGGACGTCATCGATCTTGCCGTCGGCATGGACATCCTGAGCAGCGTCGCCGCCGACACCAATGGCGACACCATCGTCGATCTCACCATCAATCTCGAACTCGGCGGCTCGGTCACCCTGCTCGGTATCTCCAGCATCGGGCAGGTCACCTTCGCCTGATGCCTTAACGCCCCTCCCGCTCGCGGGAGGGGATTATAGGGTATAGCACCTCGCCAGAATGGCTATTCGGGAAGGGATCCGAATGTTCGAGGTCGCAGCGTTCATCGAAGAGTGCCTGGCCGCGGTCCGCCGGGATCCGACCCATATCGCCGTTTGCGAGGTGATGAGGCGGGCCTTCGCCGAACCGGCCGCGGTGATGGCCGGTGTCGGCAAGCCCGGCGAGAGCGGACTCGTCGCGCTTCATCAGTCGCCGGAACTGACGATCGTCAATGTCGTCTGGAAACCGGGGATGACGATCATGCCACACAACCACACGCTCTGGGCAGTGATCGGCGTCTATCAGGGGCAAGAGGACAATGTCTTTTGGCGCCGGCTGGAGGGCGACCCGAACGGCCGGATCAGTCCGTCCGCCACCAGATCGCTCGTTGCCGGCGACGTGATGCCGCTGGGCAAGGACGTCATCCATTCGGTGACCAATCCCAGCGAGCATCTGACGGGCGCCATCCATGTCTATGGCGGGCCGTTTTTCGAGGTGGAGAGAAGCGAGTGGGACGAGGAGACGCTGACCGAGCGCCGCTATGATCTCGCCAAGGCCAGGGCCATGTTCGACTGAGCCGGACGCCCGGCACAATGCCGTCGCGCCGCCGTCATGACTCCAAAGGATAGCCCGCTTCGGACCAGGCCTTCATGCCGCCGTCGAGCGCGGTCGCCCGGCGATAGCCCAGGTCGCGCAGCGTCGCCGCGGCCAGCGTCGAGATCTTTCCGAATTCGCAGCAGGTGATCACTTTCAGCGTCGGGTCGGGGAGCGCGGTGTTGACGCGCAGTTCGAGCTGCCCGCGCGGCAGATGGACCGCGCCGGGGACATGGCCCGCGTCATAGGCGTCCTTTTCTCGCACATCGAGAATGACGACGTCGCTGCCGTCGCCACCGCTCCGCTCTGCGAGTTCGGCGAGCGACATGAACGGCACTTTGCGCGCCGCCTCCGCCAGCAGTTGCGCGACCGTCCGGCCGCCGCTCATATTGGTGCGCAGCGCTTCGGTCAGATGCGTCGGTGCGGCAAGATCGAGCTGCTGCATCATCTCGACGAAGGCGGCGCATTCGGTCTTCTGCAGGCGCGGATTGTCGGCGATCTCCGCACCGATGGTGGAGCAGGAACGCCCCTTATAATCATGGGCGGGAAAGACCAGGGTTTCGGGCGGCAGTTTCAGCAGCTTGCCGAACAGGCTGTCGTACAGGGCACGGGGATCGCCGCTCGGCAGGTCGGTCCGTCCCGTTCCACCGATGAGCAATGTGTCCCCCGTGAACACCCGATCGTCCACCGCCAGGCACATCGAATCCCGCGTATGGCCCGGCGTATGCAGCGCCCTGATCCTTAGCTCTCCGACGATCAGCATGTCACCATCGTCCAGGCGCATGTCCGCGAACGGTGCCGGGCTGAGCCGATGGACCACGACCGGCGCGTGCAGCGCCTTTGCGAGTTCGAGGCTGGCCGAGAAATGATCGGCATGGGTGTGGGTATCGACGATATAGCGGACATGGACGCCGAGCTGATTCACCAGCCCGAGATACCGGTCGATCTGCGACAGTTCCGGGTCGATGAAGATCGCCGCGCGCGTCGTCTCGCAGCCGACGAGATAGGATTGGCAGCCGCCGGTCGCGACCTGCTCGAAGATCATGTTCCACTCCCCCGACTTTTCGCGAAATGCTGCGCTCTATCGATGTGCGCCGCAAGCGCGATATGCAGCGCACCGTAACCGGCGATGGCAGTCTTTCGCAATCCGGCCGCTCGCTTGCCGTAAGCGACGGCTATTCCGCCGCAAGCATCGCATCTTGTCCGAAAGCCTGCGCTTCGAAGATATTCAGGGAAATCCCGATTTCGTGCCGGAGCCAGGCCGTGAAGCGGCGATCGAGCGACGCCGGACTGCGGGGAGAGGCCGGGCGATACAGGCAATAGGTCTCGCCGATCGGCCGGATTCCGCCCGAACATGGGACGATCCGGCCCGCGATCAGCAGCCCTTCGGCGATCAGAGGCATGGCAAGCGCGATGCCGAGGCCGGCGGCCGCCGCCTCGTACATCAATTGCAGCGTATCGAAGGCCCGGGGCGCAGTGGTGAGTTCGCGCCGTCCCGACGCCGCGAGCCAGCGATCCCATATGCCGGCCGGCGACCGCACGGCGAGCAGCGGATAGTCGGCGAGGTCGGCATCGGCATCGGGCGGGGGGCGTCCGTCGGCCAGTTCGGGCGCACAGGCCGGAAAGACGCTGGCGGTGAAGAGCTGTTCCGCCGTCATCCCGCGCGGAATCGCCGTGGCGCCCCAGATCGCCAGATGGACCTGGCCCGACATCAGGATCGTCGGATCGCGGGTGAGCGACAATTCCACCTCGATCCCCTCGGCGCGCAGCAGCCCCGGCAGGCGCGGCACCAGCCAGTTGGCGAAACTGTGCGAGGTCGCGATCCTGAGCAGCGTGTCGCGCGCCGGCCCGATTTCGACGGTCGCATCGCGGATCGCCGCGATCGCCGGCTCGATCGCGATGAAATAGGATTGTCCGGCGCTCGTGAGCACCGGCACCGGCCCCGACCGGTCGAAGAGCTGGGTTTCCAGAAATCCCTCGAGCGTCGCGATCCTGCGGCTGACCGCCGACGGGCTCAGCGCCATCTGATGCGCGACCGCACGAAAGCTGCGCCCGCGCGCCGCGGCGACGAAGATCTCGATGGCTTCGAGCGGAGGCGCCTTGCGGATCATCGGCCGCAGCCTCTAGGCCCCTTATGTCACAGAATTGCGACATAGGGTCGTGGCGACTTAGAGGCTGTTTGGAAATGTGTGGAAGAGCGCTTCTCCAAACAGCCTCTTAGATCATCGCGCCTGGGCGGCCATCCTCCACGGTGAAGCGGGCCAGGCTGGTGCAGCGCGACGATGGATCGGTAAGATCGCCAACCGCGCGAAGATCGACCGTCATCGCCGCCGGCGTGATGTCGAGCGCCACATAGCCGGCATGGCGATTGTCGAGAAAGCGGACATGCGGATTGAGTGCCCGTGCCGGGCCGAACAATGCTTCGGGTCCGTTGCGCGCGGCGAGGCAGGTCGCGACGATCTCGGTCGCGATCGTTGGCGCGCGCGTCGCGTCGAAATCGCGCTTTACATCGTTCACCCAGAAGGAATGGACGTCGCCACCGAGCAGGATCGGATTGCGGATCGCGGGTCGGGCGAACGCGGCCAGCACACGATCGCGGCTCGCGCGATAGCCGTCCCAGAAATCCGAATAGAAAAGATCATCCCCGCCGGGCAGGAAGAGCCGCGAAAACATCGTCTGCTGCGCGACAAGGCTCCAGCGCCCGGTCTCGCGGGCAAGGCCGCGATCGAGCCAGTCGGCCTGTGCGTGCCCGAGCATGGTCGCGGCGGGATCGAAGGCGGCGGCGCAATCGCGGATCAGCCGACCGCCGCGTTCGGCGTCGGTCGCGCACGGATGTGCCGTACGGTACTGGCGCGTGTCGAGCATATGCACTGTCGCGAGATCACCCCAGCCGAAACGCCGGTAGAGCTGGACCTCTCCGCCATGCCGCAGCGCGCTCGGGCGCAGCGGCATATGTTCGAAATAGGCCTGATAGGCGGCGGCACGCACGCGTGCGAATTCCAGCGGATCGCCGTACCGGACGCCGTGGATGCCGGCATAGTCGTTCTCCACCTCATGATCGTCCCATGACACGATAAACGGCATCGCCGCATGGGCGGCGGCGAGGTGTGGATCGGTGCGATACAAGGCATGGCGCGCGCGATAATCGCCCAGCGTGACCGGCATCGGCGCGCCGAAGCTACGGACATCGGGGCCATCGCCAAAGGATTTCTCGTAGATATAGTCGCCGACCTGGAGCACCGCCTCCGCGCCGCTCGCGACGATGTCGGCATAGGCGCTGAACCAGCCCTGTTCCCAATGCTGGCATGATGCAAGCGCGAGGCGGAGGCGTTGGGGGCGCTCGGCGATCGTCGCCGTGCGCCCGGTGCGGCTGACGGTGTCGCCGAGATGGAAACGATACCAATAGGGCCGGCCGGGCCTGAGCCCCGCGACCTCCAGATGGACCGCCCCGCCGCGCGCCAATGGCGCCGCCGCCCGGCCGGTTCGGACGATCCGGCGGAAGCCGTCATCCTCGGCAATCTCGTAGCCGACCGCTGCATCGCCCGGCAGGCCGGCGACGCGCGTCCACAGCACGAAGCCGTCTTGCGCGGGTTCGCCCGAGGCAACGCCGAGTGCGAAGGGATCGGTCGCGAGCCGTGGCCGGGACGCGGGTTCCGCGTGGAGCATGCCGCCGAGAAGGAAACGGCCGGCCGCGACGGCAGCGGCGCCGCGCAACAGATGCCGGCGGCCGATCATCAGAAACGCAGGCCCAACCGCAGATAATAGGTGCGGCCATTGACGCCGATCGGGGTTTCCTCGCCGGTCGGGAAACTGCCCCCGGTCGCGCTGATCACGCTCGCCTGGTCGGCGATCGCATCGGGCATCGCGTCGAACAGGTTCTGGACGCCGCCGCTGACGCGCAGCGCTGAGGACAGCGCATAGCCGGCGGCGAGATCGACCACGGTCTTGCCGTCGAAACTCTGTGCGGCGACCAAAGGCTGCGACCGATATTGGCCGAACGCGGCGACGCTTGCCTGCAGATCGAAGGGACCGTGGGTGAGCCGCGTCTGCAGCGTGAACTTGGCGTCGGGCTGCGCCTCGGTCAGGAACAGGATCGATTTGGGAGTCAGCAGCGGCAGCGTCGGCAGCACCGCATTGGGCCGCAATCGATCGAGCCGGTTCTTGAACCAGCCATAGCCGGCGGCGACGTCGAGCCGGGTTTCGGGGGCGATCGCGCCGCTCCAGCGCGCGGTGAGCTCGACGCCGCTGGTCGTGGTGTCGACGGCATTGGTGAAGAAGCGGACCTGCTGGAAATTGGTGATGCCGGCGCCCTGGAGGATCGCGGTCACCGCCGCGCCGGCAAGCTGCTCGCTGAGCGCGACCCGGTCCCGAATCCGGATGCGGAAATAATCGGCGGTGAAGGAGAAGCCGTCCAACGGGCCGAACACGACACCCGCGCTGAGGTTGCGTGCGCTTTCGGGCTTCAGCGCAACCGCCCCGAGCGCGTGTGCGACGGGATCGGCGACGGGAAGCGTGCCGACCGTGACCAGCCGCCCTGCGCTCGTGGCGCCCTGCACCGCGCTGAAATATTGCTGCTGGAGCGACGGTGCGCGGAAGCCCGTGCCGATCGTGCCGCGGAATGCGACGCCCGGCATGGCGTCGAGCCTCGCGGTCGCGCGCCATGTCAGCTTGCCGCCGAAATCGTCATAATGGTCGTAGCGTGCGGCGCCGCCGATCAGCAGCGGCTTGACCGGCCGCAATTCGACGTCGAGGAAAGCGGCATAGGCGTCGCGCCTGGCGTCGGTGGGATTGCGCGGATTGAAGCCCGCGAAACCGTCGGCGCCGAGCCCGAAATAGGCGGCGGGTTCGCCATTGGCGATCGTGTAGCGCTCATGCCGATACTGGCCGCCCAGCGCGATATTGCCCCCAGCCAGAATACCGTCGAGTGGCCGCGACAGGCTGAGGTCGGTGACATGCTGCTGATAGGTCACCGCGCCCGCGTCGAACCGTGTCGGGCTGTCGAGGCCGAGCGAGACATTGGCGGTGTCGAAGACGCGGAAATCCGCCTTGTTGCGGCCATAGCTCTGGCTGAGGTCGAGTGCGATCCCGGCGCCGAGATCGCCGCGCAGGCCCAGGGTCGCGCCGATGTCCCAGATGCGTGGCTCGATGATCGGCAGGAAACCCTGCGGATAGAGCGGCGAGAATCCGGGCACACGAAACCCCGCGCCATTGTTCGATTTTTTCCGCGTGACGGTTCCGAAGCCGTAAAGTTCGACCGCGCCGAGCGGGACCGCCATGTCGAGCGCGACGCTGGCGATGCTCGCCTTGGGGTCGCCGATCCGATAGGTGACGCGGCCGAAGCGCTGGTCGATCAGCGCCCGGTTGGCCGGCTCCTGATGCCGCGCGAGCGCAGTCAGCGTCAGATGGCCGTCCGCGCCCAGGCCGATGCCAAGATTGGCGGTGACCATCGCATTCTCACCATCGCCCGCTTCGGTGATGCCGGCCTGGATCGCACCCGAACCGCCCGAGGCGTTGTCTTTCAGGATGATGTTGACGACGCCCGCGATCGCGTCGGAGCCATATTGCGCCGATGCGCCATCGCGCAGGATCTCGATCCGCTCGATCGCGCTTTCGGGAATCGTGTCGAGATCGACGCCGGCCGATCCGCGGCCGATGCTGTTGTTGACGTTGAGCACGGCGTTGGCGTGGCGCCGCTTGCCGTTGACGAGCACCAATGTCTGATCGGGCGAAAGGCCACGCAGCGTGACCGGCTTGGTATTGGCGGCGGTGGCGGTGGTCGCGGCGCGCGCGAAATTGACCGCGGGCTGAAGGAAATTGAGCGCACGGCCGAGATCGGGATAGCCCGTGCCATCCAGCGCCTCGGCCGAAACCACGTCGACGGGCGTCGAGGATTCGAGCGCCATGCGCCCGACCGAGCGCGTGCCGGTGACGATGATCTCGCTCTCCGGCGCCGCCTCGTCCTGTGGCGCGACCGGCTGTGCGGCGGCGCCGGTTCCGGCGATCGCGGCCGTGGCGGCCATGGCGTATGCGAGCATCTTGAGTCCCCCGAAATCTGTTCGGGGCGCACTTACGGATGGCGGGCGCGGCGCGTTATCGCAATTACCGGCACGGGCGTTGCGCAAAGCGGGACAAGGCGTGCCGGGCTAAGGGGCGGGGCGGCGATCTTCATTCGGCGAATTGCACCAGATCCCAGCGATTTCCGTAGAGATCTAGGAACACCGCCACCTTGCCATAGCTTTCGATCTTCGGCGGTCGCACGAACTCGACCCCTTTTGCGATCATCGTCGCATGATCGCGGTCGAAATCGTCGGTACGGAGGAACAGGAAAACGCGTCCCCCCGCCTGGTCGCCGATGAATCTTTCCTGTTCCGGCGTGGAGGCGCGCGCGAGCAAGATCGAAGTCGTATCGGCGGTTGCCTTGGTTCCCGGCGGTGCGACCAATACCCAGCGCTTGTCCTGCTCCGGCTGGTAGCTGTCCTCGACCAGGGTAAAGCCGAGCGTGCCGACGTAAAAGGCAATCGCTTCGTCATAGTCGCGAACGACAAGCGCGATATGGGCCAGCGACTGCTTCACGGCATCCTCCATTGTCGATGTCGGGCTAGCGGCGTTACCGGCGCATGTCGAACAGCAAAGGCCTTCCTGATCCGGGACCGTCCAGGGCACACGCGATTCGATTGCAGCCGGCGCACGTCCTCGCATTCGGACATGTTCGCACCTTTTGAGACAATGTAGGTGCAATACCAGTCAAACTGGCATGTAATGGAACTTTCGGAGCCGAATGAATAATATCCAGATCCGATGTATTTTTCCAGATATGATCGCGCCGACTATTGCGGACCGGCGTTTTCGAATTCGGGCGCGCATTAACATATTTTTTCCCTAGGGCTCCCCCGTCGCGACGGCGGATTCGGGCGGCCTGTGATCGAGTGAGGCGAGCGAACCCGCTGACAAACATGCGAAGAGGCCTGCCCTTGCTGGGTTCGATGGCTGCAAAGCCATGCGCGGAAATTAGCCGGACCCGCACAAAATCGAGGGATTTGGTGAAAAATTGATTAATGAGTAGAAATATTACATATACTATATACACAAAGACTAATGGGCTTCGAATGATCTTTGCGGTAGGAGAATGATTGGGCGTCCATAACACATTGCATCGGATTTGGTTCCAAATACCCAAAATGGTCACTAATTTAGCGGGGTTATTGATAAATTAATCAAAAAAATTAATTTGGCGTTTTGTGATTCAGTCACTCTTTATCACCTCAATACTGTAAGGGGTTGAGTGATGGCCAAGCGTATCGAAATTAAAGATCGTGCTTCGGGCGCTACGGAAAGTCATGTTGTACAGCAGAAAAATACGGTTCTTAAAGCAAAGGGCCCTGCTGCCGTAAAAGTGACTGCGCCGAAGGGTGAGGTTGCCGCCATGGAGCGTGACGGCAACGATCTCGTTCTCAAGTTTGCGGATGGCAGCGTCGTCCGCCTGGAGGATTATTTCGATTGCGCCGGGAAAGATGCCTCCCAGCTCAGCTTTGTCGATCCGAACGATGGCGGCGAGTGGAAAGTCGCGCTCGACGACATTGCATGCCGGCCCGTGGCGGACGCCACCTCGGGACCCCTGGCCTATACGTTCGAGCCCGTTTCCCAGGGCGGCGGGATGGGTGTCGCGCCGCTCGTCGGGCTCGGTGCGCTGGTGCTGGGCGGCGCGGCCGCCGCGGCGGGCGGCGGCGGCGGTGGCGGCAATAATCCTCCGACCGAGCCGGTGGATCGCACGCCGCCCGCCGCGCCCACCATTTCGCCGACCAACGGAAAGATCATCAAGGGGACGGCCGAGGCCGGCGCCAAGATCAATCTGGACATCGACGGCAACGGCACCACCGACACGACGGTGCAGGCCGATTCCTCGGGCAACTGGACCTATACGCCGACGACCCCGATCACCAACGGCGTCAAGGTGACTGCGACGGCCACCGACGCAGCGGGCAATACGTCCGGGCCCACGAGCGTGATCGTCGATGCGGCGGCGCCGCCGGTCCCGGCGATCGGCTCGGTCACCGACGATGTGACTCCTGTGACCGGCGCAGTCGCCAATGGCGGCGCGACCAACGACACCAGGCCCACGATTGGGGGCACCGGAACCGAGGCGGGCGCCACCATTTCGGTTTATGACAACGGCACTTTGCTCGGCACGACCACCGCGGACGCAAACGGCGCCTGGAGCTTCACGCCGGCCACCGCGCTCGGCCAGGGCACGCATAGCTTCACCGCGACCGCGACCGATGCTTTGGGCAATGTGAGCGCGTCCTCTGCCGGCTATGCGGTGACCATCGATACCGCGGCACCTGCCGTGCCTGCGATCGGATCGGTCATCGACGATGTCGGCTTAGTCGCCGGCCCGGTTGCCAGTGGCGGGGTCACCGACGATACGCGGCCCGCAATCACCGGCACGGGCGCCGAAGCGAACGCGACGATCTCGGTCTATGACAATGGCACGCTGCTGGGCACGACGACGGCGAACGGCGCGGGCACCTGGTCCTTCACGCCGGCCGCGGCGCTCGGGCAGGGCGCGCACAGCTTCACGGCGACCGCGACCGATGCGGCAGGCAATGTCAGCGCGCCATCGGCCGCTTATGCGGTGACGATTGATACCACTGCGCCCGCCACGCTCACGATCGCTTCGGTGACCGACGATGTCGCTCCGGTGGTCGGCGTGGTCGCGAATGGCGGCGCAACCGATGATACGCGTCCGGCGATCGCTGGCACGGGCGCCGAGGCCAATGCGACGATCTCGGTCTATGACAGTGGCGTGCTGCTGGGCACGACGACGGCGAACGGCGCTGGCGTCTGGTCCTTTACGCCGACCGTGGCACTTGGCGAAGGTCCGCACAGCTTCACGGCGACCGCGACCGATGCGGCAGGCAATGTCAGCACGCCATCGGCTGCCTATGCGGTCACCGTCGGTACGGCGACGCCCGGTGTGCCTGTGATCGGTTCGATCACCGACGATGTCGGGGCCGTGGTCGGTGTGGTCGCCAATGGCGGTGCGACCGACGATACACGCCCGGTGATCGCTGGCGTCGGCGCCGTCGCCAACGCGACGATCTCGGTCTATGACAATGGCACGCTGCTCGGCACGACGGCGGCGAACGGCGAGGGGGCCTGGACCTTCACGCCGGCGTCCGCGCTTGGGCAGGGCGCGCACAGCTTCACGGCGACCGCGACCGTCGCCGGCAATGTGAGCGCACCGTCGGCGGCTTATGCGGTGACCATCGACACCGCGGCACCCGCTGTTCCGGTGATCGGCTCGGTGACCGACGATGTCGGCGCGGTCGTTGGCGTCGTTGCCAATGGTGGCACCACCGACGACACGCGTCCGGCGATCGCCGGCACGGGTGCGGAGGCCAATGCCACGATCTCGGTCTATGATAATGGCACGCTGCTGGGCACGACGACGGCCAATGGCGCGGGCGCCTGGAGCTTCACGC
>NZ_JBYSZM010000004.1:3110-232212 GCF_058787155.1 Sphingobium sp. FW305-3-2-15-F-TSA7 | reverse complement strand
ACGATTGGTTCGGTCACTGACGATGTCGGTGCGGTCACGGGTGTTGTCGCCAATGGCGGCACCACCGACGACACGCGTCCGGCGATCGCCGGCACGGGCGCAGAGGCCAATGCCACGATCTCGGTCTATGATAATGGCACGCTGCTGGGCACGACCACGGCCAATGGCGCGGGCGCTTGGTCGTTCACGCCGGCTGCGGCGCTTGGCCAAGGGGCGCACAGCTTCACCGTCACCGCGACCGATGCGGCGGGCAATGTCAGTGCACCGTCGGCTGCCTATACGGTGACCGTCGATACGGCTGTCCCGGGCGTGCCCGTGATCGCCTCGGTGACCGATGATGTCGGTGCGGTCGTCGGCGTCGTGGCCAATGGCGGTGCGACCGACGATACGATTCCGGTTATCGCCGGAACGGGTGCCGCGGCGAATTCCACGGTCTCGGTCTACGACAATGGCACCTTGCTCGGCACGACCACCGCCAATGGGGCGGGCGCCTGGAGCTTCACGCCGGCTGCGGCGCTCGGTCAGGGTGCGCACAGCTTCACCGCGACTTCAACCAGTGGCGGCGGCAGTGAGAGTGCGCCGTCGGCGGCTTATGCTGTGACGATCGACACCGCGGCACCCGCCGTTCCGGTGATCGGTTCGATCACCGACGATGTCGGGGCGGTCACGGGCGTTGTCGCCAACGGTGGTACCACCGATGACACGCGCCCTGCGATCGCCGGTACGGGAGCGGAGGCCAATGCCACCATCTCGGTCTATGACAATGGCACGCTGCTCGGCACGACGACGGCTAATGGCGCCGGCGCCTGGTCCTTCACCCCGGGCGCCGCGCTCGGCCAGGGCGCGCACAGCTTCACCGTGACCGCAACCGATGCCGCGGGCAACGCGAGTGCGCCGTCCGCGGCCTATGCAGTGACGATCGACACCGCGGCACCCGCCGTTCCGGTGATCGGCTCGGTCACCGACGATGTCGGGGCGGTCACGGGCGTGGTCGCCAATGGTGGCACCACCGACGATACGATTCCGGTCATCGCCGGGACGGGTGCCGAGGCCAACGCGACTATCTCGGTCTATGACAATGGCACCTTGCTCGGCACGACCACGGCCAATGGGGCGGGCGCCTGGTCGTTCACGCCGGCCGCGGCGCTGGGGCAGGGCGCGCACAGCTTCACGGTGACTGCGACCGATGCCGCGGGCAATGTCAGTGCGCCGTCGGCCGCCTATGCGGTGACCGTCGATACGGCTGTCCCGGGTGTACCGGTGATCGCCTCGATGACCGACGATGTCGGCGCGGTCGTCGGCGTCGTCGCCAATGGCGGCGCGACCGACGACACGATTCCGGTCATCGCCGGAACGGGGGCCGCGGCAAATGCCACGGTTTCGATCTACGACAATGGCATTTTGCTCGGCACGACCACCGCCAATGGCGCGGGCGCCTGGAGCTTCACGCCGGCCGCGGCGCTCGGTCAGGGCGCGCACAGCTTCACCGCGACTTCGACCAGCGGCGGTGGCAATGAGAGTGCGCCGTCTGCGGCCTATGCGGTGACCATCGATACCGCGGCACCGACGGTGCCGGTCATCGGTTCGGTCACCGACGATGTCGGTGCGGTCACCGGCGTCGTTGCCAATGGTGGCACCACCGATGACACCCGCCCGGCGATTGCCGGCACGGGAGCGGAGGCCAATGCCACCATCTCGGTCTACGACAATGGTACGCTGCTGGGCACGACGACGGCCAATGGTGCTGGCGCCTGGTCGTTCACGCCGGCCGCGGCGCTGGGCCAGGGGGCGCACAGCTTCACCGTCACTGCGACCGATGCTGCGGGCAATGCGAGTGCGCCATCGGCTGCCTATGCGGTCACCATCGATACTGCCGCGCCGACGGTTCCGACGATCGGCTCGGTCACCGACGATGTCGGGGCGGTCACCGGTGTCGTCGCCAATGGCGGCACTACCGACGATACGATTCCGGTCATCGCCGGAACAGGTGCCGAGGCCAATGCCACAATCTCGGTCTACGACAATGGTACGTTGCTGGGCACGACGACGGCCAATGGCGCGGGCGCCTGGAGCTTCACGCCAGCCGCGGCGCTCGGGCAAGGTGCGCACAGCTTCACCGTCACCGCGACCGATGCCGCGGGCAATGTCAGTGCACCGTCGGCCGCCTATGCAGTGACCATCGACGCGACCGCGCCTGGCGTTCCGGCGATCGCTTCGGTCACCGACGATATCGGCCCGATCGTCGGCATCGTCGCCAATGGCGGGTTCACCAACGATACGATTCCGGTCATCGCCGGGACAGGGGCGGAGGCGAATGCCACCATCTCGGTCTACGACAATGGCACCTTGCTCGGCACGACCACTGCGAACGGTGCCGGCGCCTGGAGCTTCACCCCGGCCGCGCTTGGCCAGGGCGTGCATAGCTTCACGGCGACCGCAACCGACGCGGTGGGCAATGTGAGCGCACAGTCGGCCGCCTATGCGGTGACGGTGGACACGATCGCGCCTGCCGCGCCTGTGATCAATCCGACCAATGGTGGTGCCGTCACCGGTACCGCCGAACCTGGAACGACCCTGAATCTCGATGTCGGCGGCAATGGCAGCGTCGATGCGACGGTGCCGGTCGATGCGTCCGGGAATTGGAGTTATACGCCCCCGGCGACGATCCCGGACGGCACGACGATCACCGCGACCGCGACCGACGCGGCGGGTAATGTTTCAGGCCCGGCCAGCGCCATCGTCGACGACGGTGCTCCCCCTGCGACGCCGGTGATCACCTCGATCACCGACGATGTCGCGCCGGTCCTCGGCACGGTCGCCAATGGCGGCGGGACCAATGACACGATCCCGGTGATATCGGGGGCGGGCGCCGAAGCGAATGCCATCATCTCGGTCTATGACAATGGCGCATTGCTCGGCACGACCACCGCGAACGGTGCCGGGGCGTGGAGCTTCACCCCGGCTGCGGCACTCGGCCAAGGCGCACACAGCTTCACGGCGACCGCAACCGTGGGTGGCAATGTCAGCGCTCCGTCGCCTGCCTATGCCGTGACCATCGATACGGCTGCTCCCGTCACGCCGGTGATCGGTTCGGTCACCGACGATGTCGGTGCGATCACGGGTGTCGTCGCCAATGGCGGTATCACCGACGACTCCCGCCCGGCGGTCGGCGGCACGGGCGTCGAGGCGAATGCCACGATCTCGGTCTATGACAATGGCACGCTGCTGGGCACGACCACCGCGAACGGTGCGGGCGTCTGGAGCTTCACCCCGGCCGCGGCGCTTGGCCAGGGCGTACACAGCTTCACCGTGACCGCGACCGATGCGGCGGGCAATACGAGCGCGCCTTCGTCTGCCTATGCGGTCACGGTCGACACCGCTGCTCCCGCCATTCTCGTGATCGGTTCGGTGACCGACGATGTCGGCGCAGTCACGGGCGTCGTCGCCAATGGTGGCGCGACCGACGACACGCGTCCGGTCATCGCCGGCACGGGTGCGGAGGCCAATGCGACGATCTCGGTTTATGACAATGGCACATTGCTCGGCACGGCGGTCGCCAATGGTGCGGGTGCCTGGTCGTTCACGCCGGTATCCGCGCTTGGGCAGGGTGCGCACAGCTTCACGGCGACCGCGACCGATGCCGCGGGCAATGTCAGTGCACCGTCCGCTGCCTATGCGGTGACCATCGATACGGCCGCGCCGGGAGTTCCGGTGATCGGCTCTGTCACCGACGATGTCGGGACAATCCTGGGCGTTGTCGCCAATGGCGGCATCACCGACGACACCCGTCCGGCAATCGCCGGCACGGGCGCGGAGGCCAATGCGACGATCTCGGTCTATGACAATGGCACCTTGCTCGGCACGACCACCGCGAACGGTGCCGGGGCGTGGAGCTTCACCCCGGCCGCCGCGCTTGGCCAGGGTGCGCACAGCTTCACCGTGACCGCGAGCGATGCCGCGGGCAATACGAGCGCGCCGTCGGCGGCTTATGCGGTCACGATCGATACCGCTGCTCCCGCCGTTCTGACGATCGGTTCGGTGACCGACGATGTCGGGGCAATCCTGGGCGTTGTCGCCAATGGCGGTGTGACCGACGATACGCGTCCGGCAATCGCCGGCACCGGAGCCGAGGCCAATGCGACGATCTCGGTCTATGACAATGGCATCTTGCTCGGCACGACCACCGCGAATGGCGCGGGCGCGTGGAGCTTCACGCCGGCTGCGGCGCTCGGTCAGGGCGCGCACAGCTTCACGGCGACCGCGACCGATGCCGCGGGCAATACAAGTGCGCCGTCGGCCGCTTATGCGGTCACGATCGATACGGCCGCGCCGGCGGTTCTGACGATCGCCTCGGTCACCGACGATGTCGGGACAATCTTGGGTGTCGTGGCCAATGGCGGTGTCACCGACGACACGCGTCCGGCGATTGCCGGCACGGGTGCGGAGGCCAATGCGACCATCTCGGTCTATGACAATGGCACCTTGTTGGGCACGACCACGGCCAACGGTGCGGGCGTCTGGAGCTTCACACCGGCTGGGGCGCTTGGCCAGGGCACGCACAGCTTCACCGCGACCGCGACCGATGCGGCGGGCAACAGCAGCGCGCCGTCGGCCGCTTACGCGGTGACCATCGACACGACCGCGCCCGCATTCCTGACGATCGCTTCGGTCACTGACGATGTCGGCACAATCACGGGCATCGTCGCCAATGGCGGCGTCACCGATGACACGCGACCGGCGATCGCCGGTACGGGCGCCGAGGCCAACGCGACCATTTCGGTCTATGACAATGGTACATTGCTCGGCACGACGACGGCGAATGGCGCCGGCGTCTGGAGTTTCACGCCGGCTGCGGCGCTCGGCGAGGGCGCGCATGCCTTCAGGGTGACGGCGAGCGATGCCGCGGGCAATGTGAGCGCACAGTCGACGGCCTATACGGTCACCATCGACACCACGCCGCCTGCGACCCTGGTGATCGCTTCGGTCACCGACGATGTCGGGCTGTTGGTCGGCACCGTCGCCAATGGCGGATTCACCGACGATACGCGCCCGGCCGTCGCCGGCACGGGCGCGCCCGCCAACGCAACGGTCACGGTCTATGACAATGGCACATTGCTCGGCACGACGACTGCCAATGGTGCGGGCGCCTGGAGCTTCACGCCGGCTGCGGCGCTTGGCCAGGGTGTCCACAGCTTCACTGCGACCACGAGCGATGCCGCGGGCAATGTGAGCGTGCCGTCTGCCGCCTATGCGGTCACGATCGATACCGCGGCACCCACGGCCACGATCGCGATCACCGCCCTGGCGGACGATACCGGCGCGTCGGGTGACTGGAGCACGGAAGACCGTTCCCCCACGATCCTCGGCACGTTGAGCCAGGCGCTGGGTGCGAACGAGCGTGTCGAGATCAGGATCGATGGCGGCGCGTGGACGGAAGGGACCGACAATGGAACGACCTGGTTCTACGGTTACGGTACGCTTGCCGCCGGCAATCACACCATCGATGTCCGGGTGATCGATGCTGCCGGCAATGTCGGCAATGGCGACACCCAGCCGATCACGATCACCAACACCAATCAGGCGCCGATCGTCCAGGCGAACGAAACCGCACTGCTGGGATTGATCAGTGCGGAGACGCTGGGTCTGCTCGACATCAACGCACAGTCGCTGGTGGCGTTCGATCCCGACAATAATCTCAAATCGGTTCAGGTCCGCTATAATCCGCTGATCAACCTGAATCTGGGCGCCTATGAACTGACGGCGTCCGAACTGCTTGCAGCAGAACTGGGATTGAAGGTCGCCGTCAAGAACGACCCCGGTCTTCTGGGCATTATCGGCCCACTCTCGGAACTCACGATCACGGCCATCGATGGCGGCACGATCGACAATCGCGCGGTCAACGAACTTCTGGCGACAGTGCATTTCGAGCAGGACCTGACCCTGCTGGGACTGCAGGTGCTCAATGAGACCAAGATCACTGCAACCGACAGTCTGGGGCTGAGCGACAATGACTTCACCGGAACATTGCTCGACCTGAGCCTGCTCAACAGCAACGGCAATTCCAACATCAAGCTCGGAACCGTCGGCGCCGAGACGCTGACCGGGGGCGATGCCAACGAACGTCTCTACGGCTTTGCCGGCAACGACACGCTGCTGGGCGGCAAGGGCAACGATCTGCTGCGCGGCGGTGACGGCAGCGACAGCCTGAATGGCGGGGAAGGCAATGACGTCCTCGTCTATGACGCTCTGGACGTGAAGATCGACGGCGGTGTGGGCTTCGATACGCTGCTGATCGACAAGGGAACGGGGACCGTCCTCACGCTCGATGGCGGCGCGACCAACATCGCCAATATCGAGCGGATCGACCTGGGTGTCGGCGATCCGGGGCGCAGCATCACATTGACCGAGGCTGGCGTGATCCAGGTCACCGACAGTGATCGGGAACTCTATGTGACCGGCGATATCGGTGACTCGGTGACAATGACCGGTGCCGCCTATGAGGGGCAGATACTCGTGAACAACCACGCCTATAATCAGTACGGTCTGGGCACCGCGACGATCTTTGTCGAAGCTTCGGTGACCGTGATCGCCTGATCCGGCCCGCAACCGGCCACCCCCGGCCGAAGGCTCGCCATCCCCTTGGACGGGCCTTCGGCATGGGGATGGCCGGAATCGACCGATATCCCGTTGCAATCCGAGACTGGCTGTGCAACGATCCATCCGTGGCGAGGAGTTCGCCACGGATATATTTTCGAGGGAGCCTCGAATGCACGGACAGGATTTCGGCGTCTTTATCGGACGCTTTCAGCCTCTGCACATCGGCCACGAACATGTGGTCCGCGAGGCGCTTTCCAGGACAGACCATCTCATCGTCCTGATCGGATCGGCGAACGTCGCGCGCGATCCGCGCAACCCCTTCACCTATGACGAGCGGCTGGCGATGTTTCGCAAGGCCTTTGCCTATGAAATGGCGAATGGCCGGCTGGTCGTGGAGCCGCTGGACGATCATCTCTATTCCGACGCCGCATGGTGCGGCGAGGTGCAGCAGCGTGTGAAGCGGATCGTGCTGGAGCTGGGCAATCGCGGCGGTTTCGCCGCAAGCGGAATGGCCGATTTCAACGTCAGCCTGACCGGTTACGGCAAGGATGCCTCCAGCTACTATCTGAAGATGTTCCCCGAATGGACGAACATCCAGATCGACAGCCAATATGGCACTTTCAGTTCCACCGATGTCCGCAAGCAATATTTCCAGAGGATTCCGGCGGTTCCCGCATCGATCCTGTCCCCCGGCATCGCCGAATGGATGGAACAGTTCAAGCTGGGCGAAGAATTCCGCACCTTGCTGGCCGAGCGCGAATATCTCGACGATTATCCGCGGCAATGGGGCAAGGGGCCGTTCGTCACCGCCGACGCGGTGGTGATCCAGTCCGGCCACATCCTGCTGGTCGAACGCGGGCAATTGCCGGGCAAGGGGTTGCTCGCGCTACCCGGTGGCTTCGTCAATCCGGCCGAGCGCGTGCGCGACGCCGCGATCCGCGAACTGCGCGAGGAAACCGGAATCTCAGACGGCAAGGGACAGATCCCGCCCGCCATGCTCGCCTCGTTCATCGATGATGGCCGGACGCGCATCTTCGATGCGCCCGACCGGTCGCTGCGCGGGCGGATCATCACCCATGCCTATCTGTTCCGCATGCCCGAGCGGCGGAACCTGTTTTCGGTAAAGGGCGGCGACGATGCCGCGCATGCGCGCTGGTATCGCATCGGCGACCTTTCCGCCGAGCAGTTCTTCGAGGATCACTGGTCGATCATCAACCTGATGGCTGACCTTTGAGAGTCTGTTTGGAAATTCGCCCAATGGGAATTTCCAAACGGGCTTTGAAATCCGCGCGCCGGGGAGTCCGGCACGCGGCCAATATGTGAGGAGTTCACATCATGACCAACCGTATCCTGGCGACTGACAGCTACAAGCAGAGCCACTTCCTCCAATATCCGCCCGAGGCGCGCAAGATCTCCGCCTATATCGAGGCGCGGTCCAATCCGTTCAGCGAAGACCTGATCTTCTTCGGATTGCAGGCCTTCCTGATCGATCATCTTGCCGAACGCATCGACATGGCGGACATCGATGAGGCCGAAGCGGTCTGTGCCGCACATGGCGTGCCGTTCAACCGTGCTGGCTGGGAAGCGATACTGGCCGATCATGACGGCTTCATGCCGCTCGCGATCAGCGCACTACCCGAAGGGACGATCGTGCCGACCGGCGTTCCGCTGATCCAGATCGAGAATATCGATCCGCGCATGCCCTGGCTGAGCACGTTCATCGAAACTGCCCTGCTTCGCGCGATCTGGTATCCGACGACGGTCGCGACCCTGAGCGGCAAGGCCAAGCGGATCATCCATGCCGGGCTGGTCAGGAGCTCCGACGATCCGATGGGGCAATTGCCGTTCAAGCTGCATGATTTCGGCGCGCGCGGGGTTTCCTCCGGCGAAAGCGCGGCGCTGGGCGGGCTGGCGCATCTGGTCAATTTCCAGGGTACCGACACGATGGAGGCGCTGGTTGCCGCGCGCCGCTTCTATGGCGCGGACATGGCGGGCTTCTCCATTCCCGCTGCCGAGCACAGCACGATGACGAGCTGGGGCGAGGCACGCGAGGAAGCGGCCTATGCCAATATGCTCGACCAGTTCAAGGGCGAGGGGCGGACCGTCGCGGTCGTTTCCGACAGCTATGATCTGGACAATGCGATCGAGAATATCTGGGGCGGCAGCCTGCGCGATCGCGTCCTGGCCGAGGGCGGCACATTGGTGATCCGTCCTGACAGCGGCGATCCGGTCGGGACGCCGGTGCGCGCGCTGCACACGCTGTGGGAGAAGTTCGGCGGCGCCGTGAACGGCAAGGGATATCGCGTGCTCGATCCGCATGTCCGGCTGATCCAGGGCGACGGCATGAATCTGGACAGCATCGCTGCGCTGGTCGACCGGGTGATCGGCGCGGGCTTCGCGATCGACAATATCGCGTTCGGCATGGGCGGCGGGCTGCTCCAGCAGCTCAATCGCGATACGCTGCGCTTCGCGATGAAGGCGAATGCGATGCAGTCCGACGACGGCGTCTGGCACGATGTGCACAAAGCCCCGGTGACCGATCCCGGCAAGGAGTCCAAGGCCGGGCGGCAGGCCGTGGTGATGGATGGCGGCCGGCTGGTCGCGCGGCGGATCGAGGCGGTCGGGACGAGCTTGCTCGAGCCCGTGTGGCGCGGGGGCGAATTGCTCAGGCGGTTGAGCTTTGCCGAAGTGCGGGAGCGGGCGGAGCGGCAGCTTTTGGGGTGATCAGCCTATCTCCCCTCCCGTTTACGCGAGGGGGCGCCGTGCCTATCGCACCACGTCGTCATAGCGCGGATCGATGTCGACGGCACGTTCGGCGTCGATCCGCGGGCGGGGGGGGTGGCCCCCCCCCCCCCGCGGCGGGTGTCGCCGCGCTGGCGGTATAGCTGGCTGCGGACATAATAGCCGCGCGCCGCGCGCGGATCGTGACGGATCGCCTGATCGAGATCGGCGATCGCGCGGTCGAGATCGCCCTGGCGCCGATGGGCGAGGCCGCGATTGAGATAGGCGAAGGCGTTGCGCGGCGCGACCGCGATCGCCTGATCGAATGCGGCGACCGCGGCATCGTCATCGCCCTCCCATGCGCGCGCCAGCCCGTCGGTGATATGGGAGGCCGCGCGTCCGGTGGCGCCCTTCGCACCGGGATCGACCAGCCGTCTGCAGCCTTTCAGATTGCGGGTCGGATCGTCGACGGTGCAGGCGTTCCAGTCGCCGCGCCGTTGGTCCGCCTTGCGCTGCACACGCGCGCCGGTCACCACGATCGAGCTGTTATCGGTCTCGGTTTGTTGGACCCGCGAGCCGGTCACGACGATCGAACGGTCGTCGGTTTCGGCGGCCGCCGGCCTGGGCGCCGCTGGCGGCGGTGGGGCAGGGGCCCTTCGCTGTAAAGCGGATGATGGCGCCGTCGCCGCCGCAATCTCGGCACGCTGGGTGTCTGCCCTGACACGTCCGGCGCTCTCATTCTCCACGGATATCGCTGCCGGTGGCGGCGGCGGCACCGCCAGAGCCATTGCAGGCACATCGGCGAGTGCGATTGCAGGCGCCGCAACGGCTTTGGTCGCGGGCGGCGGCGGAACCGTTGCGGGTGGTGCGACGGGGTTTGCTGGCGATGGCGAAACGGCGACGTCCTGTGGCCGGGCGGGCTCCTCGACCGACATCGGCGCTTCGGCGGTGTTGGTGAGCGCGTCCGGTGCATGAGCGGTCGGGCTGTTCTCGATCGACATCCAGATCGCGGGAATGCCGACCAGCGCGACGAGGGCGACGCTGACCATCGCTCCGATTTGCGGACGGCCGAGCTGTCGCCACCAGGGCAGCGGTTCGGGTCGCGCGGGTGTGTGCCGCCGGGTATCGGGTGGTGTTCCCGCGCCGGCCGCATCGAAGCGCCGCAGTGCCACCTCGATCGCGGCGTCGCGCCGGGCGGGCGCGGGCGGCGGCGGTTCGGGCAGCGATGCGGCGATATCGTCGTCGTTCACCGTTCGGCCTTTCCGGCCGCACACATGGTGCGACCAGGGCCCGACAAGCGGCCGCGTGACCGGTTGCGGCGGGGAGGAAGAAACGACATCGGCGCGCCTTATACCCGAAATAGCGGGCCGGTCGAACGCAGGATCGCGCCCGGCCGGCCTGTCACTTTCCGGGGTTCTAGCCCGGCATCGACCGTGCGGCCTTTGCGGCGCGAATGAGCTGGATGAGCTCGGCGCGATAGCCGAATTCATCGTCGCCGCGTGCCGTCGAAACGAGCCTCAGCACATCGTCATAGCTCATCGATCCGCTATGCCGGCCGCCGCGCAGCAATTCGGCAAAGGCGGCGACTCCCGTCGCGAAGCGTGCATCCTGCGGTGCGGCATCGAAGCTGGCGACTTCGGAACGGCGATCGATCGGCGTCGCGATGAGCCGGCTGGTATCCGATTTGGGCAATTTGTAGCGGATCTTCACAAAGCCATATTCGCTGCCGAGATCGGGTTGGGCGATGCGCCGCTGCGCAAGGATCGGGGCCGGCGTCGAATAGCGCAGATCGCCGATCGCACGCGGTCCGCCGACGGGCACGATCTCGTACAAGGCAGTCACGGCCTGGCCCGACCCGACATCGCCGGCATCGACCTTGTCATTGTCGAAATCGTCGCGGTTGAGCAGTCGCGTCTCATAGCCGACCAGGCGATATTCGGCGACGGTCGCCGGATTGAATTCGACCTGGATCTTCACGTCCTTGGCGATCGGAAACAGCGTCGAGGTCGCTTCGTCGACCAGGGTCTTCCGCGCTTCACCGACGGTGTCGATATAGGCGGCGGTGCCATTGCCGTTCTGCGCCAGCGTCTGCATCAGCGCGTCATTGTAATTGCCCATGCCGAAACCGAGCACGGAGAGGAATACGCCCTTGCTCCGCTCGCGTTCGATATAGCCCTTGAGTTCCCCCTGGTCGGTGATGCCGACGTTGAAATCGCCATCGGTGGCCAGGATGACGCGGTTGACGCCTTTCGGATCGAAATTGCGGCCGGCGAGCGTATAGGCTTGGCGGATGCCTTCGGCGCCGGCGGTGCTGCCGCCTGCGCCGAGTTGATCGATCACAGCGCGGATCCTTTCCCGCTGGCGGGCGGGTGTCGGCTCGAGCGCGGTGCCGGCGGTGCCGGCATAGGTGACGATCGCGACACTGTCGTCGGCGTCGAGCTGATCGAGCAGCATGTTGAGCGACTGCTTGACCAGAGGCAGCTTGTTCGCCTGGTTCATCGAGCCAGACGTGTCGATCAGGAAAACGAGATTGGCGCGCGGTCGCGTGGCCTGCTGGATCGCATAGCCCTTGATGCCGATCCGGACGAGCTTGCGTCCGGGCGACCAGGGGCTCGGGAACACCGCGATATTGCTGGTGAAGGGTTCGGCGGCGCTGCGCGGCGCCGCATAGGCATAAGGGAAATAGTTGACCATCTCTTCGGTCCGCACGGCTGCGGGCTGCGGCAGGACATTGCGGTTGAGCGAAGCGCGGACGAATGAATAGGACGCGGTGTCGACGTCGATTGAAAAGGTCGAGACCGGCTCCTCACGCGCAACCTTGAAGGGGTTTTCGGAGATTGCGGTGAAGCGGTCGCGCCCGATAGGCGGCGGCATGGGGATGTAATGCTGGTCGGCATAGGCCGGCACGCGCGCCATCAATGCGCCGGTGGCAACCATTGGGGCCGGCGGTGGGGGAGGCGGTGGCGGCGGTGACACCACGGATCGCGCTTCTTTGCGCCGCGACTCTGACAGCATATCGGCCCGCCTGTCCAGGCGCTGGCTGGTCACGACGATCGACTCGTCTTGCGCGGACAGTTCCGGCGCCGCCGTGGATTGTGGATCGGCGCCCGATCCGGCGCAGGATGCAAGCGCCAGACCGGCAAGGCCGACGGCGATCGCTGGGTGCAAACGGTGCATGACAATCTCCCTGATGACAGCGGCGCACAATCGTCCGCATGTCACTGGGACGCGCCTCACCGGGAAAAGCTTGGGTGATCCTGAAATTTTTTTTGAAAGAGATGATTGAGCTCAGCCGGCACCACCGCGATCCTCGGCGATCAGTCGCCGGACTTCGTGCATCCGCCACGAGACCGTCGATTCCGCGATGCCCAATATCTCGGCCGCCTCGCCATGGGTGAGTTGCTGACCGACGACGAGGATCGCCGCTTCGCGATAGGCGGGCTTCAGCCGCATGATCGCGCTCTTCAGCCAGATCGCGTCATAGAGATCACGGCCATCGGGTGCGCGCGCCAGGCCGGCGAGCACCGCGAGCCTTTCGGTGAAGCCGCCAAAGCTTCTGCGGCGGCGGCGAAGGTCGCGGCAGGCATTGAACACGATGCCGCAGAGCCATGTCGTGAATTTCGCGTCGCCCCGAAAGGTCGCGATCTTTTCGACCAATGTGCAGCAGACATCCTGGGCGATATCGTCGGCGTCGGCGCGCGACCCGGTCAACTGCCAGGCCAGGCCATGGACCCGGTTGTAATGCCGCTGGAGCAGCGCGCCGAATGCGTCGCGATCGCCGCCAATGGCGGCGGAGAGAAGGTCGGCGTCCGGATCATCCCCCATATCGGCCATGCGTCAGCATCGATCGCGATATGTGCCGCGGTCCCCGCGTGGCGGCGCCTGCCTGGCCACACTCGCGCGACAATGAATCTTCATCGACCAGCCCGTCGTCCCATGCCCCGACACAGACTGCTCTGTGCACCATTCGGCGCGACGATGCCATCATTGGCCTGAACCGACGGCCATTGGCCGACTGTCCGGTTTGGACGGGAGCGTCCGGGGGCCGGACGCTCCGCTATCCTGCAGGCTTATTTGGTGCTGGCAGCGCTCTTGCGGCCGCGGGGCGCCTTGGCCGGGGCCGCCTTGCTTGGTGCGGCCTTGGCTGAAGCCGCTTTTGCCGGGGCCGCCTTGGCGGACGCCGTCTTTGCGGGCGCCGGCGCGGCAGCCGCGGGTGCTGCCACCGGTGCGGCCTTGCTCGCGGCCTTCTGGCCCGGCTTGCGGCCCAGGCCGATCTTCTTGGCCATTGCGCGGCGCGCTTCCGAATAGGTCTCTGCGACCATCGGGTAATCGGCCTTCAGGCTGTAACGCTCGCGATACTGTTCGGGAGTGAGGCCATGCGTCGAGAGGTGACGACGAAGCGTGCGATAGGGCTTGCCGTCGATCAGCGAGATGATGTGGTCCTTCGACGCCAGCGACTTGCGCACGGTGACGGCCGGGGTGAATTCGGCAGCCGGCGCGGCTTCGGCCGCGGCAGGGGTGTCGGATCCGGTGAGATCGGCAACCGCACCATGCATCGACTTCAGAAAGGCGGGCACGTCCTCCGCGCTGGCGCGGGTGTTGGGATTGGACAGCCACGCCATCGTCAGGTCGGCGGCAAGTTCCACAGTGTTGATGCCGGTATCTTCATTGTCAGCCATGTTCGGACTCCCGTAAAAATGTCGCAATCCGCCTGCATCGACATGGCGCGACTTGCAAGCCAAAACGGACCTAATCTGGATAGCTATACTCAATAATTGTCATTCGCGAACTGCGGAAGCCGACAATTATGTTCCATTGCGGGGCGATCCGGGAAAGCATCCGTCCGACGATCGACTGCCCGAGTACCATATTTTTTCCCATCGATGACCCATATGAACAGCCGGTCGAGATGCGGTTTGGGACGATGGAGCGATGTGATCGACCCTGAACGATTGTTCATGGAAGCATCAACTGATCATGGATCCAAATCGTCGGTGAAATGCTCGTAGATCGCCGGACAGGACATACCGGTTTGCATCGATCATCTGATTGCCCATTATATCCGCAACATTCATGGCTGTCGTAATCGTCGGATTGCTTATCGGGCCGTGTCACACCGGACGATGATCCGGGATGTCGATCAAGAGATGGCGATCGGCCGTTTATGCGGCTGCAAGCGCAGCCATGACGGGCGCGTGAAGCGCGGCGTCGATCACGTCATGAACACTGCCTGCCGCGATCCAGCGGCGCATCGGTTCGCGATCACCCGCAAAACATCGTGCGAGTGCGCGTTCGCCGTAATCGTCGCGGATCGCCGCCAGCCGATCGACGCGGCGGCCGACATATTCATGCCAGTCTTCGCGGGTGAGCGAATAGATGCGCGCTCGCCCCACGCATGGCGGCGGTTCGAGCCGCATGACGACGAGCAACGCGACGGTGCGGGGATCGCGGGTCCAGTCGACAAGCGCATCGGTGAGTGTCATGTGGCGAATATACGATAATCGTATATTTTGTCAATGGTGCCCGGAGCCCCCGGCATCCAGCCGCGATGTCCGGGCGGCATTCGCGGGCCCGTCGTTTCGGCCCATGGAGAACGAAATAGGAAATTTCCTATTCACATGTAGGGAAATTCGCGCCAATCATATGGAACGAAATGGGAACATCGATTCGGGGAGAAACTGATCGTGCGACGTGTCGAACTGGCCGATCCCGAATGTGCCGGCGGTTGCGCGCCATGTTTTCTCGATTGCGCGATGACGCGCATGGTCATGCTCGACCGATCTCGCGAAATCGAGCGACTGCTCCGCGCGCGGCCACCCCGAGCGCATCGGGGCTGGGATGCGTGGCTGTCGGCTTACCGAGAAGCGCAAGGCCATATGCAAGAGCTTGCGCCAAGACTTGAACGGATCGCTCCGACCGGCCCGTCGATGGAACGAGCGGCAGCAACGCGTCGAGCAATGGCGCAAGGGTCTCTGCATTGAATGCGGTGAAGTCCGCATTCCCGGCCATCTCGGCCAGGCCGAAACGCTCGATCAGCGTGCGCCCCTCATCATATGACAAAGTCCGCAATCTGCCGTTGCGGTCGGGCCGATACAGCTTGTTGGCATTGGGCTGGGTGATGCCGATCGCCTCGGCGATCTGCTTTTGGGTGACGCCGCGCTCGACCAGCGCGTCCAATATTGTGGCTGCATCCTTCATCGGTGTCTTTTGGCGCATGACGATCGGCAGGTCGATATCAAATTTCGTATGATATCTTGACAAAATATACGATAATCGCATATATCAATCATATTGGACGGCGGGTCGCGAAGCCGATGCCGCGCAAGGAATTGGAGGTTGGGCAATGGACGATCGAGTCAATGAAGCGGCCGGCAAAGCCATGCCATCCGTAACGGGTGCGCCGCCGCGCACAACGCGTCGACGGCGATTGACCATCGTCACGATGGAGCGCGGACGCGAAGTGGCGGCGGATCGCGCCGAGCGTGTCCGGCTGGAGGCGGCGACCGCGATCGAGGTCAACCGCATCTTCGGCCGGATCGAGGCCGCGGCGGAGAAACCGATCGAGGTCGGCGACCGCGCCGATGTCGAGCGGTTGATGCGGGTGGTGGAGCGGCGCATCGTCGAGGCGGTGTGGACGCTGGCGCGCCTGCCCGGCGGCGATCCCTTTTACAGCCGGCGATGCGGTGTCGCCTATATCCAGGATCCTGCCGACCGCTTTGCCAACGCCGTCGCCAATGGCGGGACATGGGATGAACCGGCACCGCGCCCGCCGCGCCCCTCGCCGCGCGAGATCGATGCTTATGAACGCCCGCTCGAATGGCTGACATTGCTCGAGCGCAACCATGCCAAGCTGCTTTCGACCGCCGCCGGCACGAAACGCGGTGACGTGAGCCGCAACATCAACTGGGACCGTGTGCGCAGGGCGCTGCCCGAGACGCAGGGATTGTCGGTCAGGACGCTGCAGCGACGCTATGAAAGCGGGCTGCGCACGATCGCCAGCGATGTCGAGTGACGAGGCGTTCGAAAATCGTCCGGGCCTGATCGGCATGGCGGATCTTCGGGAGAGATTCTAGAGCAGGCTGTGATCCGACGGAAGCGGATCGCCTACTCCAGATGTTTGTTTAACCGCGATTTTCGAGTCGTTCGATGATTCCATCGAACTACAAATCGCTCTAAAGCAGGTCATGATCGACAGGACGACGTCACCGGAAAGCCCAATCGACCGGGTGCCTTGCATGACGGTCGCCGAACTGTCCGATTTCCTCGACGGCGCCTTTCCGGTTGCGGCGCGCCCCGCTTTTGGCCGGATCGTCGACATCCGGCCCGATCATGTCCGCATGCGGCTCGATCCCGGCGCGGACATGGTCCGGCCCGGCGGGATCGTCTCCGGGCCGACATTGATGGGGTTGGCCGATGTGGCCGCCTATGCCGTCATCCTCGCGCATATCGGGCCGGTCGCAATGGCGGTGACCAATAGCCTCAACGTCAATTTCCTGCGCGCATGCCGGGTCGATCCGGTGATGGCCGACGCGCGACTGCTCAGGCTCGGGCGACGGCTCGCCGTGGTCGATGTGCGGATCTGGCAGGCGTCGGAGGCACAGCCGGTGGCGCAGGCGACGGTGGGCTATGCCTTGCCGTGAACGGCCAGGGGCGCGTTTTCCGACCTTCGCCCCCATTGTCGTCGTCCGGTCGTGATCCCATCTTCGCGACGCGCGGGTATCGCGGCGACGCGGGAGTCATGATGATCGACGTCAGCACCTATCCCAGCCCCGAAGCTGCCGATGCGACCGCGGTCTACGCGGTGGGCGACGTGCACGGCCGGCTCGACCTGCTCGAGGAGATCGAGGCGGCGATCGCCGCAGACATCGCCGCCACGCGGCCGGCGCGGCCGGTGATCTGCTATCTCGGCGACTATATCGATCGTGGTCCGGCCTCCGCGCAGGTGATCGACCGGCTCGCCACGCCATTTGACGACGGCGTGACGCGTGTCTTCCTGATGGGCAATCATGAAGACCGGATGCTCGGTTTCCTCACGGCGCCCGCGGCCGACGGGCCGGCCTGGTTGCAATATGGCGGCCGCGAAGCGCTGGAGAGCTATGGGCTGACGGTTCCGTCGCTGCCGCTGGCTGCCGACTGGCCGCGGCTGCGCGACGCACTCGCCGCCGCATTGCCGCCCGCACATCTCGATTTCCTGCGCGGATTGCGGCTGGCCTTTGCCTGGCGCGGATATCTGTTCGTCCATGCCGGGCTCGATCCCGCGCGGCCGATGAACGCGCAGGATCCGCGCGATCTGATGTGGATCCGCGAACCGTTCCTGAGTTCGGATCGCGACTGGGGCCTGCGTGTCGTCCATGGGCATGTCATCGTCGATGCGCCCGTGTTCCGTGCCAATCGCATCGGTATCGATACCGGCGCCTATCATAGCGGTCGGTTGACCTGTCTGGTCGTCTCGGATGGGGAAACGCGGTTGATCCAGACCGCCGGTTGATCATTCCGGTGTGCACGCCGCTTGCGATCCGCCCGTCCCGGCGGCAAAGCGTGATGTGGCGGCACATGACGTGACCGGCTTTGCCGGAAAGGGGGAATTGAGGTGCAGGGCGGTAGGAACGGACTCCCGTCGCGACGGGCGACGCCGAGGCTCAAGATTTTCCAGCCGGCACAGATGATGCTCGGCGACCGGTCGGTCCGCGTCCATCTGCTCGACATATCGGTGGGCGGCGCGCTGGTGCATGCCGCGACCCCGCCCGAGCTTGGCAGCCGGGTGACGCTCGACTGCGCCGGGATCGCGCGCCCGGCGACCGTGCGCTGGGTCGGTGGCAGCCGCTTCGGTGTCGCGTTCGACCGACCATTGAACGATGCGGAGGTCGAGGCGGTGATGGCCACCCAGTCGCCGAGTCCGCTGCAATCGCGCAACGACGCGCCGGCGCGCTGATCGGAGCGATTCCGCGTCCGATCGGGCATAGCCGTTCGCGTCACGCCCTTGGAACGGGCGGAGAGGGCGCGAGCCCCAATCGAACACTCACCCCGACCTAGCCGTTCGGATGGGCGGGCAGATAGGCCGCTCCGTCCAAAGATAGCGTGAAGTCTATCGCGGCTTCGCCTTTACTCCCATTCGTCAATCGTACCGGTCCGCCCGGAACGATGCGGAGGCTGGAACAGACCCCGCCGGACAGCAGGAGCCGTTCGACCATGAAAAGAAGGGGGGAATTGATGACCGTCATATTCGTACGTTCGAGGCGCATTGCATGCGCCACGCCGCTCGCGCTGGCCGCCATGCTGGCTGCCGGCTTGCCCGCGACCGCCCGGGCGCAGGCGACCGATCCGCAGGCCCAGTCGCAACCCGAAGCCGCCGAGGGCGACGACGTCATCTATGTCACCGCGCGCAAGCGGATGGAGCGGCTGCAGGATATTCCCGATTCGATCGCGGCGTTCGGTGCGGAGGCGATCGCCAGCGCGAACATCCAGAATGTGAAGGACGTCGCGGTCCGCGTGCCCAATGTCTCGATCGTGGAGGCGCAGCAGCCCGGTGTCGCGCTGATCAACATTCGCGGCGTCGGCCAGGCGCGTAACGGCGAATCCCCGGTCGCCGTCGTGGTCGACGGCGTCCAGCTCAGCAATGCCAGCCAGATCACGCAGGACCTGTTCGATATCGAGCGGATCGAAGTGCTGAAGGGGCCGCAAGGCGCGGTCTATGGCCGCAATGCGATCGGCGGGGCGATCAACATCGTCACGCGCCAGCCGACCAACGATCTCGAGGGGTTCGTCCAGGGCGGCTATGGCACCGGCAACGATATCCGCGCCAGCGCGAGCGTCAGCGGCCCGATCATCGCCGACAAATTGCTGTTCCGCATCGCCGGATCCTTGCGCGATTTCGACGGCGATATCGACAGCCTGAACACGCCGGGCCGCGACAAGGCCAATTGGCAGAAGGACCGCAATGTCCGCGCGAGCCTGCTCGCCAAGCCCAGTGAGGCGGTGACGATCGATCTGCGCTATGCCCGGCTGCAGACCCGTGCGGGTGCCGCCTATTATGTGCCGATCCCGGCGGGCGTCTCGATCGATGCGCCGCTGCCCTATATCGGCAACGTGCCCGGCCGCGCCAGCCGCGTGCTCAACGACTGGTCGGCCAAGGTGGATGTCGATCTGGGTGCCGCCACGCTGACATCGGTCACCGCCTTGTCGAAGGTCGGATCGTTCATCGACGAGGATCTGGACTATACCCCCGCCGACGCCACTGCGGCGCAGCAGCGGTTGAAGGCGAAGAATTTCAGCCAGGAACTGCGCATCGCATCCGACGGGTCGGGGCCGACCAAATGGCTGGGCGGTGTCTATTTCCTGCGCACCCGCCAGACGTTGGACACCAAGATCTTCGTCGGTGCGGACTTGCTGCCGCTGTTCGGCCTGCCGGCATCGCTCGCCCCGCTGCTGTTCTCGACCAGCGGCGCACGCGACCGCAACAAGGCCTATGCCGCATTCGGCCAGCTTTCCCACCGGTTCGACAACGGCCTCGAGCTGACCGGCGCGGTGCGTTACGATGTCGACGACCGGCATCAGACCGATCTGATCGCGGTCGGCAATCCCGAATATGACACAAGCTTCAAGTCGCTCCAGCCCAAGGCATCGGCGGCCTATTTCTTCAATCCCGACGCGATGATCTATGCGACCGTCGCCAAGGGCTTCCGCAGCGGCGGTTTCAATCCGCAGGCGCGCCTGACCCGCCGTTACAAGAAGGAAGAGAACTGGAATTACGAGGCCGGTTTCAAGACCAGCCTGGCCGACCGCAAGGTCACGTTGAACGGCGCGATATTCTATACGCGGATCAAGGATCGTCAGGTCTATGTGCTCGACCTGATCAATTCCGCGCAGACTCTGGTCAATCCGATCCCCAAGGCGGAAGTCTATGGTGCGGAACTGGAGCTGAGCGCCCGTCCGGTGGCCGGGCTCGATCTGGCCGCATCGGTCGGGGTCACCGGATCGAAGATCCTGACCTATGACACGACCGTCTTTGCCGGCCTGCCTTCGGCGGGCGATTTCAAGGGCAACAAGCTGCCCCAGGTGGCCGGAATCTCCTATGCGCTTTCCGCGCAATATCGCTTCGAGATGGCTGGCGATGTCGCGCTGATCCCCCGGCTCGAGCTCAACGGATCGGGTGGCGCCTATTATTGGGAGATCGACAATCTCGCCAAGCGCGGCAGCACCAATCTGATCAATGCACGGCTGACGGTGGAGGCGGGCAAAGTCTCGGTCACCGCTTTTGCCGAGAATCTGCTGAAGGAACGCTACGTCCTCGAATATGTCCCGGCGCAATGGAGCGGTGCGGCGGGTGATTTCTCGGCCGCCGCACCGGGGCGACGCATCGGCGTGCGTGCCCGGCTGGATTTCTGATGCTACTTCGCCCGCTCTCATCTTGTCATTCCCGCGAATGCGGGAGACGTAGTCGACCGTAGGTCAATCCAGCTTCTTCTTCTTTTTGATGCTTCACGGAAAAGCTGGATCCCCGCGTTCGCGAGGATGACAAAAGGGAGTCGACAACAATAAGGAACGACAATGGGACAGGCACAGGTGGTGCGGCGGATCTCGGCCCCGGCAGCGGCGGTCTGGGACCTGATATCCTGGCGCGGCATGGCGCAGCTCGTCGGCGACGGGCTGTTCGAGGGAGTCGTGTTCGACGACGACAGTGTCGCGCCTGGGGCGACCAAATGGGTGCGCGGGCCATGGCCGCTGCCGATCCGCGAGCAGCTGGAATGGATCGACGAGGCACGGACCAGCTATGGGTATCGCGTGGTCGACAATGGTCCGCTGCCGGTGACCGATTATGTCGGCACGGTACGTGTCGTGCCCAATGGGCCTGACGCCTGCTCCGTCACGATCCGGTGCGACTATGTCGGCGTCGATGTGACCGATGCCGAATGGCAGGCGACATGGGAGGCGATGGAGGGCGGCCTTCTCGATACGGTCGCCGCGCGTTTCGGCGATGCGCCGACGGCGCGGGCCGAGGAGGACATCGCAGCGATCGTGCGTGCGCGCAGCGACGTGTTCCAGGCCGATTTCGCGACCGGCGACGCGGCGCGGCTGGTCGCCAACTATTATGTGCCCGACACGCATGGCGGCGGCCCCCGCGTGGTGATGCCCGATGCGCCGATGCTTGTCGGCCGGGATGCGATCGCGGCGATGTTCACGGGCATGATCCGCGATTTCTCGGCGTGCGAATTGCGCCAGGTCGAAGTGCGCCGATCGGGCGACATGGCCTGGGAATTGAGCGAGGCGACGGTCACGCCGCGCGACGCGGCCGCCCCGCCGCTGGCAGTGCGTTACATCATCGCCTGGGCACTGACCGGCGAGGGCTGGCGTGTGGCCGTGGACTTCTTCGCCTGGGGTGATCTGGGACTCGATTCACCACCGGCTTGATGACATGATGCCGGACTTGAACGGACGGAAAGGGGATAAGGAGGTCGCACTGCCCGATCATGGACCCGATCGATCGCCCGGTGAGGACTTCGGCGAAACCTGGGACGATATGCGCGCGGCCGATCCCGGTTTCGCGGCCGAACTGCCTTATCGCTATGCGCCGCGTCCACCCAGCGGCTTCACCGTCGTGCGCAAGGATCTGCTGCGCCATCTGACCGAAGCCAGCCTGCTCAAGCAGCTTTCGATCGTTCGCGGCCCAGCAGGCTCGGGCAAGACGACCTTGCTCTCGCAATGGCGCGACGTCGGCCGCGAGATGGATCGCGCGATCGCCTGGCTGACCATCGACGGCGCCGATCGCGAGCCCGGCCATTTCGTCGCGGGGCTGGCCGATGCGCTCGACGGCGCGGGCTGTACCGCCACCGCTCAGGGCTTCCGTGCGGTGTGCGACGGGATTGCGGGCCGATCGACGGTGCAGGTCGCGCAAATGCTGGCATCGGTCTGCAATCGCGCCGGTGAGCGCCCCGTCATTGTGCTCGATCAATATGAGGATATGGACGGTGCGCGGGCGGGCGAGATCATCCGCGGCTTCCTGCAGCATGCGACCAGCGCGCGGCTGGTGATCGCCAGCCGTGTCCGCCCCGCCATTCCTCTCGGCAGCTTGCGCGCACGCGATCAATTGTTCGAGATCGGCCCGTCCGACCTGAACCTGACCCCGCTGGAGACGCGGGCGGTGTTCGACGCCGACGTGCCCGAACTCTACACGCGTCGCCTGCATTTCGAGACCAGCGGTGAGGCGGTGGCGATCGGTTTTGCCCGGCGCGTGATGGACGAATTGCCGCGCGACATGGTCGGCACCGAGAATTGGCAGGATCAACTCCACGAATATTACCGCGCCGAAGTGCTCGACGCGTTGCCCGCCGAACTGCGCGCCGCGATGAGCCGGTTGGTCGTGGTCGAGCGGTTCGATCTGTCGCTGGCCAACGCGCTGCTCGGCCGCAACGCCACCGAGATGATCGAGCGGCTGCACCATATCGACGGGCTGTTGCTGCGCCATCGCGGCACGCAGGAATTCTATTTCTCCGAAATGCTGCGCCGTTTCCTCGAACAGCGCCTGGCCTGGCTCGAGGATGACGAGCATGCCGCACTCCACGGCCGCGCCGCGACCTGGTTTGCCGAGCGTGGCCGCAATGTCGAGGCGTTGCGCCATGCCGTCGCCGCCGGCAATCGTGATGAGGCGATCCGGCTGCTCGATCGCATCGGCCATGCCAATCTGTTGCCGCAACAGGGCGTGCCGGCGACGCACCAGTTGCTCGAAGCGATCGGCCTGGTCGAGGAAGCGACGACGGGAACATTGCTGTCGATGGCGCTGATCCATGCGCATGAGGGCGATGTCGAGGCGGCCGCGGCGCGGCTGGAGGAAGCCAAGGCGCGTATCGCACGCGATGGCGATGCCGATGCGGCGGTGCAGGGGCAGTTGATCCGCGCCGAAGCCTTTGTCGCCGGTTTCCGCGATGAGACCGTCGGCGCGGAGACCGCGCCCGCGCTGCAACGCTATCTGGAAAGCATGGCGGAGAGCGAGCATGACGGCCGTGCCCAGGCCCGCATCCTGCTGTCCTGGGATCTTTTCTGCCGCGGCGACCTGCCCGGCAGCGCGCAATTGATCGAGGCCGCCGCCGACGATTATGCGGAGACCGAGGCGGTCTATGGCTGCCTGTTCATGCATGTCCACCGCACCCTGGCGCGTTTCTGGCGCAACGATCTCGATCGTGCGCTGGAGGATATGACGCTGGCCGAACAGATGACGCGGATCTTCTTTCCGGAGGATCAGCGGCTGCGCGCGATGACGGGGATGCTGCGCGCCGGATTGCTGTTCGAACTGGGGCGGCCCGATCCGCTGATCGATCTCACCGCGCTCGTCGGCGCGGTCGGCGCGGTCGAGAGCTGGAGCGAGATCCAGATCTGGAGCCACGTCCAGGGCGCGCGCGCGGCGATGGCGCAGGGACGGCCAAGCGAGGCGCGCGGCATTATCGGCTATGGTCTGGAGGTTGCGCGGCGGCTCGATTCACCGCGGCTCGGCTGGGCGATGCGCGTCAGCGGGATCGATGTCGCGGTCCGCGTCGGCGATCTCGATCGCGCCGCGCACGAGGCCGCGGCCATGGGACTGGCCGATGACGATTTCGCCGGTGCGGAAGCCGGCAAACTGACCTGGCAGGAACGCATCGGCGGCCTGCTCGCCGCGGTCCGCCTGGCCGATGCGCAAGGCGCCCTGGATGATGCCGAAAGGCTGATCGAACGCGCGGACAGTCTGGCGGCGGCGACTGGATCGACGCGCCACGCGGTCGCACTCGGCATTGCGCGTGCCCGGCTCGCGCATGCGCGCGGCGATGCCGATGCGACCCAGGCGGCGCTGGATGCCGCGCGGCAATTTTGTCCCGAGTCGGTGCCGGTGCAGCTTTTCCTCGATGGGGGCGAGTGCCTGCGCGCCTATATGCCCGATCTCGCATCATGGGCGATCCCGAGCATCGCGCGCGCCGGCCGACTGGCCGACGAGCCTGCGGCCCGGGTCGGCGCCCGCGATCCACTGACGGCACGCGAACGCCAGATCCTGCTGTTCATGGGGGAAGGGCACCCGAACAAGGTGGCCGCGCACCGGCTGGGCCTGAGCGAAGCGACGGTGAAATTCCACCTGCGCAATATCTATCGCAAGCTCAGGGCACAGAACCGGACCCAGGCACTGGCGCGGTATCGGACATTGTCGCGCGACGGGGTTTCGTTCGGCTAAAGCAACATCATAGGACAGGCATGCCGTGATGATGTGCGATCACGGCATGTGCGGGCGACTCACCGATCATATTTCCGCGTTCCGCGCCGGCCCTGAGTCGGCGTCGCGTCGCCCGGAGCCCGATTCTCATCCGCTGCGTTCGCATCGGCGGAGACGCGCCGATCGGCGGCGCTGCCGTCGGGATCCATCCATTTTCGCCTGTCGATGCCGAAGCCGCCGCTGTTCTGGAAACCGCGCGGCGCACGAAGGAAAAGGCCGGTGAGCCATGCCGCCGCGGCGACAAAGCCGATCACGATCACGATAGCGAAGATGGCCAATCCCGACATATCATTTGCGCCCATTTTTTCGTTCAGCCCGAGAGCCGCCAATGCGCAGATTGTTTAGATCGGGTTCAATATATCATTAGTTAAGGCGGCTCGGAAATTGAGATGAACCGTGCAAGGGCGGCCGTCGCTCAACTATGCCCTGACTTGACGGTATCCGCCCGATGATCGCCGAATCCGGACCGATCAGTGATCGAAGTTGGCCGACTGGAACCATTGCTCCGGCAAGGCCTGCGCGCGCGGCCAGACTTCATCCAGCGTTTCGGCGTCGTAAATCCGGCCGTTCTTCATCACCAGGCTGATCGCGCGGGCATTGCGGATGTCGGTCAGAGGGTCGGCATCGAGTATCAGCAGGTCGGCGAGCTTGCCGGGTTCGATGCTGCCGATGTCGGTGGCATGGCCGATGACCTCCGCCGATCCGATCGTGGCGGCGCGGAGCACTTCGAGCGGGGTGGCGCCGCCCGCGGCATAGGCCTCCATCTCGTAATGATAGCCCAGGCCCTGAAGTTCGCCATGGCTGCCGATGCCGATCAGTCCACCGGCGCGCTGGATGCGCAAGGCGTCGGCGGCAAAGGCGGGGTAGAGGCTGTCGTCGGGTGACGACCATTCGCGGCCGCGCATCTTGGCGTCGACCACACTCCCCGGCATGAAGCGGCGCAGCTTGGCGTCGCGGCTGGGATCGTCGCGGATGATCATGTCGTCGAGCGACGGCATGCCGCCATACATGACGTTGAAGGTCGGCGAATAGCCGATCCGGGTGCGCGCATAGAGCTGGACGACATCGTCGCGCAGCGGCGTGACGGGCAGGCTGTGCTCGTTGCCGGCGAAACCGTCGATCGCATGGGTCAGGTTGAGCGTCAGGTCGCTCGCGCCTTCGGTGGTCGGCATCATGCCGAGCTCGGCCGCCGCCTCGGTCATGAACTGGCGCTGGCGGCGGTTGCCGATCATGTAGGATTTGATGTTGCGCGTGCGATAATGGTCGCGATAGCGGGTCAGCACGTCGATCGCATCGGCCTTCGAATTGACCTCCGCATTGACGAAGATGCCGGGGCCGGTGGTGAAGGCGCGGGGGCCAGGCATCATGCCGGCATCGATCATGTCCTGATATCCGAACATGTCGACGGTGAAGGGCTGGACCTCCAGGCCGGAGGTGACGCCATAGGCGAGATTGGCGAGGAAATCCCAATGGCCGCGATCGAGCAACCCGCGGCGGATCTCGAACCAATGGGCATGGGTGTCGACCAGGCCGGGCAGGATGAACTTGCCGGCGACGTCGCGGATCGCGGCGCCCGCGGGTACCGCGACTTCGCCGGTCCGGCCGATGGCGGCGATGCGGTTGCCGGTGACCACGACATCGGCGCCCGTGACGACTTCGTCCCCCCGCATCGTCACCACGGTGGCGCCGCGCAGCACGACGCTGCCGCTTGGCATGTCGCGCGGCAGCGAGATGGGGGTGGGGAAGCTTTCTGCGCGGCTTTCGGCGGTGCCGGGCGGCGTACCCGCGATACCGGTGAGCGCGACGGTGCGGATCGTCGATCCCACCGACCACAGGATCGAGGTGCCGTCCCGGCTCCAGGCCAGATGATCGGCGCCGATCCGCGTCAGCCGCGTGAGCGCGATCGATGGCGCGGAAAGCTGGATGGTCGCGCCGCCGGGCGCATTGGCCGGGGGCAGATCGACCAGATAGAGCTGCGACGCCGCCTTGACGAGCGCGCGATCACCCGCCGGGCTGATGCGGACATCCTCGGGCGGCACCGGCATCCCGGCGTAATATTGATTGCCGTTACGCGCCTTGAAGGCGATGTCGCGGCGCAGATCCTCGCCGTCGAGCCGGATCGAGCTCGTTCCTTCGGGGGCTGTGAAGCGCAGCCGGCCGGCATTGCCGAATTGCAGCGCACGAATGCCGAGGCCGCTCGTTACCAGCCTGACCGGTCCGCCGCCGCCGGCCGGGAGCAGCACGATATCGGTCTGCCGGTTCTGCGAAAGCTCGTCATTGGTCTCGAGCCGGTCGTGATGATTGGCGCGCAGCACCGCGATGCTTCGTCCGTCGGGCGCGAATTGTGGTTCGCTGTACATGGCGGACGCCTGGGTCAGCCGGCGCGGGCGCCCGCCGGCGGCGGGAACCGTCCACACCTGTCCGCCCTCGCTTGCGGTCCAGGTGACATAGACGATCGAGCGCCCATCGGGCGACCAGCTCGGCTGGAAGGCCATGCCCTCGACGCCCGACACCGGCCGCGCGGCGGCGCCTTGTGTCAGCGCGCGCGTATAGAGCCGTCCCAATGCGGTGAAGGCGACGCTGCGGCCATCGGGGGACGGGGCGGGTCCCTGGAGCACGCGCACTGTCACCGGGCCGTCGTCGAGTGTCTGCGCGACGCGCGTCGATCGGCCGACATCGAGCGCGACCGATGCGCTGAACGGGATCGGCGCGGCCTTGCCGCTGGCGAGATCGATGCGCGATAGCCCGCCATTGACGCTCGTCAGGATCGATCGGCCGTCCGCGTTGAAGCTGAAGCGCGGAACCAGGTCGACATAATAGCCGCCCTCGCGGCTGTCATGGTCGATCGCCGCGATCCAGCGATCGTCGCCGGTATCGAGGTCGCGCAGGCGCAGGCCGGTGCGCGTGCCGGTGCGGCTGGCATAAGCGAGCCGGCGGCCGTCGCGCGACAGCATCGGCCGCATCGCGCCGCCGGGCGAAGCGAGAATCGTCGCTTCCGCACCGCTCCGCAGGTCGCGCCGGACGATCGACCAATGCGGCAGATAGCGATCGTACCAGAGCGTGCCAGTCTTCTGCGCATAATAGAGATAGCGCCCGTCCGGCGACGGCGCGGCACCCAGCGCGTTGATACGCTTGTCGAACCCCTCGGTGCCGCTGGGCTTCGCCTTGGTGATCTGGACGCCCGCACCGCCGTCGCGATCGTACATGAAGATCTCGAACGCCAGATCGGCATGGATCGAGCGTGAGACATAGACGAAACGGCCATCGGGCGACCAGGCGGGCGACGAATAGATCGCCGCGCTCTCGTCGCGCGAAAGCTGTTTCAGGCCGGTACCGTCGCTGTTCGCGATCCACAGGTTCGCCGCCCCCGAACGATCGCTGACAAAGGCGAACTGGCGGCCATCGGGCGAAAAGACCGGCTGGGTTTCATAGGCCAGCCCGCGCAGCAGCGGCCGTGCCGTGCCGCCCTCGGCATCGATCGCATAGATATCGCCTAAGATGTCGATCAAAATGGTCCGCCCGTCGGGCGAGAGATCGGGTGCCATCCAGGTGGCTTCGCCGACCTGGAAATCGAGCCGACGATCGGGCGCGAGCGTCAGGGCCGTATCGGTTTCGGCGGCTGCAGCGGGGCCGGCCAGCAGCGCGCAGCCTGCGAGCATCAATCCCATCAGGCGTGCGTGCGACCTCACCATCGTCTTCCCCCTCGGCAAATCACATGGACACCGTTTCCGACTTTCTGGGAAGACGAATGCGTTTCACAAAACCGACATAATCGGCCCGGATTTCTTTGGATCGATGGGGAAGGCCGTGGCGGCGCCTCAGAAGCTCAGCCGCTTCTCCGAGACCGTATCCGCATCCACCTCCGCCGGCGTGACCGGGCGGGCCTTGCAGTCGAAGCTCGAATAGAGCTGCTGCTGGTCGCGATAATGCGCATCGGGCTTGCCGTCGGGCGCGATGAAGCCGCTCTGGCCCGGCGGCACCGCGTCGCACATCGAGACCTTGCCGTTCTTGAACACGTACATCGCGTTCATTGTACCGCGTTTCTGATTGGGCTTGGCGACGTATTTTTCGTCGGGGCCGCTCCACGGCACATCCATCGGGCTGAGGTTGCTCCAGGTCTTGGGGCGTGTCTCCATCAGCCAGCGCGATGGCTCCGCGCCGTAGCGCTTGCCCAATTCCTTCTCCGCATCGGCCAGCGTCGCGCGGACGAATTCGGCGGGCGGGGTGCCGTGCAGGAAGTCGAAAGGCTGGGCCGGTTCGCCATTGCCGCCGTTCAGCGCGGCGTAGAGCACCTGCGCGCCGAGCGGCTGGCCCCAGGGGCAGTTGAGCGCCGACCCGCGCGAGCCGCAGCCACCGAGATAGTGTTTGGGGATGTCGCGCGCGTAGAAGCGGGTGAGCGCGGTTTCCATCCATTGATAATAAGCGGCGACGCCGGGGGAGGTATAGCGCCCGGAGCGGCCGGCATCGTCTTCCTGCCCGTCCCAGCCCGTGATCGCATCGGCGATCGCGCGTATCCGGCTGTCCGCCGGTTCGCCCGCGACCGCGGCCTTGATCAGCGGCACGAAATAGGGATGCTGCTCGCTGGCATAGGATGCCTTGCGGTTGACGTCCCACACTTCGGCGACGGTCATTTTCGGCTTGGCGTCGAACTGGTCGGTGATCGCGTCGACATGGTTGAGCCGCGACCAGAGCAAAGTGTCGGTATTGAGCACATCGATCGACGGGCGATTGTTCCAATTGGCGATATAGCCGCGCTTGGGGTTCATCACCCGCGCATTGTCCGTGGTGGGCTGAAAGCCCAGCCATTCGCGCTCGCCGGTGCCCGGTGTCGGCAGCTGGATCTCGAAATCCTTGGGGCGCACGGGATAACGGCCCGCCTGGATATAGGCGATATTGCCGTCGCGATCGGCATAATATTGGTTCTGATTGTTGGACTTGCGTGCGATCGCTGCCGACCATTCGCTGAAGGACTTGGCCTTCATCTCGTCATAATAGGCGAACATCGATTCCATCTCGCGGCCGGCCCAGGCGCGCCGCTTGGTATAGGCGGTGCGGTTCTTCTCGTCGAAGGCGATGACGGGGCCGTGGACGGTCGCATAGAGATCGAGCGTCACCGGCTGGCCGTCGCGCACCTTGATGGTGACGCTGCGCTTCGTCATCGCCACCCATTTGCCCTTGAAGCGATATTCGCGCGGATTGGCGGGGTTCAACTGCTCCTGATAAGTGTCGATGATGCTGCCGGCGAGCGCGGTGCGGCCCCAGGCGATGGTGCCGTTGGTGCCGAAATGGAAATAGGGCAGGCCGGGATAGGTGAGGCCGGTCACGTCGAGCCCGGCACCGTGGAGCGACGCCCCCCAGATCATGCTGGGCACCTGATCGCCGACCTGCGGCCCGCTCACCAGCACGGCATCGGCATCGACCAGCTTGGTGCGGTTGGCGAGCCAGGTGTTGCTCGAATGCGGTGTCTTGTCGGGCCCGGTGCCACCCCACAAAGCGATCGACTGGCGTGCTTCGGCATCCCCGGTTTCGGGCGACAGCGGCCTGAGTGTCGAGAGCTCGACCGGCTTGAAGACGCGTCCGGGCTTGCCCGCGCGGCCCGAGTCCTGATCCTCGATCTGAACGGTCAGCGGTGACGACGGATCGTCGCGCCAGCGCAATGTCGAGAAGATCTTCGTGGCGGTGGCGTCGCCATGCGCCGCTTTCAGTTCCTCGAGCAGAGCGACGTTGGAGATTTGCGACGTATAGTCGGAGAAGCGGAACAGGAGTTGCCCGACCCAGGACATGGCGATGTCGAGGTCGGTCCAGGGTTGCGGGCGAAATCCGAAATCGCTGAATTGCTTGGGAAGCAGGCGGTCGGGATCGGCCAGCACCTCGCGGATACGGGCGTTGATGCCGGCGACCATGCCGTCGACCGCCAGGCGGTGCTCGCCCTTCAATGCGGCGAGTTGGGGACGCAGCGCGTCGGGATCGTAATTGGTCAGGACATCGCGGTCCTTTTCCAGATAGGCGGGGCCGAACACTTCGGCGGCGCGGCCCTGAGAGGATCTGCGGGTGGATTCGATCTGGAACAGCCGGTCCTCGGCGAGTGCATAACCATAGCCGTAGAACAGGCTATAGGTGTCGTCGGCGAAGATGCTCGGAATACCGTAGCTGTCGCGCTTGATGACGGCGGAGCCGCTGGGTGCGGCATGGACCGGCAATGCGGAGGCGGTGGCGATCAACCCGGCGGCGATGATGATCCTGTTCCTGCGCGACGTCATTCCATTCTCTCCCGGATCATTCTCATTTTACTTGGCTTCCAACTTGTCATTCCCGCGTTCGCGGGAATGACAAGGAGGGGGGATCAGTCGCCTCATCAGAAGGAGAAGCGGACGCCGACCCGGTAGAAACGGCCGAGCAGGTCGTACAGGGCAGCGTTGGTGGCGCGCACCAGATATGGATTGGCGCCTGCGGTCGCGGCCCTTGGCGGATCGAGGTTGAACAGATTGTCGACCTTGAAGAAGATCTCGCTGCCGAACCCGTCATCCTTGCGGCTGATGGTGTAGCTGCCGCCGAGATCCCAATAGAGTGCGCCCTTGATGTGATTGTCGTTGACCGTCGGATTGTTGATCGTCGGGATCGGGCAGTTCGATGTGCATTCGATCCAGTTGTTGGCGATCACGCCGGGGCTGATATAGCGTTCGGTCAGCGTCAGCCGGATACGGTCGTTGCTGTAGCTCTGTGTGCCGTAGATGCGCCATTTCGCGATATTGCCGCTGTTCTGGCCCGCCGCTTCGGTGATCACCGCGTTGGGAATGCCCGAATTGGTCTTGTAGCTGAACACACGCGTCGCGAGCGCGCGGATCGTGATGTTGCCGTCGGCGCCCGGGAAGATATCCGACAGGTCGGTGCGGTACGATGCTTCGATGTCCATGCCGTGGGTGACGGTCGACGCCAGGTTGACCGGCTTCAGCCGAACCTCGGTGACCATGCCCGCGGCGTTGCGGCTGATGAAGTCGCACAGCGTCTGGTTGCCCTGGAAACAGAGGTCCATTTCCTGCTGCGCGGTGATCGTGCCGATCGCGCCCTTCACGCTGATATGATAATAGTCGACCGAGGCGCTGAACCCCCTGAACCAGGTCGGCTGATAGACGGCGCCGACCTGCTTGGTGCTCGATTTCTCGGGATCGAGTTCGGTATTGGCGAGCGTGGCCTGGTTGATCGTGAACGCCTGGCCGGCGAACGGGCCGATGCGGTCGATCACGGTGCCGGTGAAATTCTGCGGCGCACGGAAGAGTTCGCTGAGATTGGGCGCACGGATGTCGCGCGATTGCAGGGCGCGCAGCCGCAATCCGTCGAGCGGCGTTTCCCATGTCGCGCCGACTTTCCACGTCGTCACATAACCGGCCGTGCTGTACTGGGTCGCGCGCGCGGCGAGGTTGAGCTCCGCCTTGCCCAGCGCATCATTGTCGACGAGCGGAATGACGGTTTCGCCAAAGGCTTCCCAGACATGGAAGCTGCCCGCGGCGGGGCGGAAATTCCCGGTGAACCAGTTGTTGCCAGCGGCGGAGAGCAAAGGATTGCCGGCGTTGCCGTTCGATTCCGCGTCCGCCTCCTGGCTGAAGGCTTCGCGGCGATATTCGCCGCCGAACGCGATCGAGACGGGGCCGGCCCAATTGTCGAACGGCTCGCTCGACACGCTGACCGCGGCGACATCCTGCTTGAGCCGGGTGATGAGATAGGGGGTGCCGAGCACATAGTTGATCGCCGATTGCGATGCGACGCCGGTGCCGATGATGTTGAACGGCACGCAGCCATTGGCCTGTGCGACGGCGGACCGGCACACGATCGTACCATTGGGGCCGCGCACCGCGTCGATCGCGGCGAACAGCAGGTTGTTGAGCCCGCCATTCTTGATCGAACTGTGCGTATAGGTCTGGCCGTGCGAATAATAGGCGTTGAGCGTCCAGTCGCGGTCGAACAGCTTGAACTTGCTGTCGAGCCCGGCGGTGAAGCGGTCCATCGTGCGGCGGTTGACGGCGACGCTGTCGGGCAGGTCGGCAATATAGCTGCCGAACTGGAAGCTGGTGATCTTGTTGGTCGCGCAGGCAGCGGCGATCGTCGCCGGCAGAAAGGCGTTGTCGCACTGGATGGTCAGGTTGCCGGTGCGATACTGGCCCGGATAGGAATGGGCGGTCGTGCGCACATTGCCGTGATTGTACGTCGCATAGATGTTGGTGACCGGGCTCAGATCATAAGCGAGGCGGACATAGAGGCTTTCGCGGTCGAGCGTCGAATCCAGGTTGGAATTGTTGCCGACATCGCCGGTCTGGTCGCCGCCCGACATATTGGGGCTGGCGATCAGCGATCCGTACTGGAAATTATAGGGCGTGCCGCCAGGGCCGAACGCGATGCCCATCAAGGGGCCCGCGGTGATCAGGCCGCCGGGGGCGAGCCGCATGTCGACCACATTGGGTGCGACGATATATTGCGGCTGTCCGGCCGGCGTCCCGGCGATCGTGCGTTGCAGGATGCGCGTGCCGTCATACCATTTGCGGCTGCCGATGCCGCGCGGAATGCCGGCATTGGCCTGGATCTCGCCGCTGATGATGAAATGCGCCCGGTCATTGGCGAATTTGGTGCCGTAGGTGAGCGAGATCGAGCCCTGCTCGTCGTCGCCATAGGTGGTGATGCCGCCGCTGATCATGCCCTTGACCCCGGTGAAATCGTGATCGAGCACATAGTTGACGACGCCGGCGACCGCGTCCGATCCCCAGGATGCCGACGCGCCGCCGGTCACGATCTCGACGCGCTTGACCAATGCCTGCGGGAAAGCGCTGGCATCGGTGACGCCGATATTGAGCGCACCGACGACGCGCTGATTGTCGAGCAAGGTCAGCGTCCGGTTGGTGCCGAGCCCGCGCAGGTTGAGCGTGCTGAGGCCGCCGGTCGCGGTGCTCTGGGTGGTGCCGAAGGTCGATGTCGAATTGCTGCCGGCCAGCGACGGCAATTGAACTGCGGCCGAGAAGACATTGATTTCGCCTGCCTTCGCGATGTCTTCTTCACCGAAGACGGTAAGCGGCGTCGGCGCGGAATAACCATCGCGCAGGACGCGTGTCGCGGTCACCGTGATATCGGGGCCTTCGCTCTGCGGATCGGGCGTCTGGCTTGGCAATGCGGCGGGCGGCGTTTCCCTGGGCGATGGTGCGGACTGCGCAAGGGCCGGCTGCGACAGCGATGCCGCGATGATCGCCAGGCCGATCGGACTGGCAGAAGCCAGAATTCGAGAATGACAGCGCGATTGATGCCTGTTGCTCATGATCCCCCCAGTTTTTGCCGCGCCGATATCTGTTTTCTCGGCGCTGGTTCCCCCGCCGATATGACCGGCTGAGCAGGGTGAAGATGGGGGGAGGGTGCTGCGGCCAGCAATGACAATTAGGGGATAAGTTCATAACCCCGAATGGAATGGCGATCCGAAGCTGAAATGCCGAAAGCCTCGCGCATGGCTTCAGGTTTGCAATTTAATAAATTGAAAATAAATAATATTATTTGAAAGTCAGCCGCCTCGGGCGGTCAGGGCTTCAAACGCTCGATGTTCGTGCGCGGGCTTCCACTTCCACCTCGTGCATGAATGCACGGGCCGGACTCAGCATCGAGCGCACCGGGCTGGTGACCAGTCCGATCGGCCGTGACGCCTCGGGCGCATCGAGCGCGCGCCATGTCAGTTCGGGGGAACGGATCTGTTCCATCGCGAGCCGCGTCAGCACGCTGATGCCGAGCGACGCGACGACGAGTGCGGCGGCGGTGGTCGGGTGTTTGCAGTTGAACAGCGGGTCGACGACGACATCGGCGGCGGCGAATGCTCGATCGATCAGCGCGCGCAGGCCGGTATCGGTCGACATCGCGATGAACGGCCGCTCGCGAAAGACCGTCCAGTCGTGACGTTCCTGTCGTGCCAGGACATCGTCGGCGCGGCAGGCGAGGATCAGCTTGTCCTGGAAGATCGGCTTGAAATTCAGGTTTCGCGTTTCCGCCGGGGGTGGCGCGATGCCGATATCGGCTTCGCCCTCCTCGATCACGCGATGGATGGGCGCACCGACATCTTCCCAGATCTCCACCGTGACGCCGGGGTGGCTCAGGGCGAAGCGGTGGATCGCGGCCGGCAGCAGGGTTGCCGCAACCGAGGGCGTGGTGGCGATCCGCACCCGGCCGGCGCGACCGTCGACATAGGCTTCGAAATCGCGGAACGATTCCTCATAATCCTTGATGAGCTGCAGCGCGATCGGGCGGAGGCGTTCGCCGGCGGCGGTCAGGCGGACGTGACGCGTATCGCGATCGAACAGGCGCACGCCGACCCGCGCCTCGATCTGCTGGATCGTCCGGCTGAGCGCCGGTTGCGACACGCCCAGTTCCAGCGCGGCGTCGCGGAAGCTGGCAAGCGCTTCGAGCTTCAAAAAGGCATCGAGCTGCGGAAAGGTGAGGCGGACATGCATGATTGCCGCGTGAGACTATCGCCACCCCGAACAGCGTCAATGCCGATCGTGGCCCGAACGGCGCATCGCATCGAATGATACCATCGCCGACATTGAGCATGATCGTCGATCCTCTACCATCCGTGCACACGCACCGGCCGTCAGGGCCGGCGATGATGGGGGAGTGGGAATGACGTTCGCGACTGGCCGTTCGAGTTGGACGTCGGCATGATTCCGCTTCTGCAAGATATTCGGATATTGGAGGTGGGCGCGGTCGTGCTTGGCCCGCTCGCCGGCCAGATCCTCGCCGATCTCGGCGCCGAGGTGATCAAGGTCGAGCCGCTGGGCGGCGACGTCGCGCGTGACTCGCACCCGCAGGGCGCCGGCGACGGTGCGCTGTTCGTCAACAACAACCGCAACAAACGCATGATCGCGCTCGACCTCAAACACCCCGACGGGCGGGCGAGCTTCGCGCGGATGATGGCGAATGCCGACGTGCTGCTGCACAATATGCGCGCCGATGCGGCGGAGCGTCTGGGGCTCGGGTTCGAGGATGTCGCCGCGATCAATCCGCGCATCATCCATTGCGCGGCGATCGGTTTCGGCCAGCGCGGGCGCTATCGCGACCGGCCCGCGTTCGACGACATCATCCAGGCGGCCAGCGGCCTAGCCGGGCTGGCGGCACAGCGCGGCGGAGAGCCGCAATTCATCCCGACGATCCTGGCCGACAAGGTCGCCGCACTCCATGTCGTTTATGGCATCCTCGCCGCACTCGTCGCCCGCGCCCATGGCCGCGAGGGTGCGATCCGCGTCGAAGTGCCGATGTTCGAGGCGATGGCATCGTTTACGCTCAACGAACATCTGGCCGGCGCCACCTTTGCCGATGACGGCGCGCTCGGCTATCCGCGCGTGCTCGCCGCAGATCGGCGCCCCTATCGCACCGCCGATGGCTGGATCGCGGTGCTGCCCTATACCGGCGATCAATGGCGCCGCTTCCTCGACGAAGTCGGACGCAACGACGTTTCCGAACAGCCCTGGTTCGCCGACCCCCGCATTCGCCAGGCCCGGATCGACGATCTCTACGCGATATTGGCGGAAACACTGCCGCGGCGCTCGACCGGCGCGTGGATTGCGGCGCTGTCGGCACGCGACATACCCTGTTCGGAGGTCAACATGCTCGAGGACCTGATCGACGATCCCCACCTCGCCGATGTCGGATTTTTCGACGTCGATGCGGGATTTCCGCCCGAGATCCGGCGTTCGCTGCCCCAGCCCGTGGAATTTGGCGGGATCGCGCCCGTTCGCGACACGCCACCCGGGGCGGTCGGAGCGGACAGCCGTGCGATCCTGCGCGAATGCGGTCATGATGATGCCGAGATCGATGCGCTGGTCGGGGCGGGGGTCGTCCGCGTGGCGCCGCCAGCCGCTGCTGCACGCGCGGCCGGAGCAGGCGGATGACCGCGATGGCCGCCCAGCAGGGATCGTCGGTCGAGCAGCTCAGCCCGCGCCAGCGCATTGCCGCCGTGATGGCGGGATCGGCGGGCAATCTGATCGAATGGTATGATTTCTACGTCTATGCCTTCACCGCGATCTATTTCGCGTCGTCCTTCTTCCCCGCCGGGGACCGCACCGCGCAATTGCTCAACGTCGCCGGCATCTATGCGGCCGGTTTCCTGATCCGGCCGCTCGGCGGCTGGTTCTTCGGCCGCTTCTCCGATCGCCGTGGTCGCCGCGCCGGCATGGTCGTGTCGGTGCTGATGATGGGCGTCGGCTCGCTGATGATCGCCGCGCTGCCCACCTATGCGCAGGTCGGCGCGCTCGCGCCCGCATTGCTGCTGGTCGCGCGGCTGTGCCAGGGCTTCTCGACCGGCGGCCAATATGGTGCGGCGGCATCCTATCTCAGCGAGATTTCGGTGAAGGGACGTCGCGGCTTCATCGCGTCCTTCCAGTTCGTGACATTGATCGGCGGACAGCTCTGCGCGCTGCTCGTCCTCGTCCTGCTCCAGCAGACCTTGGGCGACGAAGTCATCCGCGCCTGGGCGTGGCGCATTCCCTTCGCGATCGGGGCGGTGCTTGCACTCACCGTATTGCTCTTCAGCCGCCATATGCACGAAACCGGCGAAGCCGGGCAGTCCACCCCGGATGCGGGCACTTTCCGTGGGCTTGCCGCCCATCCGAAAGCGGTGCTGTTCGTGGTGTCGCTCAGTGCCAGCGGTGCGATCTGCCTCTACACTTTCACCACCTATATGCAGAAATTCCTGGTCAACACCGCCGGCATGTCGACCCAGTCGGCCAGCGGCGTGATGACCGGCGCGGTGGTCGTCTTCATGCTGCTGCAGCCCGCGATCGGGCGGCTTTCGGACACGATCGGCCGGCGCACCTGCCTGCTGATCTTTTCGGGGCTGATGACCTTCGGCGCGGTGCCTTTGCTTACCGCGCTGTCGGGGGCGAACACGCCGCTGGGCGCATTTGCCTTGGTCGTCGCGGCGCTGGTGATCCTGAGTTTCTACACATCGGTCAGCGGGTTGTTCAAAGCCGAGCTGTTCCCGGCGCATGTCCGCGCGCTCGGCGTCGGCTTCGCGCACAGCGTCGCCGCCGCGATCTTCGGGGGCACTGCGGAATATGTCGCGCTGCTGTGTAAGCAGATGGGGCATGAAAGCGTCTTCTACTGGTATGTCGCCTTCGCCGCGGGCACCGCGTTCCTGACGGCTTTGCTCATGCCCGAGCCGAGCAAGACCGGGAAGCTTTAGGACGTCCCGAACAACCCGGTTCTACAGGATTGGAGACCTTGCTAAGACACCCCTGATTCTGCCGGGTCTTGGGCAGAGATCTGTAGCAGGGGTTAGCGTATGCGTTTTCGTTCCGTCATTGTTTTTGCCGGTTTTTGCGTTCCGGCCGTTGCGCAGGCGACGACCTGCGAAGAGAGTTTCGCCAAGACCGGATCGCCGATCGGTGGCTTGCGCTTTTCCGCGTCGACCACGGTTCCCAATCTGGCGCCGGCCAGCGCGATCGGCCAGATGCGCGGGATCGCGGTCAGCAAGGGTTATGACGTGCTCGCGGCAGAGGCCGAGGACGGCAGCATGCTGATCGAGCAGCCGCAGACCGGCAAGGCGCGCGCCTTTCCAATCACGATCACCGCGACCTCCAGCGCCGGCGTCGGCACCGTGCTGATGGAAGCGAAACTGCGCGCCGGCATGATGGCCGGATCCGATGGCGCGAAGACCGAGATGTGCGCCATGCTCAACCAGCTCAAGGGCGGAAAGGCGGGTGCTGCCGCCGCGTCGAGCGGCATGAAGGCGGTCGGCACCTCCGCGCCGCTGGCGATCGGCGCGCTCGCTCTGTCGCACCAGATTTCCAAGGATACCGAACGCAATGCCGCGGCCGTGCCGCTGCGCTACAAGGGCAAGACCTTCATCGTCGACGGCCTTGTCGATTTCGTCACCAAGGACGGCGACGCCTATCGGGTCGGCTACAAGATCCCGCATCCTTATGAGGAAGTGCTGCGTCTGCCCAACACCGCGCCGTTCAAGACCGACATCATGTGCATGATGGCCAAGGGGCAGGCGGCGTACACGCTCCAGCTCAAGCCGGGAAAAAGCATCAAGCTCAGCGGCGTCTATGACAATTTCAGCGAAGCCCGCCATGTGCTGTGGCTCAGGGATTGCCGCCCCGCCAAGTGACGCCGCGCTCGCGTTGACAATTAGGTTGCTATCAACATAATTGCCCGATGGCGGACGACATGACGGTCCCGTTCGAAACCACGCTGCATGTGCGCGACCATTGCCTGTGCCTCGCCACCCAGCGGGCGGCACGGGCATTGGCGCGCCGCTTCGACGACGCGCTGCGCCCGGTGGGGCTGACCAGCGGTCAATTCTCGCTGCTGATGTCGCTCAACCGGCCGGCGCCGCCGAAAATGGGCGCGGTCGCGACGCTGCTGGCGATGGACCGCACGACGCTGACCGCCAATCTCAAGCCGCTCGAACGGCGCGGCCTGCTCGAAACCAGAGTCGATCCGGGTGATCGGCGCGGGCGACTGCTGATGCTGACCGATGCGGGGCGGGACGCGCTGCGGCGCGCGATACCGATCTGGGAAGCGACCCATGGAGAGGTCGAGCAGTCGCTGGCGGCGCCGGATGCCCTGCGCGCCGGGCTTTGGGCGCTGGCCTGACGAACGCCGAGCTGTGATGATGGAGGCCGGGCGATGCGACCCAGCCTCCGCCATCGCGTCAGGCGGCCGCCTGCGCCTTCCTTTCCAGATGCGCCAGGATCGCCAGCGCCAGCGGATCGGCGGAGGCCGGGTTCTGGCCGGTGAACAGCGGCGGATCGGTCACGACATGCGCGGCGAGCGGGGCGGCGGCGGTGTAGATGCCGCGCAGCTTGCGCAGCATTTCCTCGGGCAGGACGGGCACGATCCGGTCGAGGCCCATCATCACATCCTCGGCATTGCTGATCGCGGTGACCTGGCGGTTCTTGACCAGCGGCTCGCCATTGGCGTCGACCGCCTGGACCAGACCGATCACGCCGTGACAGACGCCCGCGATCACCTTGTCCGCCGCGAAATAGCTTTCGACGATCGCCTTCAGCGCCGGGTTGCCCGGAAAGTCCCAGGTGGTCGCGGCGCCGCCGACCATGAAGACGCCGTCATATGCCTGGGGATCGATGCGATCGAGCGGCACCGTATCCGCCATCGCGGCGCCGGCGGCCGGATCGGCCAGGAAGCGGCGGCCAGCCTCGCTCACCCAATTATCCTCGATGCTCATCGGATCGACGGGCGCGGCGCCACCCTTGGGCGACGCGATCGTGATGCTGTGGCCGGCATCGATGAAGCGCCAATAGGGCGCGGCCAGTTCCTCCAGCCAGCTGCCCGTCTTGTTGCCGGTCGTGCCGAGCTCCCCATGCGAGGTGACGACGAAAAGGAAATTCTTGCTCATCCAGACAGGCTCCCGTCCCGGGGTTTTCGATGACGGGCTTGTCCCACAGCGCGGGGCCGCCACCCACTCGTCCGATCGGTCAGAACGCCCGTCCTTTCGGACAGGCGTGCGCCCGCCCGGCAAAGGTCAGGCCGGGGCGATGGGGCACCCGTCCTATTGGGCGGGTAGGCATGGGGGCCATGCTGCGACAGTTTCGCTGACGGAACCCACCGACTCTCATATCTGATGGAGGCGCGCCATGTCGCTCGATGATCCCCGGACCCAGCCCCGCGCCGCAACCAAGGCGCCCGAAATCTTCCGCCGCGCATTCGGCAAGTCGGTGCCGTTCGAAGGCGAAGGGGGCACCTTCACCCAAAGCTGGTATCCGATCTGCATGTCGAGCGCCGCGACGTCGGACTTTGTGCGCGGTTTCGATTTCCTCGACGGCCGCGTCATCGCCTTTCGCGACAAGGACGGTAATCCGCACGTCATGAGCGCTTACTGCCCGCATCTCGGCGCCGACCTGTCGATCGGCGACATGATCGACGGCAATGTCCGCTGCGTCTATCACCACTGGAAATACGGCGCCGATGGCCGCTGCAGCGGCATGCCGAGCAAGGATCCGATCCCCGGCACCGCACGGCTGTTCAAATTCCCGGTCTGCGAGAAATACGGGATCCTCTGGGCCTATAACGGGCTGGAACCGCATTACGAGCTGCCCGATTTCAAATTCCCGCATGAGGATCTGGTGTTCAAGACCAAGGTCTTTGGCGAGGAAGTGCCCGTCGATCCCTGGGTGCTGTGCGCCAACACCCCCGACATGCAGCATATCCGCTATCTCCACGGCATAGAGATCAACGGCGACAATCCGCACGAGGCGGTCGAATGGACCGACCATTCGATGTTCTACGAATTCGAAGGCACGCATGTGACGGGTGATCCGGTGAAGCACCGCATCGGCATCGTCGGCACCAGCATGTATTTCCAGAGCACCGAATTCGCGGGCCAATGGTTCGGTTTCGTCTCGCCTTTCACGCTGACCCGGCCGGGCCGCTCGACCGTGTTCATCACCGTCTGCGCGCGCAAGGACATGGGCACGCCCGAGGAAGTCGACCAGTTCCTCGAAGCGATCGCCGAGATGGAGACGCGCGTCGTGCTCGACGATCTGATGAACATGCAGACCATCCATCTGCAACCCGGCACGCTGACCCGCAGCGACCTGACCCTGGCGCGCTTCTTCGATTATATGCGCGACTATCCGCGCGCTCATCCGTCCGCGGAGTTCATCCGCTGACGGCCAGCCGGCATTATGACGCGCCCGAGGATGTCGACGGCCTGCTCGCGCTGCTGGCCGCCGATCCCGATGCGATGATCCTGGCCGGGGGGCATAGTCTGCTGCCCGCGCTCGCCCTGCGCGGACAGCGATCGGGGCGGCTGGTCGATATCGGGCGGATCGCGGCGCTGAAACGGATTGCGCTAAATGGTGACGGCGCCGTGATCGGGGCCGGGGTGACGCTCTCGGCGATCCTCGCCTCGCCGGTCGCGGCGGCCTTGCCGGCGTTGGCACAGGCGCTGCGCTTCGTCGGCAATCATGTCGTGCGCAACCGTGCGACGTTGGGCGGGTGCCTGGGCTGGGCCGATCCGCGCGGCGAAGTGCCGCTGATCCTGGCGGCGCACGACGCCGTGATCGTCACCAGCCGGCGGACAATCGCGGCGGAGGATTTCATCACCGGACCCTTCACGACCGCGCTGGAGCCGGGCGAAGCGATTTTGGAGGTTCGTATCCCGCCGCCGCCGCCAATCGCCTTCGACGAAGTGCTCGGGCGCAATTCGACGGGGCGGGCGATCCTGTCCGCTGCATGCGCGATATCGTCCGACGGATCGGTGCGGCTGTCATTGGGCGGGCTGGTCGACCGGCCCGTGCGCAGCGCCGCCTTGCCCTGTGCCGATGCCGATGCGCTCGATGCGCTGGCGGTCGGCTTCGTCGCCGGGATGCTGGCCCGATACCCGGCGCTGCCCGACGCCAGCACGATCGATTATCGCCGGACGATCGCACCGCGGCTGTTGCGGCGCTGCCATATGCGGGCGGCCTCGGCATGAGCGCGGGCGCCGCGACCGTCAATGGCGAGCGTCGTGCGCTCGATGCCGCGGGCTGGACCAGCCTTGCCGACTGGCTGCGCGGCGATCTTCATCTATCGGGCACGCGGATCGGCTGCGGCGAGGGTGTGTGCGGCAGTTGCACCGTGCTGATCGACGGAGAGCCGGTGCGCAGCTGCCTGACGCTCGCCGCCCAGGCGGCGGACTGTGCGGTCGTCACCGTCGAGGGGCTGGCCGCCGATCCCGAGGGTGCCGCGATCCAGCGCGCCTTTGCCGATCATCATGCCGCGCAATGCGGTTTCTGCACCTCGGGCATGCTCGCGGTGGTGCGGCATTATCTGGCGGACGATGGCGTGCCCGATCATGGCGACGAGGCTGCGATCCGGTCCGCGCTCAACGCGGTGATCTGCCGCTGCACCGGCTATCAGCCGATCGTCGCGGCGGTGAAGGCCGTGGTGAAACAGCGGGAGGCCGGGTGTGGTTAGGGAGAATTCCAGCTCCATTTCAATCTCAGTCCCACCACGTCATCCCAGCCCTTCGACTGCCTGCAAGCAGGCGCTCAGGATAAACCTCGCCTTTGGCGAGGGCGGGGATCTGCCAACCAGATCGCGCTCAATTTGTCGGGAGATCCCAGCTTTCGCTGGGATGATGGGTGGGGGACAGCTTCGATGAAACCCGACCCATCCGGCCCCGGCTCGATCATCGGCAGCGCCGCGCGCCGGACCACGCTCGATCGCTTCGTCGCGGGCAAGGGGCGCTATCTCGCCGATATGCCGTTGCCCGGTGCATTGGTCGTGCGCATGGTGCGCAGTCCCGTTGCCCATGCCGAGCTCCTCGCGATCGACACCGTAGCGGCACGCGCGATCCCCGGCGTCGTCGCGATCCTGACCGGTGCGGATCTGGCTGCGGTCGCGCCGCAGCCTTCGCTCTGGGATCTGCCGGGCCAGAATTATTCGAACCTCAAGGCGCTGGCGATCGACCGGTTGCGCTGGGTGGGGCAGCCCTATGCGGTGATCGCCGCGATCGATGCCGATGCGGCCGATGCCGCGGCGGACGCGATCATGCTCGATCATCGCGCGCTGCCGATCGTGACGACGATCGATCAGGCATCGGCGCCCGATGCCGTACGCCTCTACGATCACTGGCCCGACAATCATGTCGCCACCCAGCATTGGACGACGGGTGACGTCGATGCCGCGCTGGCGGGGGCGGCTTATCGCATCGCCGACCGCTTCGTTTCCGGGCGCGTCCATGCGTTGTCGATCGAACCGCGCGGCGTATGCGCGGCGCCGGACGGGGAGGGGGTGACGGTCTGGACCTCGACCCAGTCGATCCATCAGGTCCGCGCCGGGATATCGGGCTGCCTCGATCTGCCCGAGCATCGCATCCGCGTGATCGCGGTCGATGTCGGCGGCGCGTTCGGCATGAAGGGCTGCACCTATGGCGAGGAGACGCTGGTCGCACTGCTCGCGCTCAGGCTCCAGCGGCCGGTGCGCTGGATCGAGGGGCGGCGGGAGGCCTTTACCGCCTCCACCCATGGCCGCGACATCCGTGTCGACCTGGATGTCGGCTTCGACGCCGAGGGGCGGATCGTCGCGCTCAGGGGCGATGCGATGCTCGACAAGGGCGGCGATCCCTATGCGACGTCGATGGGCACCGGCTGGATCACCGGCGCGCTACTGACCGGCCCCTATCGCGTGCCGGCGATCGATATCCGCGCCGGCGCCGTCGTCACCAACAAGACGCCGACCGGCGCCTATCGCGGCTTCGGACAGCCCGAAGCGAATTTCGCGCTGGAACGGCTGCTCGACATGGCGGCGCGGCGGATCGGCATCGATCCCGCCGAGATCCGCCGCCGCAACCTGCTGACGCCCGCGGAACTGCCTTATGGAGTGCATAGCGGCGTGGTGCTCGACAGCGGGCGCTATGCCGATCTGCTCGATGCGACGCTCGATCGCTTCGGCTATGCTGACGCGCTCGATCGGGCGGCGGCGACGCGGACGCCCGAACGGGCGACCGGCATCGGCATCGCCTGCTATTCCGAAGTCACCAATTTCGGGCCGTCGCCGGTGTGCAAGGTGATCGGGATCAACAATGGCGGGTTCGACAGCACGATCGTGCGGATGGAGCCGAGCGGCCATGTCCGCCTGTTCCTCAGCCAGACGCCGATGGGGCAGGGGATCGAAACCAGCATGGCGCAGGTCTGCGCCGATGCGCTGTCGCTGCCGGTCGAGGATGTCGCGGTCGTCCATGGCGACACGCTGACCGCGCCCTATACCGGCTATGCCAGCGGCGGCAGCCGCGGCGCGGGCGTGGGCGGCATGTCGGTCAGGATCGCGACCGACCGGCTGGCCGATCGGCTGCGGCGCTGGGGCGGCTTCCTGCTCGATGCCGATCCCGATGCGATGATCCTGGTGCAGGGCGGCGTGCAGCATCGCGACGATCCGGCACGCCGCGTCTCCATGGCCGCGATCGCGCACGAGGCCTATCGCGCCGCCGCCGTTCCGCCGGGGCTGGAGGCCGGGCTGGAGGATCGCGCAGCCTATGATCCGCCGGCGCTTGCGGTTTCCTACGGATCGGTCGCGGTCGAGGTTTCGGTCGATCTCGAACTGGGCAAGGTCAGTGTGGAGCGCGTCACCTTCGGCCATGATTGCGGCGTGCAGATCAATCCGCCGATCGTCGACGGCCAGGTGCGCGGCGGCGTCGCCCAGGGCATAGGTGCCGCCCTGTTCGAAGCGATCCGCTACGACGAGGCAGGCCGGCCACTGACCCTGTCGCTCCACGATTATCTGGTGCCGCTGGCGGCGGACGTGCCGCCCATCGACCTGCTCCACTTCGAAACGCCGACGCCCTTTTCGCCGATCGGGGTGAAAGGGGTGGGCGAAAGCGGCGTCATCCCGATTCCCGCCGCGATCGCCAATGCGGTGCGCCATGCGCTGGGCGCGGATGCGGCGGAGCTGAATGTCCTGCCGCTGACGCCGGAGACGGTGCTCGCGGCAACGGCGCCGGATCGAGGACCGTCATAGCGGACACGGCAATTGACATGCCCCGCCGGACATGGACTGATCCGCGCATCAACCAGAGGAACCGGGCATGACCACGATCAGCGTAATGTATCCGCGTGCGGCGGGCGCCAGCTTCGATTTCGATTATTACACGGCGACGCACGTGCCGCTGGTCGAGGCGCGCTGGGGTGAGGCGGGGTTGACCGGCGTACAGGCATTCCGGGGTCTTCCCGGTCCCGACGGCGCCGAGCCGCCCTATTTCCTGATCGCGCTCGTCAATTTCCCGGATGCCGGGGCCCTGGCGACGGCGCTGGGCGGCCCCCATGCCGCCGAGATCATGGGGGACATTCCCAATTTCACCAGCGTCCGGCCCGTCATTCAGATCAACGAGCCTCTTTGAGCGAAGGTGAGGGCGGCCGGACCTGTCCGGACCGGATTTTCTAAGCTTTCACCCACTGATGTCCTGGATTTTCTGGCGGGATTGGTTGTGAGCGCCGCAATTGCGATGATCGCAGCCGAAACATCGATGTTGAGACAAGATTCGGATCTTGCCGCAAGCATGGCTTCGTAGCCAAGGTCGCTGCCACCCCAACTCCGTTTGTCCCGAGCGAAGTCGAGGGAGCCGTCCGAGCGAAGCCGAGGACCAACTGCGCCATCAGCCTCGGCTGCGCTCGGCTTAGTCCCTCGACTTCGCTCGGGATGAACGGGTTTTTGGGCTCGATCACCTCGCCGCCGCCTCTTCAGAGTGCCGCTGAAGCAGGGATGTCGCGCTATTGTATACGTTCAGCGCAAATCCCGGACAGCAATGCGCTCCGGATTGCCGCGGCGTCGGGAAATCCTTTCATCCCGCCTCAGAAGCGGCGATGATCGCGCCCGTCGATCCGGTCGCAATTTCCCCTGAACGCATAGCTGCCGGTGCCGCGGATCGAGATGCGGCCGCTGCGGCGGTCGATCGTGAGCCTGGGCTTGTTGAGGCCGTTCAGGCGATAGGTGGCGGTGATCTGGTCGCGGCCGGACGAGACGTTGATGAGATCCCACCAGCCGCTATCGCCGCGCGAATTGATCGGCGGAACCAGCTTTCTCGGCAGCCGGATGCGCCCGCCGCCGTTCCAGATCTGGATCGTCACCGACGTGTCGAAATCCTGTGACGAGAGCTCGGTGCGATTGCCATAGTCGTAACGATCGCGCCGGTCGTTCCACGTCCAGCCATAGCGGGTCGCAAGTGCCGGGCGCTGGCCTTCGCCGAAACAGACCAGCCCCATGTCGATCTGCCGGCCGCCGGCCCAGCCATAATCATTGTCGCCGGGGCGCCCCGGCCGATCGGGACGATCGGGCCGGTAACCCGGGTCCGGGCGGTAACCGGGATCGGGGCGATAGCCCGGATCGGGCCGATAACCGGGGTTGCGGTCTCCGCCGCCACCGCGACGACAGTCCGCTTCGGGCGTGCTGACGATCGACTCATAGCGGCCATTGACCGTGGCGACGGTGATGCACGACCGCCGTTGCGGGTTCCACCAGTTGGTCCATTTGCGGTCGTCGCCGGTTCGGGTGGAAACGAAATTATAGCCGCGCGCCGCGAACTGCCCCTCCGCCTGACCGGCGCGGGCGCCGACCAGGTCGAGCATGTCGTTGGGCGTGGACTGGGCCGTCGCCGCCACGCCATAGGCCAGGGCCGATCCGGCAAGGCCGACCAAGATCATGTTTCGCATATCGATACTCCCTGTCCGGCCCCCCGAAGAATGCTACGCCCGATCGGGGAGGGCGGCAATCCGCTCGACATTGCCGACCGGGTTACATCGGCTATCATATTGGCCTGGAATCGCACCACGACTCCTGGCCGGTCACCGTCCGGACGATTGGCGACACAGACACTAAGGGGAATGCCATGAAGCGGGTTTTCGGGACGTCCTTGCTCGCCCTGGTGCTGGCCTTGCCGGCCACGCCGGCAGCGGCGCAGTCGGTACCGGCGCAAGCTGCGCAATCCTCGGGCCTTACCCGGCTGCTCTCGGCCGAACTGGCGCGCTTCCCGTCCAAATCGGGGATCTACGTCAAGAATCTCGCGACCGGCGAGGAGGCGATGGTCGATCCCGATGGCCATTATGACAGCGCCAGCACGATCAAGGTCGCGGTGATGATCCTCGCCTATCAGCTCGCCGATCAGAAGAAGCTCGACCTGAACGAGCGTCACGAGATCAAGGCCGCGGACTTCCGCGGCGGCTCGGGCATTTTCCGTTTCAACGATTTCGGGTTGAAGGCCAGCCTGCGCGACATCATCACCCAGATGATCATCACCAGCGACAACAGCGCGACCGATATCATGATCGCGCGCGTCGGCGGCATCGGCGCGGTCAACGATTTCCTGCGCCGCTCCGGCTATGCGACGCTCAGGCTCAACTACACCACGCTCGACTATTTCCGCGGCTTCTATGCCGTGCTCGATCCGAAATATCGCGCGCTCGGCGCCGAGGATATTTTCGCGCTGGGCACCGATATCCCCTGGTTCACGGCGCCGCGCGAAAAGCTGATTGCAGAGGTGCGCGCGGCCGGTGCCGGGGGCAAGCAGATCGACCTGATCCGCAACCGCTCGGCCGACGAGACGAGCTGGCTGGGCATCATGACCCCGCGCGAGAGCGGGCGGATGATGGAGACGATCGAGCGCGGTACCGCCGCGTCGAAGGCGGCATGCGACGAGATGAAGCGCATCCTGCTTGCCCAGCAGGCGGGCACGCGCAAGATTCCGCACTGGCTGTCCGCACCGGTCGGGCACAAGACCGGGGAAACGGTGGGCGTCACCAACGATATCGGTATCGTCTATGCGAAGTCGGGGCCGATCGTGATCACCTCGTTCAACATGGATATGGCCGGCCTCGCCGCCGATGGCGACGACCGCATCGGCGCGGTCTCGCGGCTGATCGTGGAATATTTCGACGGGCGGTGACCCGATCCATGGACCATGCGGAAAAAAGGGCCGCCGCTTCCTGAAGCGACGGCCCCAAGGCAAGGAATAAGCGGGATATGACCTGTCAACGCGGGTCATTGTCATCCGTTCAACGCCCGGGCGTGGCGGGGGCTCGCCCTGGCGGAAACCGGCACGCCGATCATCTCGGTATCGGGAGATATGCATGATGTTCGATATGCTCTTGATGGCGCTTTCGCTGGCCGGTGCGACGCCCGATCAACCCGTCGCGATCGTGCAGCAGCAACTCGATGCCTATAACCGGCATGACATGGCCGCGTTCGCGGCGACCTATTCCGACGATATCGAACTGTTCGATCTGGGCGCGAATGCGAAGCCGAGGCTGACCGGAAAACCGGCGCTGATCGCGCTGTACAGCCGCTTGTTCGTGCGCGCGAAGCCCCGGGCGACGATCGTATCGCGCGCGGTCACCGGCGCCTTCGTCACCGATCATGAGCGCGTCACATTGGACGGCGGCCGGACCTTCGAAGCGGTCGCGGTCTATCAGGTGGAGAAGGGGCTGATCCGCCGCGTGTGGTTCGCGCAATAGAACATTTTGAAGTCGGGTGGAATCACCTGGCGACGCGCAAAATATGGAAAACAAATAATAAATAGAACGAGACGTGCTTCAGCCCAAGCGCATCTCGCTCCAGGGTTTGATCCATCCGATTCCAAACACCAACCATCTTGTCACTCCCGCGAACGCGCAGTGCTGTCCGGGATTTTATTCAGGATGCGCGAAGGCGAGATTCTCTCCTCTCCATCGAAGATGGGGAGGGGGACCGCCGGCCAACGGCCGGTGGTGGAGGGGAACTGCGATGCTGACGGCACGCACGGTTTTCGATGGCGTTATCCCGCAATTTCTGGTCGTTGCGGTGGGGAATGACACATCGAAATTCCCCTCCACCACGCCGCTTCGCGTCGTGGTCCCCCTCCCCACGCTGCGCGTAGGGAGGAGAGGTTTGGGCGTCCCAAGCCAGATCATGTCTCGGCAGCAAGTTCGTGGGCATACTCCCAGGAATTATCGGATCCGCGAGAAATTTTGACAATAAAATCCCGGACACCAATGCGCGTTCGCGGGAATGACAAGATGAGTTCATCTAGCTGAACCAGACTCTAGCCGTTCATCGGCGTGCCGCGCCCGGCCCCTCGACGCTTCACCGGCGCTTTCATGTCACGTCCGGATCGGGCAAGTCGTATCGATCGACGATGCTCCGCAAGGACGGGAGCGAAGCGATGAGAGGAGAGAGATGACGATGCTCGGCGGCCTGATGCAGACGACACCCTTGCTGATCAGCGGCATATTGCGCTTCGCATCGCAGGCGCATGCCGATCGCGAGATCGTGTCGCGCCTGGTCGATGAGCCGATCTGGCGCTACGATTATGCCGGCTGGGGACGGCGCAGCGCGCAGGCGGCGCATATGCTCGCCCGGCTCGGCGTGAGGCCCGGCGACCGGGTCAGCTCGCTCGGCTGGAACACCCATCGCCATTTCGAGCTTTTCTATGCGGTGCCGGGCAGTGGGGCTGTGCTCCACACCGCCAATCCGCGGCTGCCCGACGATCAGATCGCCTATACGATCAACCATGCCGAAAGCGGCGTGCTGTTCTTCGAACGCAATTTCCTGGCGCTGGTCGAGCGGTTGAAGCCGCTGCTGCCGACGATCCGGCATTTCGTGATGCTGTCCGATGCCGAACGGCTCGATCCCGGCACGCTGGGCGCCATGAGCTACGAAGCGCTGATCGCCGGCGAGCCCGAAACCTGCGACTGGCCAGTGTTCGATGAGAATAATGCGTCGTTCCTCTGCTACACCTCGGGCACCACGGGCGATCCCAAGGGCGTGCTCTACAGCCATCGCTCGGTCGTCCTCCACGCCATGGCGGGCGGGCTGACGGGCGCTTTCGGTTTTTCGGCGTTCGATTGCGTGATGCCGTGCAGCTCGCTTTATCATGCCACCGCCTGGGGGCTGCCCTTCGTCGCACCGATCAACGGGTGCAAGCTGGTGCTGCCCTGCGACCGCATGGACGGTGCGAGCCTCGACGAACTGATCCAGGCGGAAGGCGTGACCTTTTCGGGCGGCGTGCCGACGATCTGGACGATGTATCTGGCGCATCTGGAGCGGACGGGCGGGAATACGGCGGCGCTGGAGACATTGGTCATCGGCGGGTCGGCGGTGCCGCGCGCAATGGCGGAGACATTCCAGCAGCGCTACGGCGTCAAGGTCCGTCAGCTCTGGGGCATGACCGAGACCAGCCCGATCGGCGTGGTCTCGACGCCGACGCCCAAGCTCGCTGCCGAGGGCGGGGATGCGATGGACGAAGTGATCTGGACGCGCCAGGGGCGGCTTCAATTCGGGATCGAGCTGCGCATCGTCGACGAGGAGGGCAATGATCTGCCGCACGACGGCGAAGTCTCCGGCGCGCTGCTGGTACGCGGGCCATGGACGGTGCAGCGCTATTTCAGGGCGGAACAGGATGCCACCGACGCCGATGGCTGGTTCGACACCGGCGATATCGCGACGATCGATCCGTTCGGCTTCATGCGGATCACCGATCGCAAGAAGGATGTGATCAAGTCGGGCGGCGAATGGATCAGCTCGATCGATCTGGAGAATATCGCGGTCGCCTGTCCCGGCGTGCGCATCGCCGCGGTGGTCGGCGTCTATCATCCCAAATGGGAAGAACGTCCGCTGCTCGCGATCGAGCCGCATGAGGGGGAGACGGTGACCGAGGCGGCGGTGCTCGCCTTTCTCGAGCCCCGCCTCATCAAATGGTGGATGCCCGATGCGGTGGTGATCACCCAGGTGCCGCTGACCGCGACGGGCAAGATCGACAAGAAGGTGCTGCGCGACCGCTATCGCGATCATCTGGCGGGCGGGTGATCGCCTGGTTTGTTTCCGTGTTGACTAACTACTCCGACTTGTCAGGGCTTGCCGCGGTAAGTTTGGCCAGCAACGCAAGCGCTTCCCTGCGCTGGTCCTTATCGTGCGGACTATACGCGATAGGCGTCAGCAACAGTCTGACCTGGTCTGGCTTCTGGTCGGCAAAAAGCTGTCTTGCGAGCATCAGCCGCAGGTCGGCATCCTCGGGCGCGAGCAAATGCGCTCTCATCAATCCCGTCGCGGCATTCGGTGTCGGTGTTTCGCCGGCGACGATGAAACTGCGATAGAACAAGATCAGGGGGACGGGATGATCCGCATCGATCCGGTTCGCGCTCAAGGCGAAACGTCGCGCCTCTTTGGCGAAGCGCACTTTATCGTCCTTCCCGGTACTGGCCGATGCACGCCTTAGCGCGACTTCGGCCTTGATCATCAGAGCATCTATTGATGTTCCATCCGAAACGAGAACGCGATCGGCTGCGGCGTCTGCCTCGTCCATATTTCCACTTGCCAGTTCGGCCTCTGCGAGATTGCCCAGAACCCGCACATCCGCAGGCCATTGCGCCGCGGTTCGCCGAGCATCGGAGGCGATGTCACGGTCGAGTTTCTTCTCGGTCGCCAGGCGCGCCCGGATCAGCGTCGGGATCATCGCCGCTTCGCCAGGGGTGGGGTCACGCACATCGATCGGGCCGATCGACAGCTCTTCGGGCGATATCCGCGCGGTCTTCATCGGCTTGGTTCGGTACGCCATCACCTCGCGTTCGAGCTGCTTCAGATTTCCGAATGCCTTCACCGCCGCCTCACCCGGCGGCTGGCCGCGATTGATCGCGTCGAGATAGGCGGCGAGCTGGCCCTTGCGGGCATCATTGAACGTCAGATAGTGCGTCAGCAGCCAGCCGAAGCCATAGAGTTCCATCATCCCCACACGCTGGGAATTGCCTGGATCGGTCAACATGCGCGGCACGTCGGGATTCTTGATGGCCGCGATTTCATAAGCGCGGTGATTGGCCGGTGCGCCGATCTCCATGCCGCCATCGGCCTGGAACCTGGCCGTGGAATAGAATTCGGCGAAGCCTTCGACGAACCATGTCGGGTAGGCCCCGGGGAAGCGGCGCAGCATGAAGTGGTGCGTATATTCATGGAGCAGAACGACCTGCGGGTTGAGCTCGGACCAATGCTCCGCTTTCTCGCGAGAGCTGACGGCTATCGAGGCGCCAGCCCTGCTGTGATAGAAGCCGGCGATGCTGGCGCCTGGCGCACCTGCCAGCTTCGCCGCCGTTTCATTGTTCTGAACGATGAAAACGGTCAGTCTGTTGGCTTTGCCTGCGGGATTGTCCGGCAGTCGTCTTAAGACCCGCATGGCCTTGTCAAAGCGCTCGAGTTGCGCCGCGTAGTTTCGCAAGGCCTCCGGCGTATACTGCGCGTAGATTACGAAGTTGGCGCTCGACGCGACACGCCAGGGCTCCGCGGCTGATGCAGGGGCGGGGCTCAGCATCAGAACCCATAGCCAGCAGCAAATTGGTCGCAGGAAGTTTCCTAATCTTACCATGGCTTGCGATAGGTCGAATTGCCATCGAGGTGCAACCCGGCTCACAGGCGCGGCGGTGATTCTGATCGGCGGCAAGGCGGCCTAAATTCCGCCGTTCATCCTCCCACCGAGCGATCCCAACAGCTGCCGTCAGGGTGCAGATGGCAAAGATTGGTGAGCAGCAGACCTTTAAAAAGAAGTGTCCAAGCGCAGGTTAAAGGGCTTGCCCGGTTCCGCTGCGTGCCATCCGCTGGCCAACGCTAAACGAATTGCGTGCGCGACTTTGCTGGGGGTTGCCACAGGATGAGAATGTTTCCACCAATGCCCATCCAGGGGCGTCCCAAGCGCACGAATTAGCAGGGTGGCGCCAGCCTGATCATCGGACGAAACAGCAATCGTCAATTCGTTATCGTGAGTAACTTGCTCACTAACCGACCAGCGATACGTGACAGCATCAACTACAATGAGTCGGCTGCCCTTGCGAGCGATTGCCATTGAGCTTCTTAACAAGTCGCACGCCCTTTTCAACGTCAGTAGCTGGGGCGTTTGCCGACCGGCAAGAGTCCCGCTCGTCCACGGCGTGTGCAACGACCGAGATTGAGTGGAAGCTAGCCTTTAGCGGACTATCCGAGCAGGGATTCCGGTAGCAGTGCACCTAATTGCTGTTGAAGTGGATTGTGATTCATTGCGCCAGAATGGATTTAGTGCACTGTCACCGGAATCCGGTTCTGCTAAATGCGCCGACATCTGTCCGGATTGGGCAGAGCTAATCCTGCGCGCTTCAACAAGCCTCATTCTCACAGCGCTGAAGCGTAGCCGGGTCTATCGTCATGTCGATGCTGCGACCGTACACCTGAGCACAGACTAAGCGCGCTGATATAATCTGACATCCTTCCATAATTCGTGCGACTCGTCCCCTGCATAAGCCCAAATTGATGCCACTTAGACATCAAGGGGATGGCTGATCCTCGAATAAATATTATTTAATATCAATAAGATGTGTACAATTTGACATTGTAGCATTTTTTTTAATAGTATCCTGACATGAGTGACGGACCATATCGATCGCTGCCCTTATCCCGCCGCTGGAAGAAGGTCGCGGAATGCGCCGAGAACGACAGCTTCACCGAAGCGCAGATCAGCGACGCTTTGCCAGCCGCGCTGGCGAGCGACTGGCGCGCGGGCGATCTTCCCGAGCTTGTCGCTGCTATCGAGGTCGTCCTCGACGATCGCCAGGCATCGCTGTTCGATCGTAGCGATCAGCTCGAGGCGCTTGCTGGGACCTCGGCCGGCGTCGGACTACGACAAGTCTTGGTCCATTGCGCCTTGCAGCGTGTCCACGCTGGCGAGGCCGGTGCGCTCGCGCTCGACCGAGCCGTCGCCGATGCCCTGGCCGTCTGGGCCGCGCGGCATACCCGTCCGATCGAGGAACATTATCGCCGTGCCTGGGGGGGCGGGGCCGCGGCTGTCGTCCGTGCTCGCATCGAGGCCGGGTTCGCCGGCGTCGGGTATGACGCGGTCGCGCGCCAACTGCTCGGGCGCGAGCCGCGCGGCACCATTCGTGCCGCGCCCAAGCAGACCGGTCTCCATGATGGGCCGTCGATCGCCCCGTTGCGCAGCGTGCGGATCTGAGGGGAAGGAAAGCAAGATGAACGTGCTCGCTCCGCAAATGCCGCCTCCGGTCAAGTCTGCCCGGATCATGGTCACCGAGCCCGGCGATCTGCCCGGTGAGGGCTGGGAGGGCTGTACGATCGGTCATGGCATCACCTTCGACGTGGATCGCCTCTCGACCTACTTCTTTAAGCGCTGGAACCCGGTGCTCGAGGATGCCCTGCTGGTCGCAGGCGCCGTCGAATATTGCGATATGGCGGTGCGCCGGCCCGCGCGCAGCTGGGCGCGCGACATCACCCTCCATCTCCCCGTTCATGAACTCGCGCGGTGGTGTCAGCCCGCGGTCGCCGATACACTGCATGCGACGTTGAACCAGCTGACCGGCGACCGCTGGACGATCAGTTTCACCGCACGTCGCCCCGGCGGTGCTTGGGTCGGACAGAATGTGCTCGAGCTCGGCTATCACGCCGACGCCGTCATCCCATTCAGTGAAGGTCTCGACTCTTGCTCGGTCGCCGACCTCGTATCGCGTGAACCCGGCAACGTGCTGGCGCGCATCCGCTTAGGGGCGAGCGATCGCGACAGGCGCCGAAAGTCGGCGCGCGGGCAGGCCTTTGCCAACATTCCTTATGCGGTGCGCGGCCCGCGCAAGGAAACCAGCATGCGCTCGCGCGGCTTCAAGTTCGGGATCATCAGCGGTCTCGCCGCTTATCTCGCCGACGCGTCGCGCGTCATCCTGCCCGAAAGTGGACAGGGGGCGCTGGGTCCCGCCCTTGCGGCGCTCGGCCAAGCCCATCCCGATTACCGCAACCATCCCTGCTTCTTGAGAAAGCTCGAGGCGTTCCTTGAAGCGCTGCTCGATCGGCGTATTACTTATGAGCTGCCGCGCCTCTGGTCGACCAAGGGAGAAACGCTTGCTGCGCATCTCGACGGTTGCACGGGCGATGCGACCGCCTGGCGCGGCACCCGCTCCTGCTGGCAGCAGAACCGCCATGCCGGGGTCAATGGTCGCCTTCGGCAATGCGGCATCTGTGCCGCTTGCCTGCTCAGGCGCATGAGCATTCATGCCGCAGGGCAGGGCGAACCGGTCGATACCTATATCTGGGAGAATCTCTCCGCACCGACGTTGGAAGCTGGAGCTGCAGTGGATTTCGAGCGGCGGAAAATTACGCGCAAGATGCGCGAATATGCCATTGCCGGAACGCTCCATCTCGACCATCTGGCGGGTTTTCGACAATCCGCGACCACCCAGCCGGAGCTCAACTTGCACATCTTCCAGCTTGCCCGCGCCTGCGCGATGTCGACTGAGGCGGTTCGCCTCAAGATCGATCGACTGCTCGCGGCGCACGCGGCGGAATGGGCCGCCTTTCTCGATCATCTGGGGCCGGACGCGTTCCTGCGCGAATGGGCGGCGGGATCGTGACTGCACTCAGCGAACTTGATCAAATCCAGGTCGGCGAACGCTTACGTAAGGCGCGCGACGCCGCTGGCATTACCCAAGCGCACGCAGCCGATGCGATCGGCGTGGTTCGCCCGACTCTCTCCGCCATAGAGAAGGGGCAACGGCGCGTCCGCTTGTCCGAGCTGCAGAAGCTTGCTCAGCTCTACGGGACCTCGGTCAATGCGATCGTGCGGGACGAGGCTGTCCATGTTGACCTCGCTCCGCGGTTCCGCCGGCTCCAAGACAGCCAGGATGATGCGAGCCTCGAAGCAGTGCAACTCCTGTCCGACCTCGCGCGCGCCGAGGTCGAGCTCGAGAATCTGCTCGGCGTCCAGCGGGTACGCAACTATCCTCCCGAGCGCCCGATCGCGCGCGGCGATGTTCGTGCGCAGGCTGAGGATGACGCCAATGAACTGCGCCAACGCCTGGGTCTCGGACTCGCACCCATCGCCGATATCGTGACGCTGATGGAGTTTGAGCTCGGCGTCCGCGTTTATGTGCGACGTCTCAAGAGCAGCATCTCCGGCTTGTTCATCTACGACGAGGCGTTAGGGCCCTGCATCCTGCTCAACGCCAACCACCCAAAAGCGCGCCGCACCCAGACGGCCGCCCATGAATGCGGCCATTTCATCTCGACCAGACGAAGCCCCGAGATCTTGCACTTGGGCGAGATCGAGAATTCGCGCGAGGAACGTTACGCCAATGCATTCGGCGCCGCTTTCCTGGCGCCCGCTCGCGCGGTCATGCAAAAGTTCCAGGAGGTCGTCGCCGGCTCCGAGGTTCTGACCCGCCACCACGTCATCGTGCTGGCGCATTATTTCAATATCTCGCGCGAAGCGCTCGTGCACAGACTCGAGGACCTCAAGCTCGTCACGCCCGGCAAATGGAACTGGTTTCAGGCCCAGGGTGGGATTACCGACGAACAGGAGCGCCAGGTGCTTGGCGACCTGGTCTCGCCCGATGCCGGCAAGGCCGACGCCCAACGGCCGACCTCGTTGCGTCTCGGGCTGCTTGCCGCCGAGGCTTGGCGCCGGCAACTGATGAGCGAAGGCCAGTTGGCAAAGCTCCTGCGGCTCAATCGCGCCGAATTGCGCGGAATGCTCGCCGATCTCGAACTGGAAGGGAGCGATGCCGATGGCATCCCCATCCTTCCGGATTGACCGGACGGCGTCCATCATTTTGGACACCAGCGCCGCGATCAACCTCAATGCCTCGGGCCATGCACCCGTGATCGTCGAAGCCCTGCCCTGCGCGATCGCCGTCACCGATGTCCTGATCGCTGAGCTCAAGGAGGGCCGCTCAAGGGGGCGGACTGATCTCGATGCGATCGAGCGGTTCATCGCGGCAGGGCTGATCGATATCGTCGGCCTCGACGAACGCGGGGACGCGTATTTCGAGGGGCTGGTGATCGGACCGACAGCGGAGACGCTCGACGACGGCGAGGCAGCGACCATTGCCTGTTCGGTGGCCGTTAACGCGATCGCGGTGATCGACGAGCGCAAGGCTACTAACCTGTCCGCGCGGCGATTTCCGGATCTCCGCGTTCTGACTTCGCTCGATCTCATGCTTCAGCCCGATGTGGTTGAGGCCCTTGGCCAAGCAGGGCTGCGTGACGCGGTGTTGGGCGCATTGCGCATAGGTAGGATGGGAGTGCCCGCTCGGTTCGAGGACTGGGTCGTGGCCTTGATTGGCGCCGATGATGCCGCAGCGTGCCCGAGCCTGCCTGCCCGTTTGCGCGCGCGGAGTACGGGGGCGGTCTGAGAACCTGGGCGGGCAGGCTGTCGGCCGGGCTTCCGGCGTGCGGCGACGTCGCATGAGCAGCTGGATCTAGCTAATCGATCAAGTTGAGCCGCTTGCAGATCCAAGAAATCTGCGCGAGTGCGTGGTGACGCGGCGGATTCACGATCAAGTGCCAGACGAGATGGCTGCTCAAGCTAGCCAACTGAGCCTGCTCAAATGTCCGCTCTGCCGAACGGCAATCTGAAACCCGGCAGACAGAAACCGGCCCACAATCCGTCAGTGGCGATGATGCTCGGCGATCTTCTCGTCCGTCAGGCGAAGGAAACGCGCGGCGTTATTGTAGAAGATGTTTCGCTTTTGCCGGTCGGTGAGAAACGGAGCCTCCTCGATTGCGCGAACCGAAGCTTCGATGACACCGGGCCAGATCATCTGGTCGGATCCGAACATGATGCGGTCGGCATAGCCTGCGTCGACGAGTTCGCGAAGAAAGCCGTAAAAGGCCGGCCGGGGTTCGGTGTAAACGATCGAACCGATATCGACATAGACCTGCGGGTAGCTGAAAAGCAGCGCGCGCATCCGCTCGGCCATCGGGTATCCCGCATGCATCACCGAGACGCGCAGCCTGGGATGCTGCACGAGGACGGGCTCGAGCAGCAAGGGATCGCCGAGGCTGACGCGATATTCGCCGTCGGCGTAAGGCTGGCCCGGCTCGCCCGGTCCAAGGTGGATGGCGACCGGCACGTCGAGTTCTTCGGCCAGCGCCCATATCGGTTCCAGCCGCGGATCACTTGGCGAGACGCCTTCATATTGCGCCATGATCTCGCCGATGACCTGCAATTTCCCCAGGGAATGGAGCGTGCGGAGATCGGCGATCGAGCGAACACCAACATGGCTCGATCCCGATGTGCCGGGCAGCCGGTAATCGACCGCCTGGATGATACGCTTCGGCGCCGCTTGCGCCCAGCGGCCGACCATCTGCGGCTCGCCGCTGACCACGCCGTAGATGTTGAACCGCTCCATCGCCGCGATCGTATCGCGCATGACCTGATCGTCGGTGACGGCGGGCTGGATCGGATTGGGGCACGGCGCAGTGTCGAACGACATCCCCTCATAGACACCGGCTGAGTTGTCCGATCTCGGCATGATCTCGAAAGGCGCGCACATCGGCGGCGGATTCTGTCCCGAATACTCCGCCGCCCGGGCATGAAGATGCATGTCGATGATCGGCTCTGGCGCCTGTTGAGCATAGGCAGGAACCGGCAAGAGGATTGCCATGAAGAGCAGCTGGCGCATCGGCACTTTCCCTTGCTGATGACTGTGAAAGACCAGCTGCGGGTGAAACATGCCTGATGCTCACTTGTCGACCCCATGCCGGATCTCGTCGCCAGCCATGATGTCCGCATAGCTGTCCCCGGGTTCGTCGGGGTGACGGGCGCAAGGACGCGTCAGGCCTCGATCGCTGGTAGCTTGTCCTTCCACGGCCGCGCGGTTTCGAGCTGCGCGGCGAGGTGGAAGGGCAGGGCTTCGTCGCCGATCACCGGACGCAGACGATGCGATCGGTCATTGCACTTCGGGGTGGCAGTGCGTCAACGAATGTGCATTTTTTCAAACGATGATGCGGTCAACCTGGGCTTGCAGGCGCGGTCCAACCACCAAAATGGCGGGAATGACGATCGCATAGGCTGTTGCCCAGGAACGTAGCCAGGTCGCCACAAAATCCTCTGGAAAGCCAAGGTTGATGGCGAGCAGGGAAAACGAGATAATTCCTGTCGTTACGATGCCCATGAGGAGGGCGAACGCGATTTTCCGCTTCACTTGAACGTTCATTTTTCATCTCCCCGAAATTGTGCTGATCCCGCGTCGATCACTGCCCCGACAAATGCGTCCGGCGCTTCCTGGGGCAGGTTGTGGCCGATGCCGCCATTGATCGTACGATGCGCATATCGGCCGGAAAATTTCTTCGCATAGGTCTCCGGCTTGGGATGCGGGGCGCCGTTGGCATCGCCTTCCAGTGTGATTGTCGGTATGGTGATGGCCGGAAACGTCGCAAGCCGTCGCTCCAGCACGTCGTTTTCGGGTTCGCCTCTGCTCAGCCCGAGCCGCCAACGGTAATTGTCGACGACGATGGCAACATGGTCCGGATTTTCGAGCGCGCGTGCCGTGCGGTCGAATGTGGCATCATCGAAATGCCAGGTCGGCGACGCCGTCCGCCATATCAGCTTCGCAAACTCGGTCCGGTTCGCATCATATCCGGCCCGGCCCCGTTCGGTGGCGAAATAATATTGATACCACCAGGAAAGCTCGGCCGCCGGCGGTAAGGGCATCATGTTCGCCTCTTGGCTGCCGATGAGATAACCGCTTACCGACACAAGCGCCGTGCAACGTTCCGGCCAGAGTGCCGCAAGGATGCAGGCGGTGCGGGCGCCCCAGTCGCAGCCGGCGACGATCGTTTTGTCGATGCCAAGCGCATCCAGCAGGGCGATCGCGTCTGTTGCAAAGACGGATTGCTGGCCGTTCCGGGGCGTGTCCCTGGAAAGGAGGTTCGTTGTCCCGAAGCCGCGCAGATAGGGCACGATCACTCGATAGCCAGCTGCTGCCAGTGCAGGCGCCACAGCTTCATAGCTGTGAATGTCATAGGGCCAGCCATGCAACAGAAGAACTGGCTGCCCATCGCCTGGACCCTGCTCGACGAACCCGACATCGAGCCTCCCGGCATGGATTTGCTTGATCGGGCCAAAACCGGCGGCGGCAGGCGGTGGGCTGGCGAGAGCCGGAACCCGGCTGGATCCCCATGCCATACCGGCGGCGGCTGCAGTCGAGCTGAGAAAATTCCGCCGATTGAGTAAGTTCGGATATGGCATGGGATATCTCCAGTCCTGCGCCGATCAGGCGAGGTTGATCTCGACATCGATATTGCCGCGGGTCGCTTTCGAATAGGGGCAGGTCTGATGCGCCATATCGACGATCGCCTGCGCGGTTTCGCGATCGACGCCGGGCAGGCTGACATTGAGACGCGCCTGAAGCAGATAGGCATCGCCGGCCATTCCGAGATCGACCTCAGCATCGATCGCAAGATCGGCGGGGAGCTTTACATCGAGCTTCTTGGCGGCGAGACCCATGGCGCCTTCGAAGCAGGCGGACCAGCCTGCGGCGAACAGTTGCTCGGGATTGGTGCCGTTGCCTGGCCCACCCGGACTGGAGAGCTTCACATCGAGCCTGCCGTCCGAGCTTGCCGACTTGCCGTCCCGGCCTCCGGTGGTGTGGGTCTTGGCGGTGTAGAGGATTTTATCGGGCTTGTTCATGATCTTGTTCCTTTGATGCGTAATGATCGTTTGCTCAGCGCTTCTCGCGCAAGGGACGGAAGGCGGCGCGGATTTCGGCAGCGAACAGTTCAGGTTGTTCCCAGGCGGCGAAATGCCCGCCCTTGTCGACTTCGTTCCAGTAGATCAGCTTTTTGAAGCTCTTCTCGCCCCAGCTGCGCGGGGCGCGATAGATCTCGCCCGGGAACACGGTCACCGCGACCGGCACCTTACTGATCTCGATCGCGTTGAACGGACCGCCTTCGCCTTGCGCGGCATCCCAATAGCTGCGCGACGACGAGGTTCCCGTATTTGTCAGCCAATAAAGGGTGATGTTGTCGAGGATCTCGTCGCGGGTCAGCACGCTCTCGGGATTGCCGCCGCTATGCGTCCAGGTCGCGATCTTTTCATAGAGGAAGGCCGCGAGACCGACCGGCGAGTCCGACAGGCCATAGCCGAGCGTTTGCGGCCGCGTGTTCATCATCTCGGCATATCCGAAGCCCTTGCCATAGAAGGTCTCGAGGCCGGCATATGCCACTTTCTCTTCGGGCGAGTAGCTCGCGGGAACCGGCTGCTTGGCGCGGACGAGCTTGAGAACATCCGGTGGCACGGTGCCCGGCATGTTGGTGTGGATGCCAAGCAGACCTTGGGGCGCCTGTACGGCCATCACCTGCGAAATGATCGCACCCCAGTCACCGCCCTGCGACACATAATTCTTGTATCCAAGGCGCTTCATCAGCACGTCCCAGGCGCGCGCCACCCGCGCTGGATCCCATGCCTCGGTCGGTTTCCCGGAGAAGCCATAGCCCGGATAGGTGGGCATGATCAGGTCGAAGGCGTCCTCGGCCTTGCCGCCATGCGCGGTCGGATCGGTCAGCGGTCCGACTGTTTTCAACAGTTCGAACGGTGAGCCCGGCCAGCCGTGCGTCATCAGCAGCGGCATCGCACCCTTATGCTTCGAGCGAATGTGGATGAACTGGATGTCGACGCCGTCGATCGTCGTAATGAACTGCGGCACGGCGTTGAGGCGGGCTTCGCCTTTGCGCCAGTCATAGTCACTGCCCCAATAGCGAACGAGCGGTTCAAGGCGGGCGAGCTGCACGCCCTGCGATGCGTCGGCAACCTTTTCGCGGTCGGGCCAGCGCGTCTCTGCGATGCGCCGCCGAAGATCCGTCAGCGCTTCTTCGGGGATGGCGATATGGAAGGGACGGATGGACTCGTCTTGGGGTGCCACGGCGCCCGCAGCGGCCGTGGTCGCGGTTGCCGAACCAGCGCTATTGGCAAGGCTGGGGCCGGCGTGAAGTGCCATGCCTGACGCTGCGACCGAAAGGGCCGTGGCGGAAAGCAGGCGGCGAAGGGACGTTGAGTTCGCAGCGGACATCATCATCATTCTCCTGTTTGGGCGTGAAGAGGTTGGTTTAGGCTGCGACGGCGGTCCGATAACGGTCGGCCGGTTTGGTCAGCGACAGATTGGGAAGCATGGCGACCCTTGCCGCCTCGAACGCATCCCAGGCGGCAATGTCGGGAAGCGCGGGGATGGTGACGGTCTCGCCGAGGTCGAGTCCGGCCAGCGCGGCGTCGACCATTGCATCGGCCGACATCACGATCTCCGCAGGAACGCCGGAAAGCGGCACGCCGGACAGATCCCAGAACTCGGTCGCGGTGGCGCCGGGCAAAACGACCTGGACGCGGACGCCCTTGTCTGCGAGTTCCGCGTGCAGCGACGCCGTGAGGGCGACAACGAACGCCTTCGTCGCACCATAAACGCCGTTGAGCATGAATTCGGGCGCGATTGCGACAGTCGATGCGATGTTGATGATCGTACCGCTGCCCACCGCTGCAAACCGCTGCGCAACGGCGTAAGTCAGCCGGGCGAGCGCGGTGGCGTTGATGTCGATCATCGCTTCCATCTGGTCGACATCCGCCTGCCACGTCGGGACCGGGGCGCCGATGCCGGCATTGTTCACCAACATCGTGATGCGGCGGTCGTTGATGAGGCGCGCTTCGATCAGGCGCAGTTCGCCAGGGTTGGAAAGGTCGGCCGGCAGGGTATCGACATTACGGCCGGTGGCTTCGCGTATCCCCTTCGCGACCTGATCGAGCTTGGCGGCGCTGCGCGCCACCAGGATCAGGTCATAGCCCCGTCGTGACAGGCGGTCGGCATAGATCGCTCCGATTCCGGTGGAGGCACCGGTGATGAGGGCAATGCCCTTTGCTTCGTTCATCGCTCTTCCTTTCAAGAAGGTTGGGATGCCGACCGACCGATGCGATCGGGGCGACCAGAACGATTTAGAGGGTTGGGAGAATGCCGGTAGGAAGGGAAAGCGAGAGCAAGCCTCTCATTCCGCGCATGTCGGTCAGGGGCAGCCCAGTCCCGTGCACGCCGCGCGCAGGCGCGGCGAGGCCCAATCGATGAAGGCGCGCACCTTGAGCGGAAGCAGGCCTTGGCGCGGGTAGACGATATGGATGGGGCGAGGCTCGCCATCAAAATCCGGAAGGAGGCGTATGAGCGTGCCCGATTGGATATGCTCCGACACCTGATAATCGAAGAGGCGCGCGACACCCACGCCGCTGAGCACGGCCGCGAGATTTCCGGCGGCGCTGTTCACTGCAACCCGCGCACGCGGCATGCACATCAGATCCTCACCGTCTACGCGATAACCCCAGAACATGGGGAGCGGGCCGAATAGGATCCCGTCGTGGCCGGGGAGGTCTCCCGGAGTGGTCGGTGTTCCGCGCCGCCCGAGATAGGCGGGGCTGGCGCAAGTGATCAGGCGAAACTCCCCCGCCTTGACCGCGAACAGCGCGCTGTCGGGCAGATGGCCGAGCCGGATCGCGACGTCGACATGCTCGTCGACCATATGCACCAGCCGGTCGGAGGTTATGAGATTGAGCGTGACCTCGGGATATTCTTCCATGAAGGCGAGCGCGATGGGGATCACATGGCGCACACCGAATTCGATCGGCATGGTGATCGACAGTTCGCCGCGCGGCGTCTGATACTCCCCTGATGCTCGGCGCTCGGTTTCTTCCAGATCGGCAATAATGCGTCGGGCTGCCTCGACATAGTCGCGCCCTGCGTCTGTAAGTTGAATGTTACGGCTCGTCCTCACGAGCAAATTGGTTCCAAGATAGCGCTCGAGTTCGGCGACCTTGCGGCTGACACTGGGAAGCGGTGAGCCCAACGCGCGGCTTCCCGCTGACAGGCTGCCGGCATCGACGACCGCCAGAATCACCCGCATGGCGTCGAGCCGATCCATCTGCCCCTCTCCCGCGTCGACAGATGCGTAGCTGACTTTGGCTGATCAACATAGCGCCATGCTCGGGCCTGGGCCTTCGCGTTGTACGGAGAAACGGTCCACCGCGGCCCTGCTCGACACGCTAGAGGTCCGCTTGTGCGCGTTTCGGCCTGAAAGCCGACAGTCTGCAACCGGACCGGAAGTTTCCATCATAGATGCCCCCCGGGTTCGCCGGTGTGACGGATGCGAGGACGCGTCAGACCTCGATCGCTGGAAGCCTGTCCTTCCACGGTCGCGCGGTTTCGAGCTGCGCGGCGAGGCGGAAGAGCAGGGCTTCGTCGCCGAAACGGGCCATGAACTGGGTGCCGATCGGCAGGCCGGCGGCGCTGTGGAATAGCGGCACGGTCATTGCCGGGACGCCGGTGATGTTCGCCAGCGCGGAATAAGGTGCGAAGCTGGTTGACAGCGTCCGGACGTCCGCGGCGGTACCGTCCAGCGTGCCCAACGGCGCCGGCGGTTGCGCCAGCGCCGGGCTCAGCATGATCGGATACCGCGTCTGAAAGGCGGCAAGATCGCGGCTCGCTTTCTGGAAATATTGGGTCGCGCGCAGATAGTCGGCGGCGTCGACCGACTGTCCCGCTTCGACCAGTGCCGCGACATGCGGTTCGAGCTCGCCGTCCGCAGGCGCCCGGCCGAGTTGCTGTGCGCGGGCATCGACGAGCGCGCGGACGAGCGTGGCGGCCACCACTGACGAGGCAGCGGCGAGCAGTCGCCGATCGATCGGTAGGGCAGCGGGCTCGACATGGTGGCCGAGCGCTTCGCACAGCGCGGCGGCATCCTGCGCGGCGGCGCGGCAATCGGCGTGGACGGCGCCGTCATCGGGCAGATCGATGATCAGCGCGATACGGATATGGCCGGGATCGGCCCCGACTTCGCTCAGCCAGGGGCGCGCGGGCGGCGCGATGCCATAGGGCGCGCCCAGATCGGGGCCCGCCGATATGTCGAGCAAGGCGGCGCTGTCGCGAACCGAGCGACTGACGGCATGCGCCGTGCCGAGGCCCGCGCTCGATTCGCCGCGTTCCGGCCCCATCGGCATCCGGCCACGCGTCGGTTTCAGCCCGAACAGGCCGCAACAGGATGCCGGGATGCGGATCGATCCGCCGCTGTCGCTGGCATGCGCCATCGGCACGATGCCCGCCGCGACCGCCGCCGCGGCGCCACCGCTCGATCCGCCTGCCGTCCGCGAAAGATCCCATGGATTGCGCGTCGGCGCGGAGGCGGCGGGTTCGGTCGTCACGCTATAGCCGAGCTCGGGCGTGGCGCTTTTGGCGAAGATCGCGAAACCGGCACGGCGATAGCGTTCGAACAGTTCCGAACTTTGCGACGGCACATCGCCGGCCCAGAAACGCGATCCGTTCGCGGTCGGCTCGCCAGCATAGGCCATATAGAGGTCCTTCAGCACGAAGGGGACGCCGTGGAACGGGCCGTCGGGCAGGCCGGCGGCGATATCCGCGCGGGCCCGCGCCTCGAACAGATGGTTGAGCGCATGGATCCGCGGATTGACCGCCGCGGTCCGCGCCAGCGCGGCGTCGAGCAATTCGCTTGCCGAGACCTGTCTGTCCGCGACCAGCTTCGCCAGCCCGAGCGCGTCGTGCGCGACATAATCATCGTTGGTCATGATGGGCTCCGCATCGTGTTTTCATTTGGAAACAGCGCGCAATGAACGATACAGGACGGGTTCTGCTCGTTTCTGAACGCTGAGAGGATTGGCATGACGACGTCGCTCGCGCCCGCTACGATCGGCGCCCGGCTGAAGGCGCTGCGTAAACGCGAAGGCTGGACGCTGACCGAAGTCGCGGCGCGCACCGGTATCTCGCAGGGCACATTGTCCAAGCTCGAGAACGGGCTGACCAAGCTCAATTTCTCGAGCGTGGTGAAGCTTGCGAGCGGGCTCAATCTCCCGGTCACCGCCTTCACCAACCCCGAGCCCCATGTCGAGGTCAGCGGCTCGCGCCGCGCGGTGACGCGCGCCGGGACCGGCCCGCGCTTCCAGGCGCAGGACATCGAATATGAAGTGCTGGCCGACGGCCTGGCCGGCATGAACAAGGTGTTCCTGCGCGCGCGGATCAAGCAGCATCCCGATCGCGAGCCCGTCGAATTCCGCCGTCACCCGGGGCAGGAATTCATCTACGTCCTCAGCGGCGAGTTCGAGCTCCAGACCGAGGCCTATGCCCCCATCCGCCTGCGCGAAGGCGACAGCGTCGTTTTCGATTCCAGCATGGGCCATCGCTATGTCTCGATCAGCGAACCCGATACGATCCTGCTGATCGAGATGGAGGTCGCGAGCTATCCGACGGTAATCGAGGATCTGATCATCTGAGGCGCGGGACGTCCGCAATGGGGGAAGGCGGTGGTCGCATATGCGGTTCATTCGGCACCTCCCTCAGAGAATATTTTCGTAATCGAAACTTGACCGAATGGCAAGATTGCCGCAGATAATTCGCGCAATCCTGCTTCATTTCGACAGCCGTGCCCGAAGATTATTCCGAATCGATATTCGGAAACCGGGCGGTGAAAGGGTCATCATGGATATCGAAGCGCTTCACGCCGAAACCATCATCGTCGATGCCGTCTGCCCGATCACCTATGAGAAAAGATACGTCGACTGGTATCGCGAAGGCGGCGTCACCGTGGTCACGCCCACCGTGGCCTGGGTGCAGAATGCCGATTATGCGTTCAAGGCGATCGCGGGATGGCACGCCTTTGTCGCCAGCCGCGCGGACATGCGCCTGATCCGCAGCGCGGCCGATATCGTTGCGGCGAAGCAGGCCGGAGAGACCGGCATTCTCCTGCATTTCCAGGGCACCGATCCGATCGAGGACAATCTGGAGCTTATCCCCATTTATGGCGAACTCGGCGTCAAGGTGATCCAGCTCTGCTATAATCGCCGCAATCGCGTCGGCGACGGCGGCAGCGAACGGACCGATTCCGGGCTCAGCTATTTCGGCCTCGAACTGATCGCCGCGCTCAACGATGCGAAGATCGTCGTCGATTGCGCGCATACCGGCGCGCGTACCACGCTGGAGGCGATCGAAGCCTCGCGGTCTCCGGTCGTGATCTCGCACGGCAACGCCGCCGCGATCCACCCGTCGAACCGCAACGTCTCCGATGAGGTGATCAAGGCGATCGGCGCGAATGGCGGGTTGATCGGCGCGGTCGGCTTCCCCGCCTTCGTCAACGATTCCGAACGCCCGACGCTCGATCATTTCATCGATCACATCGTCCATATCGCCGATCTGGTCGGGATCGATCATGTCGGCCTGGGCATCGACTACGCATCGATGCAATGGCCGATCGTCAGCGACGAGGCCGCAGTCGCGATCTATGATCAGGCGATCGCAGCCGGGATCTGGCGCGCCGATACCTATCCCAAGCCGCCATATTATTATCCGGCCGGCATCGAGACCCCGCGGACGATGATCAATCTCACCCGGCGCCTGGCCGAGCGCGACTTCGACACGGTGTCGATCCGGAAGATCCTGGGCGGCAACTGGATGCGGATCTACGAAACCGTCTGGGAGGGCTGAGGATTCGTCTGGAGTCTGATCCAGCGAGATCAACTCATCTTGTCATTCCCGCGAACGCGGGAATCCAGCTTTTCCGTGAAGCATCAGAAAGAAGAAGAAGCGGGATTCCTGCTTTCGCGGGAATGACAAGATGGTGGTGTTTCTACTCAGATGGATCAAACTCCGGAGCATTTTGAAGTCAGGCGCAGACCTTAGCCCCGCCGCACATACAGGAAACTGCCGGATTCAATTCTGCCGGCGGAGATGCAGCAGCGGATATGGACGGCCGGCATCGTCGAGCGGCGAGCGGTCGAAACGGACAAAGCCCAGATGTTCGTAAAAGGCGAGGGCGCCTGCATTCTGCTCGTTGACGTCGACGGTGATGCTGTCGGCGCCGCGCGCCGCATGATCGGTCAGCGCCCGCCCGATGCCGCGGCCATGCTGGCCGGGCGCCACGAACAGCGCATCGATATGCGGTCCGGACAGCCCCATGAACGCGGCGGGCAGGCCCGCATCGTCGTCGACCACCCAGAGCGGCGCGGTGGCGACATAGGGGCGCACCTCCAATGCGATCGCATCCAAGTCTCCGGGCGTCAGGAAATCATGCGTCGCCTTCACCGCATCGTGCCAGATCTCGAACAGCCGGTCGGCGTCGGCGGGGGTGGATAGTCTCGGGCGCATAGGCGCTCATAAACGGGCGATATCGCGAAAGGCAATGGCGATGCACCGGGTTGTCCGCAAACCGGTCCACAGCTTTATCCACAGCCTGAGGGCCTGTCCGGAGTGGCAGGATCTGGAGTTTGATCCGTCTGCGTCGAAACACCACCCACCATGCCATTCCCGCGAAGGCGCACTGCTGTCCGGGATTTTATTCGGGATGCGCGATGGCGGGAATTTCTCCTCTCCATCGAAGATGGGGAGGGGGACCGCCGGCCAACGGCCGGTGGTGGAGGGGAACTGCGATGCTGATGCCACGCACGGTTTTCGGCGGCGTTATCTCGCAATTTCTGCTGGTTGCGGCGGGGAATGACGCATCGAAATTCCCCTCCACCACGCCGCTTCGCGTCGTGGTCCCCCTCCCCACGCTGCGCGCAGGGAGGAGAGGCTTTGCCGTATCAGCCAATCCAGCTGGACAGACTCTAACGCCCCGTCGCGCTTTCCAGGCAGCGGCCCATGCCACAGGCCAGCGATCGATCCATCGCCACGCGGACCTTCTCGATCATCGGGCAGGTGGCGCCGGGCTGCGGCGTCAGCCTGACGGTGTGGCCCGCCGCATCGGCGAGGTTCAGCGTGTCGCGGAGGCGTTCGTGCGAAGTGATCGTGCCGTTCCACAGGATGCGGTCATGCTGGTCTAGGATGATGGTGTCGGTATTGGCCGGCGCGGGTGCCGGCTTGCCGCTGGATGCGGCGATCCAGTCGGCCCGCGGCCCCGGGCATGGCGTGCCACCGCCACATGCCGACAGGGTCAGCGGGACAAGCGCGATGGCGAGCAGGCGGGGAGGGGTGATCATCGGGCTATGCCACCGCGGATTCGAGGATACGGATCGTGCCCGCGGTCGCGTCGATCTCGGCGCGGATGCCCACGGGAATGCTGAACTGGTTGGGGATATGGCCGATCAGCGCGCCCTGGAACGCCGGTACGCCGAGCGGTTCGAGATGCTGCTTGAGCACTTCCGACAGGCTGAACCCGCCATAATTGCCGCCCGAAGATCGGCAATCGGTGCATTGGCCGAAAACGACGCCGGCGACGCGACCGAGTATGCCGGACAGCGCAAGCTGGGTCAGCATGCGGTCGATCCGGTATTCGGCCTCGCCGATATCTTCCAGGAACAGGATCGCGCCGTCGAAATCGGGCAGATAGGGCGTGCCCATCAGCGCGGCGAGCACGGTCAGATTGCCGCCGAGCAGGCGGCCGCTCGCCTTGCCGGGGCGGAAGGTGCGGATCCGCCCGCTGCGCTGGACGAGGCGGTCGTCGGTCCCTTCGGGTGTCTGATAGACCGGCGTCGCGCCGTCATAGACGAGGCTCCGGAACGCATCCCAGGACAGCTTGCCCCAGGAGCTTGCGGCATTGGGGCCGTGGATCGTGGTGAAACCGGCGCGCGCGGCAAAGGCCAGGTGCAAGGCGGTGATGTCGCTGAAGCCGACGAGCAGCTTCGGATTGGCGCGGATCAGCTTGTAATCGAGATAGGGCAGGATGCGGGCGCATCCCCAGCCGCCGCGCACCGCGAAGACCGCGCGTACGCTGTCATCGGCATACATGGCGTTGACGTCGGCGGCGCGCGCCTTGTCTTCGCCGGCGAGATAGCCGTAGCGCGCCGCCAGATGCGGCGCCGGCTTGGGAACGAGCCCCATCGCCTTCACCGTGTCGACGACGAGCTGCAGGTCGAATTCGTCATCGGTGAAGCCCGCGGGTTCGATCAGGCCGACGGTGTCGCCCTGCCGCAATCGGGGCGGTTTGCGGGTGGCTGGCGGGGCGGCGGTAAGGGATTGCGGCAGGGCAAGCGCGGCGGAGAATGCGCTGAGGCCCTGGATGGCGGTTCGTCTGTCGATCATTCCCAGGGCCATAGCAGCGTTGACCGGATGCCGCGACACCCGACCAATTCTTTGGCATGTGCATCTCCGCCGCCGGCTTCGCACGGCGATCGTTTTTTTCGATCGCCGTGCGAAGAAATGCCGTCCGCGCGTCTAATGGGATACGGCCGTCTGCGAGAGGCTCATGTGATGCCGGGTGAAAGTGCGATGCCAGGGGAAAATGCCGAGCCGGGCGAACATGCCGGGCAGGGTGAAAGCGCGCGCGACGTCATCGAATTCAGCCGCGAATATCGGCCGGCGCTGATGGCGTTCTTCCTGCGCCGGATCGCCGATCATGCCGAGGCCGAGGATCTGACGCAGGAAGTGTTCACGCGGCTGGCGAGCCATCCCGATATGACGGTGCAGTCGGGCAGCGCCTATCTGTTCCAGACCGCTGCGAACCTGCTGCGCGATCGGTCCCGCCGCGCGAAAGTGCGGACCGAATATCGGCAGATGCTGGGTGAGGGCGATGCGATCGGCGTCGATCCGCTCGATCCGTTCCGCATTGCGGCCGGCCGCGATTCGATCGTCGCGATGCGCCAGGCCCTGGGCGAACTCGACGAAACGACCGAAGCGATCTTCGCACTCTACCGGCTGGAGCATATGAGCAAGGACGTGATCGCCGATACGTTCGGTATCGCGGTGCGCACGGTCGAGAAGCATCTGACCAAAGCGATGGTGCTGCTGACCGAGCGATTTGGAGACGATCGATGAGCATCTCCGTCGTCCCCACGGATCGCCAGGCGCGGCTGGAAGACGCGAGCGCATGGTGCCTGCGGCTGTCCGAGGGCGCGCTGTCGATCGACGAGCAAAGCGCCTTCGATGCATGGATCGATGCAGATCCCGACAATCTCGACGCCTTCGAGCGATCGGTGCGCGTCTGGCAGCGTTTCGGCGCGGCCGCCACCGCGCCCGAGTTCATCGAAGTCCGCGAGCGTGCGCTGGCGACCTATCGAAAGCGGAACCGGGCGCGCTGGGCGGTCCGGTCGGGACCGCGACGGGCGTTCTGGGGGATTGCGGCCTGTCTGGTTCTCGCCTTTGTCGCGAGCGTGCTGTGGTTGCAGAGCCAGCCCGACATTTATCGCACGGCGGTGGGCGAGCGCCGGATCGTCGTGCTTGCCGACGGTTCGCGCATCTCGCTCGATGCCGCCACCCGCGTCGATGTCCGGCTCGAAAAGGATCGGCGCGTGCTGGTCCTGCGCCAGGGGCGCGCGAAGTTCGACGTCGCCCACGATCCGGCCCGCCCGTTCAGCGTTACGGCGGCCGACAAGCTGGTGGTCGCGACGGGCACCTCGTTCAGCGTCGAATTGCTGCGCCGGCAGATGCATGTCGTGCTTTATGAGGGGCAGGTCGCGGTGCTCGAGCAGCGCGATCGCGGCGCCATGCCGGTGCCGGTTGCGCTCAAAGGGGCAAATGGCGCCGCGGACCGGCTGCTCAAGCCCGGTGGAGAGCTGGTCTCCAATCTCGCCCAGTCGACTGCGTCGGTCGCCGCGACCGACGTGGCGCGATCGCTGTCCTGGGAAGTTGGGCAGCTGACCTTTATCGACGAGCCGCTTGCCAGCGCGGTCGAGCGCGTCAATCGCTATTCCGCGCGCAGGATAGAGCTGGCCGATCCGAAGGCGGGTGCGCTCGAAATCAACGGCGTGTTCAACACCGGCGATGTCGATGCCTTTGTCGTCGGCGTTCGCGAGACTCTGCCGGTCCGCATCGCCGGCCGTGACGGCGCGATCACGATCGCTTCATCGGATCGCTGAGCCGCTTTCAGAAAATTTCGCGTCCGGCGGGCGGAGATTGGCGGATGATGCGTCTAATCCCCAACGGCCGGGTTCGCCGGGCATGATTGGGGGATTATACGGGTATGTCGCGTCACATTTTTCTCTGGGCGGTTTCCGGGGCGGTTCTGGCGACGGCAATGGCCGCGCCCGCTTGTGCGGCAGCGCAGCAGCAACAGCAGCAGACCTATTCCTTCGACATTCCCGCACAGGATCTTGCATCGGCGCTACGCACGTTCGCGCGCACCTCGCGCCAGCAGGTGACGTTCAGCGGCACGATGGTCCGCGGCCGCAAAAGTGCGACGCTGAAGGGCAATCACGCGGTCGACCGCGCGCTCGACATCCTGCTGTCGGGTACGGGGTTCAAGATCCGCCGCGCCGATCGCGGCGTGCTGGTGCTGGTCGCGCCGCAGCCGGCTCGAGTCAGCGCCGCGGCGCCTGTCGCGCAGGAAGTGCCCGCCAGCGTTCCGACCGATGATGCCGGAGACGACGCTCCGAACGCCGAGATCCTGGTCACCGGTTCACGCATCGACCGCGCGGGTTTCAGCGCGCCGACGCCGACCACGGTCGTCAGCGGTGCCGATCTGCGCATCGGCAATCGGCCGAGCATCGCGCAAGTGCTCAACGATCTGCCCCAGTTTCGTGCCAGCACCTCACCGGTCACCAATTTCTCGGGCACGGCATCGGGATCTTCGCCCGCCGATCTTCGCGGCCTTGGCAGCACGCGCACGCTGACCCTGCTCAACGGCCGCCGCTTCACCGGCGCGGGTGACCTCAACACCGTGCCGCAGGCGCTGGTCCAGCGCGTCGAGGTCGTGACAGGTGGCGCCTCCGCCGCCTGGGGCTCGGGCGCGGTCGGTGGTGTCGTCAATATCCTGCTCAACGAAACGCTCGACGGGCTGACGCTCGGCGCGACGGCCGGTGTTTCGTCGCGCGGGGATGCCGAGCGTTACGGGTTCGAAGGCAGCTTCGGCACCAGCTTCGCCGGTGGTGCCGGCCATTTCATGATCGGCGCCCAATATCTGGACGACAAGGGCGTGCTCGACCGCGATTCCCGCCGCAATCTGGGCAGCACCACACTCTACACGAATCCTAACGGCTCTGCGCACACCTATGTCATCGCGCGCGACGTCAACTATGCCGATGCCAGCGTCGGCGGCCTGATCATGTCGGGTGTCCTTGCCGGCCAGACCTTCAACAATGACGGGACGCTGCGCCCGTTTCGCTTCGGTACCAAGGGAAAGCCCAGCGATTCGGTGATGATCGGCGGCGAGGGCACCAGCCTGCGCGACGAAACCGCGCTCGCCGCGCCGCATGAGCGGATCAACGTCTATGCGCGCGCCAGCTTCGAAGTGGGCGATGCGAAGCTCTGGATCGACGGCAGCTATTCGCGCATGTCGGCGCAATATCCCTTCTACGCCGAGAGCAACCGCAACAACATCACGGTCTCGCGCGACAATCCCTTTCTGCCGCAGGCGGTCCGCAACCAGTTGATCGCCGCGGGCCAGACGAGCTTCGTGATGGGGCGCGTGTTCGAGGATTATGGCTACCGCACCTTTGGCTATGTGCGCGACACGATCGACGCGGCGATCGGCATCGACGGGTCGTTCGGCGACGGCAAATGGCGCTACAGCGCCTATTACGGCCATGGCGAACTGGGCGACGATCGCGGCTATCTCAACCAAAAGGTCGCGACCAATTTTGCGCGCGCGATCGATGTGGTGGCGAACCCGGTCGGCGGCGCCCCGATCTGCCGCATTGCACTGACCGATCCGAATACGGCCTGCCGCCCGCTCAATATCTTCGGCGAAGGCAATGCCGATCCGGCGGCGGTCGCCTATGCCTTTTCGAACGCGGCGCATGTCAAGAACACCACCAAGCTCGACACGGCGGGCGTCAGCCTGCGCGGCGATCCCTTCTCGCTCTGGGCGGGGCCGGTCTCGATCGCGGTCGGTGCTGAGGCGCGCTGGGAATCGATCACGTCGAGCGGTCTCGATCCGCTCTCGGCGGCGCGTGCTTTCACCACCTTCAACTTCTCGAACCTCGAAGGCGCTTTCAACGTCAAGGAAGGGTTCGGCGAGGTCGCGATCCCGTTGCTCGATCAGGATTTCAGCAAGCTCGAATTCAGCGCCGCCGCCCGCTACAGCCATTACAGCAATACCGGCAGCGTCTGGTCGTGGAAGCTGGGTATCACCGATCGGATCTTCGAAGATCTGCTGATCCGCGTCTCGCGCTCGCGTGACATCCGTTCGGGCAGCCTGTCGGAACTGTTCACGCTGCGTACGACGACGCGCTCGACCATCGCAGATCCGGTCACCAAATCGTCGTACGAAATCATCACCTATGGCGGCGGCAATTCGGTGCTCGACCCTGAGATCGGCCAGACGACCACGATTGGCGCTACATATTCGCCGTCCTTCATTCCGGGGTTGAACCTGTCGGTCGATTATTTCGATATCAGCATCAAGGGCGCGATCGCCACGCTTGGCGGGCAGGACATCGTCAGCCGATGCTTCAACGGCAATACGGCATTGTGCGGCCAGATCGTGCGCGGCGGGCCGAACAATAGTGTGACCGAAGTCTATGCCACTTTCGTCAACCTTGCCGAATACAAGACGCACGGCGTTGATTTCGAGGCATCCTATTCGCTGCCGATGGAGACTATCTCGTCGTCGATGCCGGGCTCGCTGCGCTTCCGCGCGCTGGCGACCTATGTGCCCAGCCTGACGACCTATGACGGCATCACGAAGATTGAATATGTCGGCGATGTCGGTGAGGCGGTGCCCTTCGGCACGCCGAAATGGCGCGGATCGTTCAGCGTCGCCTATAATGACGAGGCGTTCAGCGCCGATGCCCGCCTGCGCTATGTCGGCGGTGGCGTGTGGAATCATCAGCTCGATATCGCGAACAACGCGATCTCGGCGCGGACCTATCTCGACATCGGCGCGCAGGTGAAGGTGGACGGTTTCACGCTGTTCGGCAGCATCAGCAACGTCTTCGATCGCGATCCGCCGCTCACCACCACGGGGCAGGTCCATTACGACCAGATGGGCCGCTATTTCACGGCCGGGGCAAAAGTGAAGTTCTGACGCGGATGAGCGCGGCCTGATCACGTCAGGCCGCGCTCATTGGAACACTCGATCGCATGTCTCGTTGAAGCCGGCAAAGCCGGGCGGAAACGTCCGGCTCTGGCTTGAGGAGAAACATGCCATGGAAGCGCAGGAACTGCATCGCGGTCGGCTGATCGACCATATCCAGCTCGTCGTCGCCGATCTGCCCGCCAGCCGCCGCTTCTACGAAGCGATCTTCGCCGCACTCGATGTGCCTATCGGCGGCAGCGCCGACGATTATTTCTGGGTGGATGAATTGTTCGTCTCGACCGCCGACAGCGCCGCCGCGCAGGGCCGGCTCACCGGGCGTCACCATCTGGCGTTTCAGGCGATCGATCGCGCCATGGTGGATGCGTTCCACGCGACCGGGCTGGCGCATGGCGGCAAGGACAATGGCGCGCCCGGCGACCGACCTTATCACCCCGGCTATTATGCGGCTTTCCTGATCGACCCCGACGGCAACAATATCGAAGCCGTTTATCACGGCGAGGCCGAGCGGAGCACCCCTTCGATCACGATCCGCTTCGACGCCTGAGGGAGGTCTGACCGGACGGCGGCCGCCTGTCTATTTGCTGAGCGCGAAAGGGATCGCGCGACCGATCTGCGAGGGCAGGACCGAGAAATGATCTTCCTCGGGGAACTGGTCGTAGCGGACTTTGAGCCCCTTGTCGGTCAGGATCCTGGCCATGTCGCGGGCATTGTCGACCATATGGTTTTCGCGGTTGTGCGCGCTGGTCATATAGGTTTCGACGCTTTCGCCGCCGAGCGCCCTGGGATCCTTTGTGACCGAGGCACGAAGGCTCGCCTCCATTTCAGCGACATAGGCGTCGGTCTTGTACTCCTCGAGTTCGCCGATGCCGATATAGATGCGGGCGGCGCGCTGTGCCGGGCTAGGGGACAGCGCCAGCGCTTCCTTGATCAGCGCGGCATCGTGCCACCAGATCGATGGGCTCAGCGCCAGATAGGTCTGGAACCAGTCGGGATGATTGATCAGCGTGCGCAGGGTGAAAAGGCCGCCCAGTGAATGGCCGGCGAGTGCCTGGCGGTTGCGATCGATCGGGAAGCGCTTCTCGATATCGGGTTTCACCCGTTCCTGGACGAAGCGGATCATCGCCTCATACCCGCCGCTGTCCTTGGGGATTACCTTGCTGACAGGGCGAGGCAGGTCCGATCGGGTGGTCAGGTCGTGCGGCCGACGCTTCATGTCGAACGCGCCGTCGATGGGATAACCGATGCCGACCACCACCGCAGGTTCCACCTTGCTGCGCAGGCCGAAATCCAGATTGGTGCGGATCACCTCCGCCGCCATCGGCGTCCAGGCATTGCCGTCCATGATGTAGATCACCGGATAGCCCGCCTTGGGCGCCGGGCCTGCCGGCGGTGCGACGATGATGCGATAGCTCAACCCTTCGGCCGAGGTCAGATCGTGCGATGCGATCGGCAGGAAAGGCTTGTTTGCCTGGGACGGCGTGTTGGCGAGCAATGGGCTCGTCGCGGCGGACGTTGCCGCCAGGAGCAGCGCAACGGATGAGATAGATCTCATGACTGGTCTCCGGAAAATCCTGGGAAGCCGCGCGCTCATTTGCGCAGCGCGAACGGAACGGCGCGGCCGAATTCGGACGGCAACACCGAGAAATGGTCCTCTTCGGGGAACAGGTCGAACGTGACCGTCACGCCCTTGTCGCCAAGCGCCTTCGCCATTGCGCGGGCATTGTCGACCATATGCTGTTCCCGGCTGCGCATCATGGCGACGAAGCCTTCGACATTCACATCGCCCAGGGCCTTCGGGTCCTTCGCAACCATGGTACGGGCCGTCGCCTCCACTTCCGCCAGATATTTGGCCGTCGCATATTCCTCGAGTTCGCCGACGCCGATATAAACCCGTGCACGGCGCTGCGCCGGACTTGGCGACAGCGCCGCCGCCTCCTTGAGCAGCAGGGCATTGTTCCACCAGATCGACGGGCTGAGCGCGAGATAGGTCTGGAACCAGTCCGGATGATTCATCAGCGTGCGCAATGCGAACAGACCGCCCAGCGAATGGCCCGCCAGCGTCTGGCGCGTCTTGTCGATCGTGAAGCGTTTCTCGATATCGGGTTTCACCCGATCCTGGATGAAGCGGATCATCGCCTCATAGCCGCCGATCGTGCCGCTGCGCGCATCCGACGGCACCGGTGATGGCGTCGTCAGGTCGACATCGCGCCGCTTCATGTCGAAGGTCCCGTCGATCGGATAGCCGATGCCGACCACCACCGCCGGTTCCACCTTCGCCCGCGTGCCGAAGTCGAGATTGGTGCGGATCACTTCCGACACGAAGGGCGCCCAGGCATTGCCGTCCACCACATAGATGACCGGATAGCCAGCCGCCGGCGAGGGACCGGCCGGCGGCGGGACGATCATCCGGTAGGTGAGTCCCTCGGCCGATTTCAGATCGTGCACGGGGATTGGCAGGAACGGCTCATCGGCGTGCGCCGGCGTCACCGCTGCCAGACCCGCCGCCAGGGCAAATGTCAGGAATCGGATGGATTTCATGCCTTTTCTCCAGAAAATCTTGCCTGCCGGCATGGGTGCCGCCGCGCCACCCGAGGAAGAGCCGGCACTCATTTGCGCAGCGCGAACGGAACGGCGCGGCCGAACTCCGACGCCAGCACCGAGAAATGATCCTCTTCCGGGAAGAAATCGAAATGTACGTCGAGCCCCTTTTCACCGAGGATCTTCGCCATCTGCCGGGCATTGTCGACCATCTTGCCCGAGCTTTTGCGGACTTCCGCCATATAGGCTTCGACGCTCATACCACCGAGCGAGGCAGGATCGGCAGCGGCTTTGGCACGCAAGCCGGCCTCCATCGCCTGAAGAAATTGCGGCGTATAATATTGCTCGAGCTGGCCGATGCCGAGATAGACGCGCGCCTTGCGCTGGGGGGAGGACGCACCCAAGGCCGCCGCTTCCTTCAGCAACGCGGAATTGTTCCACCAGATCGACGGGCTGAGGGCCAGATAATTCTGGAACCAGTCGGGATGGTTCATCAGCGTGCGCAGAGTGAACAGCCCGCCCAGCGAATGACCCGCCAGCGTCTGGCGCGCGCGATCGATCCGGAAGCGCTTCTCGATATCGGGTTTCACCCGATCCTGGATGAAGCGGATCATGTCCTCATAGCCGCCGATCTCGCCGCCGCGCGAATCCGAGGGCGCAGAAGACGGCGTCGTCAGATCCCAGGTGCGCCGTGTCAGATCGAAAGCACCGTCGATGGGATAACCGATACCGACGACCACCGCCGGCTCCACCTTGGCCTGTGTCCCGAAATCCAGATTGGTGCGGATCACCTCCGACGCCATCATCGTCCAGGCATTGCCGTCCACGATATAGATCACCGGATATCCCGCCGCCGGCGCGGGGCCGGCGGGCGGGGCAGTGATGATGCGATAGGTCAATCCCTCGGCGGAGGTCTGATCATGCGTCGCCGCCGGCAGGAACGGCTTGTCCGCCTGCGCGACGGCGGGCACCGACAGCGCCGCCGCCATGCAGAGCGCGATGAGCGAGAAGACTCTCATGTTCGGTCTCCCTCCGCACCCATCAGAATTTCACGTCGAGCGCGAGGCCGAAGGTGCGCGGCATCATCAGGATGCCGCGATTGTCGAGGCCCATCGATGCCAACTTGTGGCTGTCGGTCACGTTGCGGATATAGGCGCGCGCCGTCCAGCGATCGTTGGAGATCGATGCGTTCAGATCGCCGATGGCATAGCCGGGAATGCGCATGTTCGTCGGATCGTCGCGGAACTCCGACCAGCTGTGGCTGGACCAGCGGATGCCGCCACCCAAATGCAGATCCCAGTCGCCGCCCAGCGGTACCGCATAATCCGCCAGGAACGATCCGCTCCACGATGGTGTGGCCGGCGCTCGATCGCCCGCCCGCGCACCGACATCGGGTAGGTCCTGGCGAAGCTTCAGGCCGAAATAGGCCGCGGTCGCGGTCAGTGTCAGGTTCCGCACCGGGCGCAGCGTGCCGGTGAATTCCAGGCCGCCGCCATTCGCCTTGCCGCCATTGGTCGTGAAGCCGAACACCCCATCGGGCGTCTGGCCGAACACGAACATGTCGGTCCAGTTCAGATAATAGACGGTCATGTCGATCGATGCGCGATCGTCGAGGAAATCGGCGCGCACGCCGGCTTCGTACGAGATCATGCTGTCATTGTCGTAACCGGCGGGTACGCCCGGCCAGCTGTTGTTGGGATTGGTGCTGCCGGCGCGGAAACCGGTCGCGATGCGCGCGAACATCATCAAATCGTCGCTGGCGATATAGCGGGTGCCGAGCGACCAGGTCGTCGCGCTGTTCTTCGTGCGCGACGAATCGCTCGTCTCGCCGGTTGGGAAGAATACGCTTTCCCCGCGACTGTTGAACCTGTCGGAAATCCACGAGTGGCGGATCCCGCCCGACACGTCCCACTTGTCGGTGATCTTGTAAGTCGCGTTGGCGAACAGCGACTTGTCGGTATAGCGGGCATCGATGTACGAATTGAAGATCGGCGGCAGGCTGGTGATCGGCGATCCGTCCGCATTTTGCGGGATGGTGAGCGCCTTTCCGTTGGTCTTCTCGACCGTATAATAACCGCCGACGACCCAGGTGAGCGGCTGATCGGCCGACGAGGCGAGCCGGATTTCCTGCGTATATTTCCTGGTCTGGTTGGGTGCATCGAAGACGCCGAGCGCGTCGGTGATGGCGCCCCCGGTATAGCCCGCGACGAAATCGCGCACGAAGAAAGTATAGTCCGCCGTGAAGCTTCGCACGACTTTCGAATAGCCGCTGACCGAGGTCAGGTTGACCGGCCCGAAATCATAGCGCGCGGTGAGCGAACCGAGTTCGAAATCCTGCGCGGTCGGCTGTGCGACCGGCGAGAAATTGACGTAGTCGCCGTAGAGCGGCGTTGCCGTGCCGGGCACGAGCTGGGTCATGGCGCGATCGCCGGATTCGAATTTGGTCTTCATCCACTGGGCGTCGATCGTGAAATCGTCGCTGGGTGTCAGCCGGGCCGCGATGCGCACGCCGTGCTGCTTCACCCAGTTGGTGCCTTTGTCCCCGGTCGCGATATTGGTCTGGAAACCGGGTGTCTCCTGATAGAAGCCGCTGACGCGCAGGCCGAGCAGGCCGGGCACGACCGGCACGTTGACCGCGGCCCGCGCGCCGAGCCCGATGCCCTCGCCGCCGTCGACCGCGGTGCCCTCCACGCCGGCGGCGGCGGAGAAATCGTCCACATCTCCGCTCCTGGTGACGTATTTGATCAGGCCGCCGATCGTGCTGTCGCCATACAGCGTGCCCTGCGGACCGCGCAGCACTTCCACCCGATCCACGTCATAGGGAAACAGGTCGATCGCCTTGAAGGTGGCCGCGCCATTGGCGCCGTGCACCGTGGTCGGGATGTCGTCGATATAGATGGCAGTGCCCGAAATCGGTGAATTCGATTGGGAAACGCCGCGGATGTTGAACCGGCTTTCACCGGCCGCGCCGCTGGTGCCCGGCTGATAGGTCAGGCCCGGAATATAGCCGGCGATGTCGGAGAAACGGGTCGCGCCCTGACGCTCCATCATGTCGCCGGTCACCGCGCTGATCGAGATCGGCACGTCGCGCAGCTTTTCCTCGCGCTTCTGCGCGGTGACGATGATCTCGTCAGATGCCCCGGCGTCCGTGCCATTGTCCTGCGCGAATGCCGCATTGCTGGTCATCGCCAACGCCGCAAGCGAAAGACCTGTGAACCATTTGGACTTCATTGCTCAATCCCCCCTGATGAAGTGAATGCGGCCAAGCCCGGTTCGTCCGGGGCGTGTTGCCTTGAGCGCAGTCTTCCGCAGCTCAGAACTCAAGAATATGGGGGTAGATCGTTGATGTGTTTTAGCTGAGCTAAACGATCTGAGCGCGATCGAACCATATGCCGCCGCCAAACACCAACGCCGCGAAAAGCGCCTCGCTTGGGGCCTTTCGCGGCGTCATGATGTGCCGGTGCGGATGATGGCGTTGCGCCGGACCTACTTGCCCAGCACGATGTCCGCGATGCTCCAGAGGCTTTGGCCGGCGGCGCCATCGGTGTTGGCGAGCACCACGATCGTCGTGCGGCGGTCCGGGAAGGTATAGAGGCCGCTGGCGAAGCCGTTGATCGCACCGCCATGACCGATCACGCGGCGGCCGTCGCGCGTGCCCAAGGCGAGGCCCAGGCCATAGTCCATCGGCGGATTGCCCTTGGCGTCGGGCTTGCGCGCTTGGCTGGTCGTCCGACCGTCGTTGAGCCTGGCGGGTTCTGTCATCACCGTCAGGCTTTCGGGCTTCAGCAATTTTCCGCCGAACAGTGCCTGATGCCAGCGCAGCATGTCGGTCGCGGTGGAACGGATGCCCCCGGCACCGCCCGAAATGCTGACCGACAATGCCTCGGCATTGGCCAGCTTGCCGTTGCGCAGGCCATAACCCTTGGCGCGGCGTGGCACGATCGTGATCTCGTCGTCATAGGCGGTGTCGACCAGCCCCAGCGGTTTCACGATCATCTCGTCCAGCGCGACCGCATAGGGCTTGCCCGTCAATTTCTCGACCAGCGCGCCCGCCATCACATAAGCGGAATTATTATAACGATAATCGGTGCCGACCGGGAAATCGGTGAGATTGTCCTGTGCGGCGATGCCGGCGACCAGTTCCGGCATGGTATGAGCGCGCCACATACGTACGCCCAATGGGCTCTTCGCCCCCCAAAATGCCTCATCGGTATAGCCGTGGATGCCCGAAGTATGGTTGAGCAGGTGGCGAACCGTGATCCCATCCGCATGTGGAAAATCGGGGAAATATTTGCTGATCGGATCGCTGAGCGACAATTGGCCGCGCTCGACGAGCATCAGCAGCATCGCGGACGTAAATTGCTTGGTGATCGAACCGATGCGGAAGATCGTGTCGGGCTTCACCGCCTGGCCGTCTTCCAGATCGGCCATGCCATAGCCTTTGACCAGGGCGATCCTGCCATCCTTCATCACGCCCACCACGGCGCCGGCCAGCTTGCCCTTGGCAAGCTCGTCCGCCAACACCTTGTCGATGGCTTTGCCATCGACCGCCACCGCAGCCGTGCGGGTTGCGCCCTGATGGGCGGCCGGCGTGGCGCTGCTCTGCGCGAAGGCTGTGCCGCCGGCAGCCGTCAGCGCCACAGCCGAAAGACCCGCAAACCATTTCGATTTCATCATCCAATCCCCGCTTCCTGATCTCGACACGCTCGTCGCGTTCGCGTGCCTGCAGCTTCCAGCTTTCCGCAGGACGAGGCTCAGGAATATGGGTGCAGATCGATAATGTGCTTTAGCGGAGCTAAACGATCCACCCGACCGGCGACTTCGCTACTTCCTTTTGGCCGCCGCTTCCGCCTGAACCGATCCCTGACCCGGCAGCACGACGGCGCCGTCATCGCCCAGCGTCACCGACACCACCGGCGCCTCCGTGCTGCCATCGGCATGATCGAGCGTCAGCGTCGCCGCTTTGGCGCCGGCGCTCTTGTTGCGGAGGATCGCGGTCACGCTCGCCCAGCCCTTGCCGGTCTGGAGCACGCCCAGCCTGTCGGCGGTCCAGACCCGGCCGGTCTTCGCATCGGTCAGCTTGACCGTGCCGGTGGCATGGCGCTGGCCGCTGCCCTGCGCGGCCTGAAAGCTGACCGTGTAATCGGCCGATTTCGCGGTCGCGGTGACCGAGCGTGCGTCGGTGGCCGGGTTCATCGGCCGGCTCGGCATATGGGTGTCGCGCAGCAATAGCGCGCCCGATTTGAGGCCTGTCGCGGCACCGTCGGACAGGGCGGTGACGCCGTTGACGATGACATGGCGGATGCCGTCCGATTTGAGCGTCGGCGCGTCGAAGGTGGCATGATCGCGCACCGTCTTCGGATCGAACAGAGTCACGTCGGCGCGCATGCCCGGCGCGATGCGACCACGATCGACCATGCCGATGACGGCGGCGGGCAGCGCGGTCATCTTGCGCACCGCATCCTCCAGCGTGATCGCGCCCACGTCGCGGGCATAATGGCCGAGCACCTTGGGGAAGCTGCCATAATAGCGCGGATGGCCACGATTGGGGATCGCCGCCCCGCAATCGCAGGCGACCGCGGTGTCGGGATATTTGAGGAAGGTGATCACATCGTCTTCCAGCCCGAAGGTCATGTTGGCGGTGATGAAGGGATCGCGCTCCAGCGTGCGGAGCACCGCTTCGCCGGCGCCGACCTTCTCCTCAGCCATGATGTCGGTCAGCCGCTTGTTGATGCCCGGAAGCGAAATGCCTTCCGCGCCGCCCAGCCGCGTCGCCATCGCATATTCCGCAGCCTGGACCAGTTGCGGCCTGAGTTTGGGATCCTTGAAGCGGGCGAGCATTGCGTCGCTCCCGCCATCGGCCGCCCAGCCGGGGACGAGGAACGCCTGGAGCGCGGTCTGGCCGGCGAGATAGGGATAGATGTCGATCGCAGTCCAGGTGCCGCGTGCGGTGGCGGCGGACACCATCTTGAGCACATTGGGGGCGTTGCCGCGTTCCTTGCCCGCGCTCTTGATATGGGTGATGACCGGCGTCAGCCCGGCTTGCTCAGCGACCGAAACCGTTTCTTCCATACCCTTGAACGAGCTGAGATTATCCTCGGGGCGCAGCCGGTCATGATTGGGGAAGTTGGTCCGCCAGGGCTTGGCGACCGAAACGATGCTGATCACTTCCTCGGGCTTGGCATAATAGGTCGGGCGATAGTCCAGCCCCGATGCCACGCCCCAGGCGCCGGCCTTCAGATTGGTCTCCAGCCCCGCGCGCATTGCGGAAATCTGTGCGTCGGTCGGCCGCTGATCGCGCTCCCCCATCGCGTTTTCCCAGATCGCGTTGAAACCGACATATGCGCCGATATTCTCGGCGAGCCCGTTGGACGCATAGGTCCGAAGCTGGCCGGCTATGTCGATCTCTCCGCTGCCATCGGCATTGATGATCTCGGTGGTGACGCCTTGCGTCAGCATGTTGACCGCGGTCGAGACCGCGTCGGGTTCGGCATGGCTATGCAGGTTGATAAAGCCGGGGGCGACGACCAGCCCCTTGGCGTCGATCGTCTTCGCAGCGCGTGCGGGGCCGACATCGCCGACCGCGACGATATGCCCATCGGCGATCGCGACATCGCCCGGATAACCGGGCAGGCCGCTGCCGTCGACGATGGTACCGCCGCGAATGACGATGTCATAGGCCGGGGCGTCCTTTGCCGAGGCCGGCGCAAGCAGTGCCAGCGCCAGCGCCGATGTCGTCACCGAAAAACTACAGACACTGCGCATTCTGAACATCATGGTCACCCTCAACCTTGTTCCACTCACCCGAGCGGTACGTCATATTCCAAGTCCTGTAGCCGGGGTGCGGGCGCCGGCAAATCCTTATGGTCGCAGGCACGCATCGACCAGCATGTCGAAGCAAGCGCCGCCCCGTATCGGGTCGGCGACAGGCAAGCCCAGCCGCTCGCTTTCGTCGCTCATCAGGCGAAGCGCGGCATCCTTGCCCAGCGCGGACGTATTCAGGCTGACCCCGGCGCACCGGATGGCGGGGTTGGTGCGCCTGCCGAGCGCGAGGCTGAGATCCATCACCTCGCGCACATCGGGAACCGCAAAGCCCGGCAGGCCCGCCATGCTGGTTCGGCCCGGTTCATGGCAGACGACGATCACGTCGGGCTGGCTGCCATGGAGCAGGGCGGCCGACACGCCCGCATATGATGGATGGAAGAGCGATCCTTGCCCCTCGATCAGATCCCAATGGTCGGCCGGCGCGTCCGGGCTGATCGTCTCCGCGGCGCCGGCGGCGAAGTCCGATACGACCGCATCGATCGGCAGGCCAGAACCCGCGATCATGATGCCGGTCTGCCCGGTCGCGCGGAAATCCGCATCGAGACCACGTGCATGGAACGCCCGCGCCAGAGCGAGCGCGGTGTACTTCTTGCCCAGCGCACAGTCGGTTCCGACGGTGAGCAAGCGCCGGCCCGATCGCCGCCGGCCGGTTGCGATCGCGATCCCCTCGGGCGGAATCCGCACATCGATCAGGCGGCGACCGAACCGCACCGCGGCTTCGGCCAGATCTGCGCGATCGGACAGGCGGCCATGCATGCCGCTGACGATGTCGAGGCCTGCCTCCATCGCCTGCAGCAAGGGGGCGATCCAGGCATCCGGGATGAAGCCGCCCAGATTGACAACGCCGATCACCATCGAGCGGGCGCCCCGCGCATAAGCGGCCTCCGGCGTCAGGAACGGAAGGCCGGTGGTGATCGCGGCGCCGCAGCCGAATTCGCCGAGACAATGTTCGGGCGCCCAATCCTTCAGCCCGAACGCGGTCTTGGCGTGGTTAGCGGCGGGGGCGTCCCCCAGGAACAGCAGATAGGGTGGCGCAAGCGTCAGCACGGCGTCGTCAGGATGGTCATGAAATATGTGATCCGGGCGAGAGAAGGGGGTGGGGGCCAACCATCTGGATTTCATGACCTGGCCTCCCATGCGTTGGCCCGGCTTTCCCGGGCGCATCGCCGAACCGCAGTTTTCCGCAGAAGCAGGCTTGAGACTATAGGGCTGGAGCTGTTATATTCTTTAGATCAACTAAATGATCGAGCCGATGACAGAACCTCTCCAGCGCACCATGGCCCCATTGCGCGCCGTGCAGGCATTCGAAGCGATCATGCGGCTGGGAACGGTGACCCGCGCCGCCCAGGAACTGGGTGTTTCCGCGGGTGCGCTGAGCCAGCAAATCAAGGTGCTCGAAGGATTTCTGGGCGTTCAGTTGCTGGAGCGGAGCGGGCGGGGCGTGGTGCCCACTTTCTGGGGCCAGAAATACCTGCCCGGCGTGGCTGAGGGGTTTGCCGCGCTGCGCCGCGCCCAGAAGATCGTGCAGCAGCAGAAGCACGATACGGAGATACGGATCAGCGCCCCCGCGTCGATTTCGACGCGCTGGCTGGCCGGCCGGTTGTTCGAATGGTCCAGCCGTCACCCCAAGAGCGCCTTTCAGCTCCGCGCGTCGGATGCCGAGCCCGATCTCCAGTCGGGCGAGGCGGATTTTCGCGTGACCTATGGCGATCATGTCGTCGTCCACGCGCATTATGCCGAGCTGTTCGTGGATGCGGTGACGCCGGTCCTGAGTCCGCGGCTGGCCGCACAGGCCCTGACCGAACCCGCGCAGCTTCTCGACTATCCGCTGATCGGCGTCGACTGGGGGCCGGAGATCGACGCGCCGCCGCCCGGCTGGACGGACTGGCTGACCCATAACGGCGTGACGGCCGCGCCGAGCCGTGCCGCCTTGACCTTTTCGCTTTCCAGCACTGCCGTCGATGCGGCCGTCAGTGGAAACGGGATCGCGCTGGCCCAGTTGTCGATGGTCGGGGAGGATCTGGCCGCCGGTCGGCTCGTCGCGCCCTTTCCCGACAGGACACTTGCCATGCCCAAGCCCTATTATCTGGCCTGGGGCGCTTCGGCGCTGGCGAAGGCCGGATGCAAGGAGATGCAGCGTTGGCTGATGCGCAAGGGCCGGGCCGACTGACCGAAAAGGTGCGCCGGGCGATCCACCATTGCCTTGCCGCGATCGGGGTGCATATCATCGCCCGCCGATGGGGAAGGGGATGATATGACGCTCGAGACATGGTGGCTGCTGGTCGCAACGGTTTTCCTGATGGCGGGTACGCCGGGGCCGAACATGCTCCACGTCATGAGCCGCAGCGCCGAGTTCGGTGCGCGGCGCAGCCTTGCGGCGATGGCGGGATGCCTGATCGCGCTGCTCGCCATCCTCACCGCATCCGCGGCGGGGCTGACGGCACTGCTGATGGCGATCCCCGGCGCGTTCGAGGTGCTGCGCTATCTGGGTGTCGCCTATCTCCTCTATATCGGCATCCAGGCGTGGCGGGCCGAGGTGGAGCCGGCCGATCCCGCCGATGTGGCGCCGCAGCGCCGAATGTCGGCGGCGAAACTGTTTCGCGGCGGGCTGGCGATTGGGTTGAGCAATCCCAAGATCCTGCTGCTCGTCACGGCCTTTTTGCCCCAGTTCATCGATCCGAAAGCGCCGCAGGCGCCGCAGTTCGCGATCATCATCGTGACCTTGGCCGCGGCGGAGTTGTTCTGGTATGTCGTCTATGGCCTGGGCGGGCATTCGCTGTCGCACTATCTGAGCCGTCCCGCGATCAAGCGCGCCTTCAACCGGTTGACCGGCGGGCTGTTCATCGGCTTTGGCCTCGCCCTGCTGCGGACGCGCCCGGCCTGAGCCCAGGCCAGGCGCCCTTGCTGATCGTCAGGGCGTCAGGCCCAATGCGATCCGTTCGATCCGCCTGGCGATCTCGCCCGCGCCGACTCCCTTGCCGATCGTGTTGGAGAGAACCACGACGGTCACCCGATCCTGCGGGAACTCCGCAAGGCTGGCGGAAAAGCCGTCGATGCCGCCGCCATGATCGACCTTGCGATGTCCTTCGACGATCGAGGTCTCAAGGCCGAAGCCATAGTCGCTCGCCGTGCCATATTGCTTGAGGATGACCGGGCCGGTGCTTTGCCCGTTCGCCAACCTGCCGGGAGCGATCATTGCGGCGAAGGTCGCGGGCTTCAGCACCTTTCCACCGAACAGCGCGGCGTTCCAACGCGCCAGATCGCTTGCCGTCGATCGCATCGCGCCGGCACCGCGCGGAACGGTCATCGAAATGAATTCGGCGTTCTTGAACTTGCCGGGGCCGTCGCCGTCATAACCATGCGCTCGCCCGGGCACGATCTCGCTTTCGTCGTCGAGCGCGGTCTGCGTCATGCCGAGCGGCACGAAGAAGCGCCGCTTGAGCACGGTCGCAAGTTTTTCGCCCTCCACCTTCTCCACGATCGCGCCGAGCAGGAAATAGCCGGCATTGCTGTACGACCAGCTCGATCCCGGCGCGAAGTCGCTGCCCTTGGGCCTTGCTCCGAGATAAGCGACCATTTCGTCAGTGGACCGGGGCAGGATTTTCACGGTTGCATCGGCGGGGTTGGGATAGTTGGACAGACCGGAGGTGTGCTGGAGCAGCTGACGGACCGTGATTCCGATCGCGCCGGGAAAGCTGGGAAGATATTTGTCCAGCCGATCGTCGACGGACAGCCGGCCTTCCTCCTGCAATTTCAGAATGGCGACGGCGGTGAACTGCTTGGTGACCGATCCGATGCGGAAAACCGAGCTGTCGGTTACCGGCGCGGGCTGCTCCAGATCGGCGGAGCCGTAGCCCTTGACGAGCAACGGGGCGCCCTCCTTGAAGACGGCGACCTGCAATCCGGGGCTGACGCCGTCGGCTACCGCGGCCTGGGCGGCCCGGTCGATCGCGGCCGCCACCGCCGATCGATCGGCAGCGAAACATGGCGTGGCGACCGTCGCCAGCATGGTGACGGCCGCAAGGCCGATTTTCGTGAGCTTCATCATTGTCTTCCTGACTTGCTGTCCGTCCGTGAGGCACTTCATGCCAAGGCTATTGGATCATGAAGTGCGTCACCTGGTTGCCTGCCGCCACGCCGTAGCTCACCTTGGCGCTGCGCCCGGCGAACGTCGCGCTATAGACATAGTCCACATCGTCGCCCTTCTCGTCGCGTTCGATCAGGTCCAGCGACTTCAACGCCCCCGCGCCTGCGAGCAGATCCTTCATTGCTGTGTTGTACATCGGGACATATTCGGCCGGGAACAGCGGCATGTCCGCCGGCGTCAGGCGACCGGCGCGAGCGGTTTCGATCAGCGCCGACACCTTGCGCGCGATGGCGGGTTCGGGCTTGGGCCTGGGGGGCGGCGCGGTGAGCTTCGCATCCCAGAGCGCAACGATGCCGTCGTTGAACTTGTCGGGGCTCGCTCTACCCGAATTGGTCAACACGATGACCGCCAGTTCATCACCCAGATAGCGCGAATAATAGGTTCTGAAACCCTGCCAAGCCCCGCCATGATGATAACGCGGCGCACCGCCGGCCTGCGTCACGCTCCAGCCGAAACCATAGGGATAGGGCTTGCCGCTGTTGAGCTTCACCGGTGTCCAGACCTGTTTCCAGCCGGCCGCGCTCAGCACCTTGCCCTGCTCGATGCCGCGGTTCCACGCGATCATGTCCTTGATCGACAGATAGAGTGCGCCGTCCCCCGTGGCGTTCAGATTGGCGTAGGTGAAATCCTGGTTCTTCACGACGCCGTCGACAAGCTTGTAGCCGGCGGCGCGGTTCACCACGATATCGCTGTCATTGAGCGGGCGTGCAGTGGCCATGCCCAGCGGACCGAACACTTCGGTCGCCAGCACGTCGAGATAGCTGCGGCCGGTGGCTTTTTTCACCAGGATGCCGAGCAGGGCATAGCCGGTATTGCTGTAGTTCCAGCGCGCGCCGGGCGCGAAGTCGAGCGGTTTGGCAAAGGCCTGTTTGATATAGGTCTCGTCGCTGAAATCCTTGCCCCCGTAGAAGTCTCCGCCCAGATTGGCGACGCCTGAGGTGTGGGTCATCAGATGGCGGACGGTCATGGTGCGCCAGGCGACCGGCGCGCCGGGCAGATATTTCGAGACCGGATCGTCGAGTCCCATCCGGCCCTGTTCGACCAGCCGCATCACCGCGACCGATGTGAACATCTTGCCCACCGATCCGGACTGGAACAGCGTGTCGGTGGTGACCGGCACGTCGAATTCCAGCGTGGCGCGGCCATAGCCCTTCGCCATCACGATCTGGCCTTGATAGACCACGGCCACGGCGGCGCCGGGAACCTGCTCGGCCTTCATCTGGCCTTCCATGAACCGGTCCACATTCTCGCGGAATTCGTCGGGGTTAGGAGCCGCCATGAGGGCCGGGACGGAAACCGCCATGGTCACCACAGCGCACAGCATCATTCTCATCATTTCATACGATCCTTGGGGTCTTCGGGTTCATCACTTTTCGGCGCGCATGGTGCTCGGTCAGAATTTCATGTCGAACGCGACACCGATCGTGCGCGGATTCATCTGCACGCCTTCGTCCTGCGAATTCGCCGACAGGACGGTCCTGTTGTTGGCGAGGTTGCGGACATAGCCGCGCACCGTCCAGCGATCGTTGGAGATGGCTGCGTTCAGGTCGATCGCCGCATAGCCGCTCAGCCGCACCGCCCGGGGATCGTGGATGAAGCGCGTATAGCTGTGGCTGGCCCAGCGGAGCCCGCCGCCAATGCCGAAATTCCAGCCGCCCGCCAGCTGCGCGCTGTAATCCGCCAGGAACGATCCGGACCAGGCCGGGCTGATCGGCGTGCGATCGCCCGCCTCGGCGCCGATCGTCGGCAGATCCTCGCGCACCTTCAACCCCGAATAAGCCGCGGTCGCGATGAGCGACAGGCCCCTTGCCGGACGCAGCGTACCGGTGAATTCGGTACCGAAGCCGTTCGCCTTGCCGCCATTGGTCTGATAGCCGAAGGCGAATTCATCGGGCGTGTAGGCCAGGATGAACAGATCCCTCCAGTCGAGATAATAGACCGTCAGGTCGATGCTCGCGCGGTCGTCCATGAAATCGGCGCGGATACCGGCCTCGTAGCTGGTCAGGCTGTCCGGATCATAGCTTTTCTCGGCGCCCGGCCAGGTATAGTTGATACCGCCGGCACGAAATCCGCTCGCCGCGCGCGCGAACATCATCAGATCGTCGTTCGCGACATAGCGCGTGGTGAGCGACCAGGTCGTCGCTTTGTATTTGGTCGAGATGTCGTCGAAATAGGGCACGGTCGCGCTGCCCGACAACATGAGCCCCGTCGCCTTTTCATGGAAGTCGTCGGTGATGCGCGAATGCCGGATGCCGCCCGAGACTTCCCATTTGTCGGTGATCCTGAAGGTCGCATTGGCGAAGGCCGAAAGGTCGGTGTAGCGCGACTGGACCTCGTCCCGGTAAGTCTCGATCAGGTCGCTGATCACCGTGCCGTCGGCGCGGAAGGGCACATATCGCTGGAGCGTATCGGTATCTTCACGCGTGTAATAGCCGCCGATCTGCCAGCTCAGTCGCTGATCCGGCGACGAGGCGAGCCGCACTTCCTGCGAGAATTTCTTGTTGGTGGTGAGCCCCTCGAACAGGGCGATGCCGTCGGTGATCGCACCCCCGGTCAGCATATCGATCCAGCTGCCGACGGCGCTGCTATTGTCGCCGTTCAGCTTGCTGTCGGAATGCGTATAGCCGGTGACCGACGTCAGGTTGACCGGCCCGAAATCATAGCGCGCCGTGGCGGAGAGCAGGTCGAATTTCCGCGATGACGGCTCGGCGATGCGAAAGCTGTGGCGATCGTCGCCCCCAAGCGGATGCGCCGTGCCCGGTTCCAGGAGCGTGCTGGCCCGGCCATCGGCCTCGATCTCGCTGTGCAGCCATTGGGCGTCGATCGAAAAATCGTCGCTCGGCGCCAGGCGGGCGGCGACGCGCAGGCCGCGCTGATCGGTCTCGTTGGTGCCTTTCCTGCCGTTCACGATGTTGGTGATGTAGCCGGGATTCTTCTGATAGAATCCGCTGACGCGCACGCCGAGCACCCCCGGCGCGATCGGCACGTTGACCATCGCCCGCGCACCGCCGCCAAGGCCGTGGCCTCCCTTGACCGCGATGCCCTCGACCCCGGCCGCCCCGGAGAAATCGTCGATATCGGCGGTCTTGGTGACATATTTGACCAAGCCGCCGATCGTGCTGTCGCCATAGAGTGTGCCCTGCGGGCCGCGCAGCACTTCCACCCGCTCGAGGTCATAGGGAAACAGGTCGACCGGGGTATAGGCGCTGCCGCCCCAGGTGCCGTGCGTGGTGGTCGCCACCTCGTCGATATAGATGGCGGTCGATGCGCTCGGGCTGGTCGCCGTCGTCACGCCGCGCAGGTTGAGCTGGCCGCCGCCGGGGGTTCCGCTCGGCGAATAGGACAGCGCCGGGATATAGCCGGCATAATCGGAAAAGCGGCTGGCGCCCTGGCTGGTGAGCTGGTCGCTGGTGACCGCGCTGATCGAGATCGGCACTTCGCGCAGCTTTTCCTCGCGCTTCTGCGCAGTGACGATGATGTCGTCGGTATTTTCGCTGTAATTGCCGTCGCCTTGCTGCGCCGCGCCTTGGCCGGTCTGCGCCGCGGCGCCCGTCGAACAGGCGAGTGCGACTGCCAAAGCCAGGCCGCTGCCGGCGCGCGCCAGAGGCGTTCCCCCGAGTTTCGGATTCATTCTCATCATGCCTGCCCCCCAATTTGATCCACGGAGTCGCTAGCGCTCCGTCTGCTGCCTTTAATTCGTCAGAATTCTGTCTTAGTGTCAATACATGTGATTTTTATAACCATTGTCGGGGAAGACGGAGGTCGTGCTGGCATGGACGGAACGGCTATTCTAAACATCGCAACCACATGAAATGTGAGGAGAGAGCATCCGTGGACGGAGGAACCGAGACATCGCTCGACCTGTTGCAGCGGCTTGAGGGCAACCTTCAGAAACTCTCGCCCGCGGAACGGTCGATCGGCAATTTCATCCTGACCAATCGCGGCGGAATCGCGTTCGAGAGCGCCGATTCCATCGCCGCGAAACTGGGGGTGAGCGCGGTCACCGTCGGGCGCTTCTCACGCAAGATGGGCTATCGTCATTTCAAGGATCTGAAGGCCGATCTGCGTACGACGATGTCGGGTGCGCCGTGGCTGGTGGGCAACCAGGTGGCCCAGTATTTCGACGGGCGCGGGAAGAACCGCCACAGCAAGCAGAGCCTGGAACTGGAACTCGCCGCGATCATCGAAGTCTATGGCATGGCCGAAAGCGAGGGCTGGAGGGAGATCGTCGCGCTGCTCGCGCATAGCCGCCATGTCCATGTCGCCGGCTTTCAGACCGAGCGCGCGGTTGCGGCGGCACTGGCATATCAACTGCAATATGCACGGGAGGGCGTCAGCCTGGTCGACGGATCGGCGGGCAATTATCATGAGATATTCGCGGGCGACCCGGCGGACCGCTGTCTCGTCCTCGTCGATTTGAGGCGTTATTCCGAACAGTCGCACGACCTGGCGGCGCAGGCGAGCGCGGAGGGCATTCCGGTCGTGATGCTCACCGACAAATTCTGCGACTGGATCCGCAAGTTCAGCAGGCACATCATTGCGGTATCGACGGAAGTCGAACTGTTCTGGAGTTCGCAGGTCTCGATGGGATGTGCGGTCAATCTTCTCGTCAACGACGTGATCGCGGAACTCGGCCCACCGGTGGAAACGCGCCTCGCGCGGCTCGCCCAGCTCTATCAATCCTATACCGGCCATGTCGGCAGCCCGGTGGCGCGCAAGCCCGGCAAATCATGAGTGTCCGAAGGAAGCAATTCGGCGATGGCCGTCGCGACGTGTCGATGCCGTCCGGCTCGCTTGCAAGGCCCCAGCCGGGCGCCTAACGCCGTCCTGGCAGAGGCATCAGGGAGCCGGTTCGTGCCCGATCGATCCGCAACGCTGACACGCCACGCCCGGCAGGCGATCGTGGCGCGCGTGCGGCGGGTGTTCAACGATCAGGCGCGCGGCGAGCAGCCGGTGGTGCGCAGTGCCGACGGGCTGTTCGGGCCGGATACGGTGCTGTGGCGCGTGCATGGCGACGTGACGACGATGATGGTCGGCGGCGTTGCCGCCTTGCTGCTCCAGATGCTGCATCCCGCGGTGCTGGCCGGGGTGTGGGATCATTCGAATTTCCGTCACGACATGCTTGGTCGCCTGCGGCGCACGGCGCGCTTCATCGCGCTGACCAGCTATGGCGCGCGCGAGGAGGCGGAGGCCGCGATCGATCGCGTGCGCGCCGTCCACGAAATGGTGCGCGGTACCTTGCCCGACGGCACGCCCTATACCGCCGACGATCCCGAACTGCTGGCCTGGGTCCATGTCACCGAGGCGGTGAGCTTTCTCGATGCCTGGATCCGCTATGGCGAGCCGGCAATGCCGATGACCGATCAGGATCGCTATTTTTGCGAGATGGCGCGTATCGCCGAAGCGCTGGGCGCCGACCCCGTGCCGCGAACGCGCAGGGAGGCCGAGCAATTGATCCGGGCGATGCGCGGCACGCTTGCCGTCAGCGCGCGAACCCGCGAGGTCGCACGACTGGTGCTCGACCAGCGTCCGCCCAATCTGTCGGCGCTGCCGATCCAGGCGATGACCTTTCAGGCGGCGGTCGATCTGCTGCCCGACTGGGCAAGGGCGATGCACGGATTGACCGGCCCGACGCTGACGCGCCCGCTGGTGCGTGCGGGAACCGCGGGGTTGGCGCGAACGCTGCGCTGGGCGTTCGCCGGCTAGAGCGATTTCGAGGCAGGCAGGATCACCTGCCGGCCCGGAAATCGCGGCGCCGAATGGCGGAAAAATCGGGGGAGCCGAGGTTGATCCCGACTGCGCGCGCCGGATGTTTTTGCTATCGGGAATTGCCGACACTTGGCTCGCGGACTGAAGGAATGTCGATCCATGGGTAACAATCTGACCATCTGGACCTATGATTGGGTGCCGGAGGGGCCGCGCGGGTTCGTCCGCGACCTGCGTTTGCGTTGGGGCGCCGAAGAAGCGGGGCTTGTCTACGAGGTCGGCACGGTTCCTTTCGAGAATCGGCAGCCAAGCCATTTCGAACGGCAGCCGTTCGGACAAGTGCCCTTTCTGACGGATGATGGGATCTCGATCTTCGAGAGTGGCGCCTGCCTGCTTCATTTGGCGCGCAAGAGCGATATCCTGATGCCGCGCAGCGCGAGTGGCGAAGCCGAAACCTCTCAATGGGCGATCGCCGCGCTCAACTCGATCGAGATGGTCAGCGTTCCCTGGTGGTTCCTCGGGCTTTCGGGGGATCGTGAAAATGGCCTGTCCGGATGGCTGGACAGCCGGCTCGCGCACATGGAAGCCATATTGAGCGACCGCGAATGGCTGGTGGAAGACCGGTTCACCGCCGCCGATCTCTTGATGGCGGATGTGCTGCGCATTCCGGCGGTTCGCGCCCGTGGCGACCGCCCCGCAACCGAGGCCTATATTCAGCGTCTTGTCGCCCGGCCCGCTTTCAAAAAGGCGCATGCCGACCAATTGGCGCATTTCGCGGCAGGCGACGAAAGCCGGCGCTAGAACAAGCTGCACGAAATGTGAATCGTGCAGCTTGTTCTGAATGTTCTTGATCGATCGGCTGACGGCTGTGCGGCCGCGGCACATTGGCCCGGCTCGGGTTTTCGACCTGATTCCCGTCAGTCCAGATGTTGACGGGCCGAGCCTCGTCAGTTCGGTTTGGCTTCACCGCCGACGGGAGCGGGGGCCGGAGTGGTGGCCGCAACCGGTGCGGCAGCGGGCACGACCATCGGTTCCGGCGCGGGTGCCTGTGCGAAGGCGATCGTCAGATCCTCGTCGAGAAACGCCACGACCGGCGCGCCGAGCGGAATCTTGGCGCTGGTCCCGGTGGTGAAAAAGCCCGCGACCGGAATCAGCGCGATTGCCGCGACGACGCCTGCCGTGCCCGTCACGCCCTTGTCGTCCAATTGTCCGGTCAGGCGGATCTGGCGGCCGTTGACGCGGACATAGAGCGCGCGTGCGTTGATGCGGCCGGATTTGCCCCACATGCCCTTGTTGCGCACATCGGTCACTTCGCCGACGGCGGGACTGCCGGTCGGGATGACGGTGTGGCCATTCAATACCACGGCTTCGGCGACTTCCATCTGGAAGCGTTGTCCGACCCTGAGCTTCTTGCCTTCGGTCGTCAGGCCTTCGGCCATTCTGAGTGGCACCTTGGTTCCTGCGCGCAGGATATTGGGAACATCGGCGTTCACGATCACCGCGCTTGTCGCGGTGGAAGGCGCCTGTGCCGGCACAGGCGTGCCCGGCGTTGCCTGACCGGATGCTGCCACCGACCATGTCGCGACGATCGCGCCCGTAAGCGCGAGAACCTTGTTTTGCATTGCCCCTCCCGAATCGACCACCCCAGTCGATCGGAGACGGAGATGATTTTACGATACGGGAGTCAAGAAAAATGCAATGTTAGATTCGAAATCGGCCAGGCTATCGCTTCGCCAATTCGTGATCTCGAACCGATCGCATGATGTATATGGCCATGTTATTGGGCAGAGCCCTGGAGATTTTGGGCGTTATTCGACCCCAATTCGACAGCCGGCAAATGACGCTGCGGCGCGCGCCGGGTAGATTCATGAAATAAAGGGGCGGCGAGTCGATCGCCACCCCTTGTCACTCATGCTTTGGACGTTGCGTGTGCCGCCTTAACGGCAGCGCACATTGTTGCGTTCGATCGCGCGACCGGCCAGCGCACCGCCCGCTGCGCCGAGAATGGCGCCGAGCGTGTTGTTGTCGCCGCGTCCGATCGTGTTGCCGACCAGTCCGCCCGCCACGCCGCCGATGATGAGGCCGGTCGTGCCGTCCGGCCGGCGACAATAATAGCGGTCGTCATTGCCGCGATAGATGCGGTCGTTCATGCTCAGGCGACGGGTCTGATAGCTGTTGCCGCTGCGGTAATAGCGTGCCGCGTCATAGCGGCTGGTGCCCGGCTCCATACGGTTATAGTCGTAGTTGCGATAACGGCGCCAATCTCGGCGGGTTTCGCGCGCATTGCGCTGATATTCCCTACGGGCCTGGCGCGCCTCGCGTGGATTGTCGGCATCGCGCATATCCTCGCGATATTCGCGCTGGTCCTCGCGGATATCCTGCGCATGCTCACGGTGATCGTTCCGGGACTGCGCCATTGCGGGGGCAGCGGTGATGGCCAGCGCCAGCATGCTGGCGCCCAAGATCAACTTTTTCATGATTATACTCCTGGCCTCGATGGAGGTCAGGTAATAAACGAAGTCGAAACTGTTAAGTTTCGTTCCTTAAAAATAAAACTTCGTTCATGATTGGGAAATATTATTATATAGATCGTAAGTTGTGATGCAAGGGAATTCATAAGTATTTCGATGGCTTAGGTGAGGGTGAATTGTTTCGCCCATTTAGCCCGCCGAAATTGATTTTTTGAGTGTCATGATGTCCGCGCCTGTCGAGGCGTGAAGGTTGCACGCGTGACCGTGACGCTCATGCCGTTCGCGTCGGACGTGACCTCCATGCGTGCATCCAGCTGTTTGGCCAGCGCCTTGACGATGACGGTACCGAGGCCGCTGGCGACGCGTGGCAGCGGATCGGCTTTGCCCGCGCCATTGTCGATGACGCTGAGTTTCCAGTCGAGCTTGTCCACTTCATAGCTAATCAGGATGCGGGCATCCGGTCTTGGCTTGGGAAAGGCGTATTTGATCGCGTTGATGACCAGTTCGGTCACGATCAGGCCAAGGCTTACCGCGTTGGCGGATATGATCGTTCCCTCGTCGGCGACGACGTCGATCGCGATCGGTCTGTTTTCGCCGACCATCGACGATGCCAGCCCGACACCGAGTTTCTTGAGATAGGAACTGACTTCGATCTGATCGATGCCGTCCGATGTGTGAAGGTGGTTCTGCACCGCGGCAACCGACATCACACGCTGATGGGCGTCCTCGAGATGATGGCGTGTCTCTTCTGACGTGACCGCACGTGCCTTCAGAACAAGAATGCTGGCGATGATCTGCAGGCTGTTCGCGACGCGGTGCTGCATTTCCTGGAACAGGATCTGCTGCTGCTTCAACAGATTCTCGGTATGTTCGAGCAGGTCCTGCTTGTCCTTCTCGATCCGACGGCGCTCGGTGATGTCCTTGAATGCCAGCAGGATATTCGATGTCGCCTTGTCGGCAGGTCACCATGCGCGCGTTGAGCAGCATGGTCTTGCGCCCGATCTCCGGAAAATCATGCTCGACCTCGAATCCCTCCATCGCGGTCTGCTGAGGAATGATGGTTTCGAGGAGAAGGCGAAGGGCGGGAATATTCCACTGGCCGTCGCCCAGCGCGTAAAGAAGGCAGCCGTGCGTATGGGCCGCATCGACCTTGAAGGTCTCGTAGAAGGAACGGCTGGCCGCGAGCACGCCGAATTTCGCGTCGAGCACCAGAAAGGGTTCGGGAATCGTCTCGATGATCGCGAGCGCGAGCGTCTGTGCGTCTTCAAGGTCAGTGAGCTGTTTCAGAGGACGGCGCTCCATCGGGCGGGAGCATGCGCATCTCTCAGCCATCGGCGAGCCATGACGACCGATGATCTGCTGACCATAGACCAGAATGCGCTTCGCGCCTAATGTCCGATGGGCCGCTTCAGGCACTGCCGGCGCCGCGTTAGGCCACTCGAACTTTCGGTGTTATACCGGCGTTCATCACCCGATTTCCCCGCAGGCATCTCGTGACCGGGGGACCATCGCGCTCTCGCCTGCCAGTGGAGACGAGCCGTGAACATGAACGATCAGGATTTCGACGCCGTGCGCGGCATTTCCGACATCGATGCACCTCAACCCTTTGGCGGCTGGCTGCTTGCGCAGCAGGCGCGGGCCGGATGGGTCGGCGATCTGGCCAAGGCGGCAAAGGCCGATCGCGGATTCCCGCGCGACGGCAGTCCCGATGCCGTGCGCCGGCGGCTCAACGAGATGCAGGCCGAAAGCGACATGTTCGAAGCGGTCGACGCCGCCGAGAGCGAATGGCTCGGCGGCGGGCAGGGCGACGCGTGAACGGATCGCATCCCGACCGGATCGCCATCATCGGGGCCGGGCATGTCGGTTCGACCGCTGCTTATGCGCTGATGCTGCGCGGCCTGTTTCCGGAGATCGTTCTCGTCGACGACAATGTCGATCTCGCGCGTGCCGAAGCCGCCGACCTTTCCGACGCGAATGCGCTGGCACGGCCGGCGCGGATCTGGGCAGGGTCATATGACGACGCCGCATCCGCCGGGATCGCGGTGATCACGGCCGGCGCCGCCACACGCGGCGCGGAGACACGCCTGTCGGTCGCGGCGCGGAGCGCCGATATCGTCCGCTCATGCATGACGGCCTTGTCCGCGGCAGGCTTCAACGGGGTTGTCCTGATGGCTTCGAACCCCGTCGACCTGATGGCAATGATGGCCTTTCGATGTTCGGGCCTTCCGGCCAGCCGGGTCATCGGCACCGGCACGCTTCTGGATTCAAGCCGTTTGCGCGCATCGCTTGCCGCGCGGCTGGATGTCGCGCCCGGCGCGCTGGAAGCGCTGGTGCTCGGCGAGCACGGCGACAGCGAGGTTGCGCTGCTTTCCGGCGTGCGTATCGGCGGCGCGGCACTCGAGCATTATTCCGAAGCCGCGCGAGCGCTGGATCGGCGGGAACTGGCGAGCACCGTGCGCAGTGCGGCATATGAGATCATCGCGGGCAAGGGTTATACGTCCTTCGGAATCGCGACTGCGATCGTCCGGATCTGCGAGGCGATCGTGCGTGACGAGCATGCCGTGCTGCCGGTCTCGTCGCTGCTCGATGGGGCGCTCGGCCTGTCGGGGCTCTATATGAGCATGCCTTGCGTCATCGGGGCGTCGGGCGTCGAACGCATGCTGGTGCCCGAGATGAGCGACGAGGAGGCATCCGGCCTCGTCGCTTCGGCGGCGATCCTCCGCGCCGCGTTTGACGAACTGGAGCGCGGCATCGTGCAACCCCCGAAGGAGACGAAGGCGGCGACATGAATCCGGAGGGATTTGCCCCGAGGCGGAACCAATCGCCGTGCACGGACGCTACGCCGTAATGGAAACACGATTGATCATTGCATATTCGCTGATCGGACTGATCGTCGCCACCGCGATCGTCAGCTATATCATCTTCAAGCGCCGCCAGTCAGCGCAGTTTCGGAACGACAGACGTTGGAAGTGAGGCCGGAGAAGTGAGGCCGGCCGGGTGCCGAGCGAAGCCAATCCCCCGGTAGAGGATATTCGGCATTGATGAATGCCGGGCACAGATGCTTGTCCCGATCGTCAAATAGTCCCGAGGCCTTGCCGTCCCTACATGCGGGGCCACACGCATCGGAGACATATCATGGACCTGCAACTCGACGACAAGACCGCCCTCGTCACCGGCGCGACCGCCGGCATCGGCCTGGAGATCGCCCGCACATTGGCGCGCGAGGGCGCGAAGGTGATCGTGACCGGGCGGACGCAGGCAAAGCTCGACGCGGCGGTGGAGGATATCCGCGCTTCGGGCGGGGCCCAGGTGAGCGGCGTGCTTGCCGATGTCGCGACGGCGGCGGGCACTGCGGTGCTTGTCGGGCTGGTCGATCGTGTTGACATCCTCGTCAACAATCTCGGCATCTATGAAAGCAAGGCGTTCGGCGAGATCAGCGACGACGACTGGAACCATCTGCTCGAAGTCAATGTGATGAGCGGTGTCCGCCTGTCGCGCAGCTATCTGCCCGCGATGATCGAGCGAAACTGGGGGCGGATCATCTTCATATCGAGCGAATCCGGCCTCGCCGTGCCCGCCGACATGATCCATTACGCCACCACCAAGACCGCCCAGCTTTCGATCGCGCGCGGCCTTGCGCAGTTGACGCGCGGCACGAGCGTCACCGTCAATTCGGTGATGCCGGGGCCGACGCGTTCGGAAGGGATCGAGGATTTCCTGCGCAGTCAGGCCAAGGACCCGACCGCGCCGATCGCAGAGATCGAGGCCGACTTCTTCGTCAGTGCGCGGTCGTCCTCGATCATCCAGCGCATGATCGAGGCGGAGGAGATCGCGAACCTCGTGGCCTATCTCGCCAGCCCGCGTTCCTCGGCGACGAACGGCGCCGCGCTGCGCGCCGAAGGTGGGCTGGTCAACACCATCGCATGATGTCGGCGACTGCAACATATGGACATCTCCCATACATGTTGCCTCGCTAACCTCGCGCGATGATCCCGATCGACAGGATGTGCCGCCAAGCGGCATCCGTGCTGGCCGCCGCCATGTTTGCGGCGGTGGCCGCGCCTTTCGCCCAGGCGGAAACCCCGCCGCAAACGCAGACCATCGAAATCGTCGTGTTCGGCAACGACCCTTGCCCGCAATCCGACGATCCGGAGGAGATCGTGGTCTGCGCACGGTTGCCGGAGGGGGATCGGTTTCGCATCCCCAAGCGGTTCCGCGACCAGAAGCCCGAAGACGCGCCGGCGGAGATGGCCTGGGGCAGTCGGGTGGACGCGATGAACACCATGACCCGCTTCACGCGCCCCAATAGCTGTTCCGCGGTGGGATCGGGCGGCCAGACCGGCTGCACCGCGGCGATGCTCAGCCAGTGGTTCGCGGAGCGCCGCGCGATGAAGGCGACGGAGAATGAAGGCAAGGTGCCCTGAGCCCCGGGCACGCTGCCGCATGAACAAAAGGTCATGCGGCAGCCAGCATATGGTGCGCGCGCGATTGTCATGATGCCGGCCTCACCTGGATTGTCCAGGCGATCACGGAGGACCCCGATCATGACGTTGCACCGCATATTCCGTTCGACCGCGATCCTGTCCGGCATCGCGATGCTGGCGCTTACCGGAGGCGCTGCCAGTGCCGCGCAATGCCGCGACGCGCATGGCAAGTTCATCAAATGCGCCACCGCCAAGGCCGCGCCGACCAAGCGCTGCCACGATGCGCACGGCAAGTTCGTCAAGTGCCCGCCTGCCACGGCGCATTGAGTCATCCGTCACCGCAACTTATGAGCATCGACGTCCGCGCCGTCCGCGCGGGCGTCGTTTGCGTCGCCGCGGCGTAGCGACAAGCATGAAGCGGGAGTATCGATGACGGCGATCCACCCGCTCTATTCGCTGGCCGGCCTGTTCGTCGGCATCCTCGTCGGTATGACCGGGGTGGGCGGCGGATCGCTGATGACCCCGATCCTCGTGCTGCTGTTCGGATTCCATCCGGCCGTCGCGGTCGGCACCGACCTGCTCTATGCCGCGGTCACCAAGAGCGTCGGCAGCATGGTTCATGGCTGGCGCGGCTCGGTGGACTGGCGGATCGTCGGCCGGCTTGCGGCGGGCAGTCTGCCGGCGGCGTGCCTGTCGCTCCTGCTGCTCTCCTATATGGGGCGCCCTTCGGCGGCGACCGCGCATCTGATCACGGTGGCGCTGGGGCTGGCGCTGCTCGTCACGGGGCTTTCGCTGGTGTTTCGCCGGCAGATCCTGGCCTGGTCGGCGGCGCATCGGATCGATCGCAGCGAAGGCCGGACCCGGATCCTGACCGTCATGCTGGGCGTGGTGATCGGCGTTGCCGTGGCGCTGACCTCGGTCGGTGCCGGCGCGATCGGGGCGACGGTGTTGCTGGCACTTTATCCCAAGCTGTCGGTCCGCCGCATCGCGGGCACCGATATCGCCCACGCCGTGCCGCTCGCGCTGATCAGCGGCATGGGCCATTGGTGGATGGGCAATGTCGATGTCTCGCTGCTGGCGTCGCTACTGATCGGCTCGGTGCCCGGGATCATTATCGGCAGTCTGCTCGCTTCGCGGGTGGATGACGAGAAATTGCGGCTGGTCCTGGCGGCGACGCTGATCATCGTCGCAATACAATTGCTGATTTGATGGACGGATATGGGATGAACGATCCGATCGCTTACAAAATACTGCTCGCGGACCAATTGACGGCGCTCGAAGCCGATGGGCATTTCGATGGCGCGCCGATCGATATCGCCGATGGCTATATCCATATGTCGACTGCGGCGCAGCTTGCCGAAACCATCGACAAGCATTTCGCTGGACATCACGATCTGACCATCGCGGCCGTCGATCTGGCCGCGCTGGGTGGCGCGGTACGGTGGGAACCGTCACGCGGCGGGCAGTTGTTTCCGCACCTCTATGCACCGCTGCCGCTGAGTGCCGTGATCGCCCATGGGCCGCTCGAACGAGAGGCCGATGGCACGATCCGGTTGCCGGTCGCGGGCTGATCCCGTGCGCCGCGGGGCCGTTCAGTCCACCAGGCCGCGGTCCTTGAGAAAAGTCAGATAATGGTCGTCTTCGGACACGAAGATATCCGGGCCGGCAGTGCTATGCGCGAACAGCAACAGTTCGGCGGCGCGATCCTTCTCACCGTCGTCGAGCAGGATCTGGCCGAGCCGGAAGCATAGAAAGGGGTGTTTAAGACCCTCTGGACATTTCATCGCATGTTCGATCGCCTGGCGGGCCACGACGCGTTTTCCGGACAGGAAGCAGGCATCGGCCAGTGCGCCCAGAACCCAGACCGATTCGGACCAGAGAGTCTGCGGGCTGGGAATCAGTGCCCAGGCCTGTCGGTAGTTCACGATCGCTTCGTCATAATAACCGCCCGCAGCGAATGTATCGCCTTCCACGCACATGGCGCGGATGGCGTCGCGGAGGCCGGTGGGCAGCGGTGTGGCTCGTTTCTTGATTGTGTCGGTTCCTGATCCGTACGGATTCACAGTCTAGCGCAAAGGCCATCGAATTGCACCGGATCAACCCTCGGAGGGGCGCGATCGAAAGCCAAGCATTCAACCTCACTATGAGCATCGAATTTTCAGATCAGGACAAGTTGTTCCGGCAGGTAAATAGGGGTTTTTTGTCGATTTGTACCGATTTTTTAGCGTGTTTTGGCCAATAAGAAAATTATTGCCTGTGCAGAAAAATCGTGATTAGCTCGGTATGAGCGATGCGCAGCGATCGCATGACAGCGGAGAGTCGATAATGGCGGGAAAGACGAAGTTTGCAACGATCCTGCGCTGGCTCAAGCGCATCGGCATCGGCCTGGCCGGATTGCTGGTCGGGGCCGTCGTCATCGGCACGATCTACGAACAGCTTGCGCGGCACCGCGCGGCGCGTGACTATCCGCCGCGCGGGCAACTGGTCGATATCGGCGGCCGCAAGATGCATATCGACTGCCGGGGCGAAGGTTCGCCGACGGTGATCTTCGAAACCGGTCTGGACAGCGCCGGCTCGCTGAGCTGGGACCGTGTGCATGATGCGGTCGCACAGACCACGCGCGCCTGCGCCTATGACCGCGCCGGCGTGATGTGGAGCGATCCGACGCCGGGCAAGCAGGATGGGGAAACGGTTTCCGACGATCTCCATGCCACGCTGAAGGCGGCGGGCATCACTGGGCCGCTGGTGATGGTCGGCCATTCGCTGGGCGGGCCGTACATCATGAATTACGTTCGAAAATATGGCGATCCGGTGAAGGGCGTGGTGTTCGTCGATACCTCGCACCCCGATCAGGTGAAGCGGATGGCCAATCCCAAGATGGACGCATCGGGCAGCAATTGGGTGCAGGATCTGGTGATCTCGACCTCATGGACCGGGTTGCTGCGCGCGGTTGCGCCAAAGTCGGATATTCCCGGCATGTCGGAGCGCACCAGGACGGTCGGTGCCGCCTATCAGCCGCAGACCCTGGCCGGGTCGATGAAGGAAGCGGCTTCGCTCAACGATATATTCGCGCAGGCCGGCAAGCTGCGCACGCTGGGCGATCGCCCGCTGGTGGTGCTGACCGGCGCCGAGCCCTATCCCGACTCGATGCTTGCGATGACCGGCCTGACCCGCGCCGAAGCCGACAAGATCCAGGCGGTATGGAAAGTGCTGCAGGCCGAGGAGGCCAGTTGGTCGACGCGTTCGCGGCATGAAATCGTGAACGATTCCGGCCATTTCATCCAGGACAAGCGCCCCGATCTGGTGATCAAGGCCGTACGCGAAGTGGTCGATCAGGTGCGGGCCGACGAGAAGAAGGCGGCGTCGGGGAGCTGATGCTCCCAAGATTCGAGATTCCCGTTCGGACTGAGCCTGTCGAAGTCCTGCTCTTTCCTTCTGCATCGAGCGTGAAGAAGGACAGGGCTTCGACAGGCTCAGCCCAAGCGGTCTTTTAGGCCCGATCGTTGCGCGATCAGGGCGCGGTCTGAAGGAAAGCCTCGATCGCATCACGTGCCGCCGGCTCGTCGAGCCAGGGCGCATGGCCGACGCCGGGCACCTCCGCGAACGCCATATGTGGTGCGGTGCGGCGCATGCGCGCGGCGATATCGGCGGAAATCAGATCGGACAATTCGCCACGCAGCAGCAGCATCGGGCGACGGCGCGCGATCAGGCGGAACAGCAGCCAGCCGAACGGCACGCGCCGTGGTGGCGGGCGTCGGGCAAAGGGCACGGCGATGTCGGGATCATAGTCGAGGATGGGCTTGCCGGCTTCATCCTCGATAAAGCTGCGTTCGGCGACCGCGCGCCAGTCGCCATCGGTGAAATCGGGAAAGGCGGCGGCGCTGGTGCGTTTGAGATAGGCGATGGCGTCGTTCCAGTCGGCGATCGTCACCGGCTTGCCTGCATAGCCGGCAATCCGTTCGACCCCTTGCTGCGCGATCTCCGGTCCGACATCGTTGAGCACCATGCCGGCCACCGCGCGCGGCCGGATCATCGCGGCGGTCATCGCGATCAGGCCGCCCATCGAGGTGCCGACGAACAGCGCGCGCGCCATGCCGAGCGCGTCCATCAGCGCGAACATGTCGCGCGCATAGATTGCGGGGCGATAGCGCATCGGATCGGGTGAGCGATCCGATCGCCCGCGTCCGCGCACGTCAACCGCCAGTACGCGGCGACCCTGTCCGGCGATCCAGGGCGCGACGTTCGCGAAATCCTTCGAATTGCGCGTCAGCCCATGGATGCAGATCACCGGCAGGCGGGCAGGGCCGGCGGCGGCGGGATAATCGCGTGCGTAAAGCGACAGTCCGTCGCCCGCCCGCCAGCGCCGCTCGGTGAAATCCGCCACGCTCAGAACCGGTATTCTGCCGAAAGCCGGAAGGTCCGCGGCGGCCCGTAGAATCCGATCACCGACTGGGCGAACTGGTTGGACGGGAAATTATAGCCGCCGGTGCGATAGGCGACGTCGAACAGGTTACGGCCATGCGCGCCCAGCCGCCAATGCGTGTCGGGCGAGGTCCAGGTGATGCTGAGATCGGCGAGGGCATAACCGTCCTGGTCGATCGACGGGATCGGGATCTCGAACAGATTGACGTCGCTGCGGAAGGAGAGCGACGGCACCACGGCGAGCCGCCCGCCCGCCAGATCGGCTTGCCAGTTGAGCGAGACGCTGCCGTTGAATTCGGGCGTGTTCTGGAACCGGCGCTGATCGGCGACGTCGACATATTTCCCGCTGACGAGATCATAGACCAGGAATTCGTTGAACTTGGCGTTGATGTAGCCGAAGCTGAAATTGGCGCTGAAATTGCGGCTCAGCACCGCCGTCGCCTCGATCTCCGCACCATAGATGCGCGAGCTGCCGACATTGTCGACAAAGCTCACCACGCCCGGCGGCGGCGTCACCTTGGGCACCTGCGTCGTCACCTGCTGGCCCTGATAATCGGTGTAGAAGAGCGCGGCGTTGACCCGGAAGCGGCCATCGAGAAAATCGCCCTTCAGGCCGATTTCATAGGAATCGACGATTTCGGCATCATAGCCGTTCTTGGTGTCGGGGGTCGCGACGGCATCGCCGCGCATGTCGAACCCGCCCGATTTGAAGCCGCGGCCATAGGCGGCATAGAGGTTCACCGCATCGCTCGCTTCCCAGGTGAGGCTGATCCGCGGCGTGAATTCGCTGAAGGTCCGTTCGTTGGTATAGTCGGTCAGGATCTGCGGCACGTTGAACGGCGCGGGCAGGGCGGGGACATAGGGCTTGAGCAGCGGACTGCCGATCGTGCCGAAATAATTGGCCTTGAAGACCGTGCCTTCCTTCTTGTCGCGCGTCCAGCGTGCGCCGGCCGAGATCTTCAGCCGGTCGCTGATGTCGAAATTCAGATCGCCGAAGATCGCGAAGCTTTGCGTGTCGACCGATCCGCTGGTGAGCTGGGTCAGCGCGGTCGCCGCGCTTGGTGCGGGGACAAGCGCCGCTTCGGGCACCAGCCCGCGCCCCAGGATCGTGTCGAACGCGCCGCTGGCGCGGGCATCGAGATAATAGACGCCGAGCACGCCCTGCAGCCGATCGGCCTCGATCAGCGCCTGGAATTCCTGGCTGAACTGGCGGTCCTTGTAGACGGTGCCGGCGGCGGCGACGTCGAGATAGGGCTTGGGCGTGCCGTCGAAATCGATGCCGGTGCCGCCCGAATGGCCGTCGCGCCAGGCGGTGATCGACTTGAGCGTGATCGCCTTCGATACTTGCCATTCGCCGGTCAGCGAAACGCCCTGCGTCACCACCTCGTTCGCGTCGCCGAGCCCGGCGAGCGTATCGTAGCGGCCCGGCAGGACAGCGGTGTTGCTGTTGGGCTCGCGTACTTCGCGATGGCCGTGATTGGTGTTGGACTTGTCCTCGGTCCGATCGGCCGCGAGCCGGATGAAGATGGCGTCGCTCGGTGTCAGTTCCAGCGAGAGCCGGCCTGACAACACGTCCTTGTTATTGGTCTCGGCGCCGGTGAAGCGGTTCTTTCCGTAACCGTCGCGATTATACCAGGCGATCGCTGCGCCCAGCGCGACGCCGTCGGCCAGCGGCACCGCGACTGATCCGATCAGATTATACTCTTTGTAGGTGCCGAGCTCGCCGCGGATCTTGCCGCTGAATTCATCGCCCAGCCGCTTGGTCACATATTTGACCGCACCGCCGATGGTGTTGCGACCGTAGAGAGTGCCCTGAGGCCCGCGCAGCACCTCGATCCGCTCGATATCGAAAATGTCGAGCACTGCGCCCTGCGGCCGGGCGACATAGACATCGTCGACATACAGGCCGACGCCGGGCTCGAACCCCCAGAGCGGATCCTGTTGGCCGATGCCGCGAATGAACGCAGTCAGGGTGGAGTTGGTGCCGCGCGAGACCTGGAGCGTGAGGTTCGGCGTTGAGCGCTGCAATGCGGTAATGTCCGGCGCGCCCTTCAGGTCGAGGCTGTCGGCGGTGAAGGCAGTGACCGAAATCGGCACGTCCTTCAGGCTTTCCTCACGCCGGCGCGCGGTGACGACGATATCGTCGGTCTCGGTTACGCCCGGCGTTGCGTCGGCCGGTGTGGTCTGGGCGAAAGCGGGAAGGGTGCCCGCCGCCATCCATAGCGCCGAACCCGTCAGAAAAACGCGCCGCAGCGCCGATCGATCACAGGACATCATCCTTTCCCCCATTTCTCGGCTCGTCACTCATCTGATTCGATGCCGTATGAGATAAAGCTAGGATCAGTTTCAACATTGGTCAACTAATGCTGGAATCGTCCGTATAATACGTACTTATTGGTATGATATATGTGCATGCACGTTGACCTTTTTCCATGCTGGTCCTAGGCCAGCGCCATGCCAGTCCGGGATCGATCGTGAAGCCACTTCCATCTCTTCCTTTGCAGCCGGAAATCCCCGGCGTGCCGGTCAAGGCGCGGCCGGGACCCAAGCCCAAGCTCAGCGCCGAGCGCTGGTTCATCGCCGCGCTCGAGATATTGGCGGTGGGCGGGATCGATGCCGTGCGGGTCGAGGGGATTGCTGAGGCACTCGGCGTCACCAAGGGCATGTTCTATGTGCGCTTCGAATCGCGCGACGCCTTTCTGGAGGCGATGATGGATTATTGGCGCCAGCGCACGACCACCGGGCTGGTCGCAGAACTGGGTGCGATGGACGCGAATCCGCAGGATCGGCTGGCACGGCTGTTCACCATTTCGCAGACCGACCGCGCCCGGATCGGGGCATCCATCGAACTGGCGATGCGCACCTGGGCGCTGACCGACGATCGGCCGGCACGCGCGCTGGCGGAGATCGACCGCCAGCGGCTGGCCTATTTCGAGTCGGTGGTCATCGCGAATGGCGTGCCGGCGGAACAGGCTCCGGCGCGCGCTTTCATGATCTACACCTATGCGATCTGTGATACGTTGCTGCCGGGAAATCGCGATGCCATGCGCGACATCTGCCGGAGCTTTCTGTCCGGAAATACCGACTGAGCATCGGCTTGCGGGCCTTGTCCGGCAAGGCGCTTGACCCTCCACTTGGTGGAGACGGTAGTGAGTCGGCATGGGTGTGAAGACGTACACGATCGGTGAATTGGCCAGGCTGTCCGGACTGTCGGTCCGGCGGATCCGTTTCTATTCGGACAAGGGCCTGTTGCCGCCGACCGGACGGACCGCGAGCAATTACCGGCTCTATACCGATCTGGATCTGGCGCGGCTGGATCTGATCCGTGCGCTGCGTGCCGCCGGGGTGGCATTGGGCGCCATCGGCAAATTGCTCGCACGGCGCTTGTCGCTTGCCGATGTGCTGCGTGCCCGGCTGGAGGTGCTCGAGACCGAGATCGCCGCCAAGCGCCGGACCGCGGCCGTACTGCGTGCCACGCTTCACTCCCATGATCCCACCGATGCGGAACTGAGGAGATTATGGATGATGACGACTCTTTCGAAGGCGCAGATGAGCATGCTGGTCGAGCGTTTCGTAGGCGAGATCGCGGATGGCGCGGCGATCGACGATGCATGGCGGCGGCGCATGGTGGAAGTCAGCACGCCGGAATTGCCCGACGATCCGACGCCTGGGCAGATCGAGGCATGGAACGAACTCGCCGAAATGCTCGCCGATCAGAGCTTCGTGGCGGAAATGCAGGCCGAAATGGCCGGGATGTGGAATGACGATTTCGATCCTGCAGCCTATCGCGCTGCTGCCGAGCACATTCATGAAATTGTGCGCGACGCCATGGCACGGGGTGTCGACCCCGTCTCGGACAGGGGAAGGGCTATCGGCCGGGATTGGCTCGAACGCTCGGCGATGGCCATGCGGGGAGCTCCCGATGCCGATTTCCTCGGCTGGCATCTCGCCCAATATGGCAAGCATCACGGCCGAACCGCGCGGTATCGGGAATTGCTTGCGATCCTGCACGGCCAGTCCGCGGAACCTTCGTCCGCGAACGAATGGACATGGATGAACGACGCCCTGGCCGCACTCCGGCCTGAATTCGTCTGAAGCATGGCGAGGCGGCTCGATGGGCCGCCTCGCCGGTGCGCGGCCATGCGGAGGGGCACGAACTTGCCCTGATGGAACAGCCTATGGCCCATTTGCACCAGCGACCGACCTTTCGGTCGCCTATCCTTTCGCGATGGAATGCCGATCCGAAGAATGGGCCGATGGGGTCCGGTCGCGACGTCGCGACCGGGTGGACGGGCTGCGATGACGTTGCGGACGGCGCTGACGCGCTGGCACCGATGGGCTGGTCTGGCCGTCGCGGCCTTCTGGTTCGTCCAGGCGCTGACCGGGGTGCTCATCGTTTTCCATTGGGAGATTGAGGACGCGATGATCGCAGGCGCGCATCGCGCCACCGACTTCGATGCGATCGAACGGCGCGTCGCCGAACTCGCGCCGCCGGGATCGGGGATCAGCATCGGTTCGATCTGGACCACGGCGGGCACGCCCGATCGCTATGATGTCGATGTCCAGGCAGAGGCGCCGGGCATATCCCGGAGCGTTCGTATCGACGGCGCCGGCGATGTCCTGCGCGACACTGCCGCCGATGGAGCGACGGCGAAGGGCGGCTGGGTCGGCACGCTCGTCACGATCCATCATAATCTGCTCGGCGGCGACGCTGGAAGCTGGATCGTCGGGATCAGCGGCATCCTCCTGATCACCAATATCGGCACGGGCCTCGCCATTGCCTGGCCGAAGCGCCGGCAATGGCGGCGATCGCTGTTTCCCGCTCGCGCCGGCCCGCCCGTTGCGCGGCATCACGGCTGGCATCGCGCGCTTGGCCTGTGGGTCGGAATCCCCGCGCTGGCGATGGTCGGCGCAGGCGTGTTGCTGACATTCGAAAACAGTGTCGACGCGGCGGTCGCGCCGCCGGCGGTGGAGGCGCCTGCCGACAGTCCGGCCGGGCCGGCCGCGATCGGGCTGGCGAGCGCGGCGCGGACGGCGCTCTCCGCCTTTCCGGGCGCAGCGCTCGCGGCGATCTATCCGCCCGACGGCGACCGGCCGGTCTGGCACATTCGCGTCACCCAGCCGGACGAAGCGCGCCGTGCCTATGGCGCTACCCATGTCTTTGTGAGCGCGGTCGATGGCCGTGTCCTGGCGCGCTTCGACGCGTTGCGGGCCCCGCCCCGCCGGGCATTCATGGACGGGCTCTTTCCCTTTCACACCGGTGAGATGGGCGGACTTGCCGGCCGGTTCGCCGTCGCTGCGATCGGGATGTGGCTGATGACGATGATCGGTGTCGGACTGGCACTTTGGATGACGCGCCGTCGCACGCGCAGGGGGAAGAGATGAGCCGTTTCGTTCCGCATGATCCGGCCGATGTGCCGGCATTGGTTTCCACGCATCCGCTTGCCTGGATCGTATCGAACGGGGCGGGCGGCTTCGCGGCCACGCCCTTGCCCTTGCTCGCCGAACTGGATGAGGAGGGACGCGTTGCCGCTTTGTTCGGGCATTTCGCGCGGGCCAACCCCCATGTCGATGCGCTTATGGCCGATCCGCGCGCGATGATCCTGATCCAGGGGCCGCAGGGCTATATCTCGCCGCGCCTGGTCTCGAACCCGAGCTGGGGCCCGACCTGGAATTATGCGGTGGTCAGGTTCGCGGTCGAGATCGCCTTTGTGCCGGAAGAGACGCGCGATGCGATCGTCCGTCTCGCCGCAGCGCTTGAGGGCACTGGGCCGGATGCCTGGACGATCGAGCGCATGGGCGCGCGGATCGATCAGCTTCTGCCTCATATCATCGCCTTTCGCGCCCGCGTCGTCACCGAGGATGCCCGTTTCAAACTCGGCCAGGACGAAGCGTCGGGCACGTTCGACGAGATCGTCGCCGGCCTTGCCGACGGCGCACTGGCCGATGCCATGCGCCGTGCGGTGGGCCGTCCGGCCGTGCAGACCGAACCGGCCAAGCCGACGCACTCCGTCCGGGCATAAGAGGGAATTGGTCGATGGCACGCACGCCTATCCGGTATCTGATCCGCAAACCCCTTGCCGATGTCCGCGAGGACAGTGAACATCATGGCTTGCGGCGCGTGCTGGGGCCCGTCCATCTGGTGCTGATCGGCATCGGATGCATCATCGGTGCCGGCGTCTATGTGATGACGGGCACTGCCGCCGCGAACTATGCCGGGCCGGCGGTGATGATCTCCTTCGTGATCGCGGGTGTCGCCTGCGCTTTTACCGGGCTGTGCTATGCCGAGCTTTCGTCGACGCTTCCGGTTTCGGGCGCTTCGTACAGCTATGCCTATGCCGCGCTGGGGGAAGCGTTCGCCTGGGGGCTCGGCTGGATGCTGATGCTCGAACTGGGGCTTGCGGGATCGGCGCTGGCGGTCGGCGTCTCGGGCTATCTCGTCAGCCTGCTCGGCGATTTCGGTCTTCATGTCCCGGCGATGATCTCCACCCCGTTCATGCGGCCGGAAACCGGCGAGGCGGGCATGCATTTCGTCACCGGGGGCGGGGTCAATCTGGTGGCGACGGCCGCGCTCGCCTTCTTCGCCTTCATCCTTGTGCGCGGCGTTTCGCAATCGGCGACGATCAACGCGATCATGGTGACCGTGAAGGTCGGCGTGCTCATCGCCTTCATCATCTTCGGCGTGCCGCATATCGATCAGGCCAATTGGCATCCCTTCGTGCCCGAAAATCAGGGCGGCTTCACTTATGGCTGGCAGGGGGTGCTGCGCGGCGCTTCGATCCTGTTCTTCGCCTATCTGGGGTTCGAGGCGGTGGCGACCGCCGCGCTCGAGGCGCGCAAGCCCCAGCGTGATATTCCGATCGGCATCCTCGGCGCGCTCGCGATCGCGACTTTGGTCTATATGGCGGTCGCCGCGGTGCTGACCGGACTGGTCTCCTATCGCCTGCTCAACGTGCCCGATCCGGTGGCGGTCGCGGTGGGAGCGATCGGGATACCGATGCTCAGCATCGTGATCAAGGTCGGTGCGCTGACCGGCCTCTGTTCGGTGCTGATGGTCAACACCTATGCGCATTCGCGCGTATGCTACGCCATGTCGCGCGACGGGCTGCTGCCGCCTTTGTTCAGCCGCGTCCATGCGCGTTTCCATACGCCGCACCAGGGCACCTGGTTCGTCGCGCTGGTCGCGGGCGTCGCGGCTGCCTTCCTGCCGATCTCGATGCTGGGCGATCTCGTCAGCATCGGCACGGGTTTCGTCTTCATCACCGTCGCGATCAGCGTGATGTGGCTGCGCACCACCCAGCCGGATCTGCCGCGTCCTTTCCGCGTGCCCTTCGGCGGCGTGCGTATCGGCGGCATCTGGGTCGGGGTCGTGCCCGTCCTCGCGCTGCTCTTCTGTCTGCTGATGGTCGGTCCCGTCTTCCTCGACATCATCCACAAGGCCATTGTCGGCGAGTGGGTGCCCGCCATTATTTTGGGAGTGTATCTGTGCTTCGGTCTGGCTTTCTATCTGTTCTACGGTGTTCCGAACTCGCGCCTGCGCCGCACGCTCGCCGAGGCCTGACCAATGCGTGACGGGGCTGAGACCATCGACGATCTCGATCCCGACATTCGCCGTTTCCAGCGTGAAATGGCCGCCGCCTATGGCCGCTATTCCGACTTTGATCGCCTCCCGCTCGCGCAGCGGCGGCGCGTTGCCGAGGATGTGCGTGCGCCCTGGACGATGGGTGGCCCGGCGATGGTCGCGACCGAGGAACTGCAGGTCGGTCCTCACGCGGTGCGCATCCGCATCCACCGCCCCGACGATCGGCCGCATGCGCCGGTCCTGATCTATGTCCATGGCGGCGGCTGGACGATGTTCAGCCTCGACACGCATGACCGGCTGATGCGCGAATATGCCGCGCGGACGGGCGCGGTGGTGGTGGGGGTCGATTACAGCCTGTCGCCCGAGGCGAAATTTCCGGTGGCGCTCGACGAGATCGTCTCGGTGATCCGCTGGCTCCGGGCGGAAGGGCAGGGACATGGCCTCGACCCGCAACGCATCGCCATCGCCGGGGATTCGGTCGGCGGCAATATGACGATCGCTGCCAATCTCCGCCTGCTCGCCACGGGCGAGCCGGTGCTGGCCGCCATGCTGGTCAATTACGGCGCACTCGACAGCCGGCCGGAGTATGAGAGCTATCGGCGTTACGATGGCCCGGACTACAATCTTACCGCCGCCGAGATGGCGGTCTTCTGGGCGAATTATGCCCGCGATCCGGCGGATCTCGACGATGTTTTCGCCTGTCCGATGCGCGCCGACCCGACAGGCCTGCCGCCTGCTTTCTTCGCCATCGCCGAATGCGACATCCTGGCCGACGAGAATCGCGCGCTCGCCGCGCGCATTGCCGGTGCCGGCACGGCGGCGGTGGTTCGCACTTATTCTGGTGCCACGCACAGCTTCCTCGAAGCCGTCTCGATCTCACCGCTCGCCGATCGGGCATTGGCCGAGGCGTCCGCCTGGCTTGCCGAGGCGCTGGGATCGGCGGCCGGCGGACCTGAAAATGTCATTATTGCGAGCGATTCCTAAACATGGCCCGATCACGATAGCATTAGACCTATGGTGAAACGCAGCCCGCCCGCGTCGGGAGTAATCTTTCCGTCATGATCCGGAGAGGTCTTCTAACAACATTTCGTCAAAGGGGGTTGGCATGGCTGTTTATTATCGAGCATCGAGGATGTTGCTGCTGAGCGGGGTCGCATTTGCCGGTTTCGCAGTTGCGCCGGCGATGGCGCAGGATACGGAGACGGCGAAGAGCGGGTCTGCGCTGGAGACGACGCGAACGACCGTCGACGGCGAGGATGTGATCGTCGTGACCGCGCGCAATTACGTGCCCGAGGGCAGCGCGACGGCGAGCAAGACCACCATCCCCCTGATCGAGACGCCGCAGTCGATCTCGGTCATCAGCCGAGACCAGATCGACCTGCTCAACTTCATCGATGCACAGCAGGCGGTGCGCTACACGTCCGGCGTCTTCGGCGAGAATTACGGGCCCGATCTCCGCTTCGATTTCTTCACCGTCCGCGGTTTCACGCCCAAACAATATATTGACGGACTGGCCGCGCCGATCTCGACCTCGATCTTCTCGGTCGGCGTCGATCTCTATGCCTTCGAATCCTTCGATGTGCTCAAGGGGCCGGCCTCGGTGCTTTACGGCAACGCACCCCCTGGCGGCATCTACAACCAGACATCGCGGCGTGCATCGAACCGGTTCGGCGGCGAGATCAGCCTCAAATATGGCGAGGATGATTACAAGCAGTTTGGCACGACGATCACCGGCCCGGTTTCGGACTCGCTCGATGCGCGCTTCACATTGCTCTATCGCGACCGGGACTCCGAACGCGATCTCGTCTCCGCGCAGCGCCTGACTGCGGCGCCCACGGTCACCTGGCATCTGGGGGATCGCACGACACTGACCGGGCTCGCCTATTACCAATATGACAAGGTGAAGGGCGATACCAACGGCTTCCTGCCGGTCTTTGGCACGCTGCTTCCCAACCCGGTCGGCAAGGTCAAGCGCCGCACCAATCTCGGCGATCCCGCCAATCTCTACGAGCGGCGTCAATATGCGCTTGGCTGGGACTTTTCGCACGCCTTCTCCAGCGCGATCGCGTTCAAGTCCAACGCCAAATGGAGCGCGTATGACGAAGATACGCCGATCGGCATCTATGGCGGCGGTGGCCTCGTCAACACCACAGACTCGACGCTGCCCAGCTATTACCGCACCGTCCAGCAGTATAATTTCAGCTATAAGGAGCATGTGACGAGCTTTGCGACCGACAACCGGATCGACGCGAAGTTCGAGACCGGCAGTGTCGGGCACAAGATGCTGCTGGGCGTCGATTATCGCAATGTCTTCAATAAGGCGGATTTTGGCTTCATCTTCGCCAACACGATCGACCTGTTCAATCCGGTCTATGCCCCGCAGGCGACCTATGAGCCGGGCTATGGCTTCGCGTTCAACAACCAGCGGCTGAAGCAGACCGGCATATACGGCCAGGATCAGCTCCGTTTCGGCGATCTCTACGTCACGCTGGGCGGCCGGTACGACTGGGTGAAGATCGCCAATCTGGCGACCAGCCTGACCACCAAGCAGGACAAGTTCACCTGGCGGGTCGGTGCCAATTACGTCACCGAAAGCGGCTTCGCACCCTATATCAGCTATGCGACCTCGTTCGAGCCGGTGCTCGGCATCGACAGCGTGACCAATCAGGAATTCAAGCCGAGCAGCGGCAAGCAGATCGAAGGCGGCATCAAATATGATGCGCGCGGGCTTGGCGACGGCGTCAGATTGTTCGTCACCGCGGCGATGTTCGACATCAAGCAGAAGAATGTCGTCACCACCCAGCCATCGGTCACGCCCGTGTTCGGCACGCAGAGCGGCGAAGTCGAAGTCTGGGGCGGGGAGATCGAACTGGTCGCGCGCATCCGCGATCAGATCTCGATCAACGGATCGTACAGCTACAACCACAGCGAAGTGAAGAAATCGAATTTCGCCGGAGAGGTGGGTGCGCCGTTGCCGACGACGCCCAAGCACAAGCTGTCGCTGTTCGTCGACTATACCATCCAGCAGGGCGGACTGGGTGGCCTGGGCTTCGGTCTTGGCGGCCGCTACACCAGCAAGAGCGCGGGCAGCCTGCCGGGCGCCTTCAATCCGGTGGTCTATTATGGCGAGAGCGCGACCCTGTTCGATGCGATCATCCATTACGACACGCCCGAATGGCGTTTCGCGATCAACGGATCGAACATCCTCGACAAGAATTATGTCGCGCGCTGTGCCGGCCCGGCCGGATGCAATTACGGCGCCGGGCGACAGGTGATCGGCACGGTGACGCGCAAATTCTGATCGACGAACCTCCGCCGGAGCCCTGCACCACGGGTTCCGGCGCCTCGTCCGCAAAAGGGGAATGATGGTCATGCGCTTCGCCGCAATTCCGGCGCTTGCCGTCCTCATGCTCGCCGTACCCGCAGCGGCGCAAACCGCTGCACCGGCCCGGGAGTTCCCGAAGAGCCTGGTCGAGATTTATCGCATCGCGCCCGGCCAGCAACAGGCATTCCTGGAATTCATCGCGCGCGCCGATGCGGTGAATGTCGAGGCCGGCCTGCCGCCCCGTCAGCTCTATGTCCATAGCGACGGCGAGAGCTGGGATTTCATGCTGATCCAGCCCGCGGAAACGCCCAAGGACAAGGCGGCCGCGCTCGACAAGGCGTGGGAGAAAAGCGGCCTGCCATCGGGCGCCGATTTCTTCTTCGAGATCCGCAAATATATCGCGGAACACAGCGACACCTTCGCCAAAGGGCCCACGACTGCGGCCGATTATCTGGCGTCGAGAAAACCCTGATCGGAGCGGGCCGGTTTGCCGTGATCGTGTCGTCCGCTGCTTGGAGCGATTTGTAGTTCGATGGAATCATCGAACGACTCGAAAATCGCGTTTAAACAACACCTAGAGCAGGCTGCGATCCGCTTCCGTCGGATCACAGCCTGCTCTAGGACGGATCGAACAGCGACGCATCCGGGCCGCGCCAGCCGGTGATATACTGGCTGGGCGGCACGCCGAAGGATCGGTGGAACATCGCGGTGAACGCGCTCGGGCTTTCATAGCCGATATCGAAGGCCACTGTCGTGATCGACGTGCCCGATGCCAGCAGCGACAGCGCTTCCATCAGGCGAACCTGTTGCCGCCAGGTCGCCAGCCCCATGCCGGTCTGCTGCTTGAACAAACGAGTGAATGTGCGTCGGCCCATGCCGGCGACGCTTGCCCAGTCGTCGATGTCGCGCGGGTCGGCGGGATTGTCGAGAATGGCCTGGCAGACGCGCACCAGCCGGCGGTCGTCGGGCATGCGGACGCTGACCGAGATGTTGGGCATGCGCTCGATCTCCTCGAGCAGCAATCGCACGATGCGCCCTTCGCGCCCCGCTTCGTCATAGGCGGGATCGAAACCGAACACTTCCCCGATCAGCGCGCGGACCAGCGGCGATACCTCGAACACGCGGCATTCGTGCGGCAGGCTCTCGATTTCGGGATCGATGAAGAGCGTGTGGATGTTGACGGGGCCGCGGCAGATCGCCTTGTGCGTCATGCCGGCGGGCAGCCAGATCGCGCGGCGCGGGGGCAGCACGAAGCTCGATTTCTCGGTGACGACCAGCATCACGCCCGAATTGGCGTAGGAAAGCTGCGCGCGTTCGTGCGAATGGAAGGGGTCGACGAAGCCCGCCGGATAATCGTCTTCGAAGCCGACGACCGGCCGGATCTGCAAGGGATAATCGACGCTTCGTTTCATCGGCCCATATCCAATAATGAAGGCCTGTATAACGCGTTCGGGCCATGATGTCATCCGGCCCGAGCGCAACGCCAATTGCCGCTCGGGCCATCGATATCAGCGTGTTCCGGCATGGCATGAAATTGGCCGCCGGCTGCGATCCTTGCCCAGGTCCCGCGCGAGGTCGGCAATGGTGATGGCCACCAGATCGGGTTCGTCATCGGGGATCATATGACCGCTCTTCGCGGCGTAGATCAGCTTTCCGCTTGTGCGTGCCGCCAATTCCAGATGGCCATCCCTCCAGAGCTTCAGTGCCGGGCTGGTCGTTTTGCGATCCTCAGCGCCCTGGGTCAGGACGACGACTGGTACGCCGCATGGGGCGGGGTGCTCCATCATCGTCTTCATCGTCCGCACATAGCCTTCCGCCAGCCGGATATCGTTGAAGCGGTTCGTGCCGTCGCGCACCGCCGCCAGCGTGGAATCCCTGAAGCGTTCGGCGCCGCCAATGCCGTCCAGACCGATGACCGTGTTGGCATCGACATAGATCAGGGCGGCGACCTCCTTGGGGTACAGCCGGGCGTAGAGCTGGATGAGGAAGCCGCCATAGCTGTGACCGGCCAGCACCAGATTGTTTGCGAAGCCGAGCCGGCGAAGGCCGCGCCGCAATCGTGAAACCTCTTCACTGATGTCATAGGTCGTGTTCAACGGCTGGCTGCGCCCCATGCCGGCGCGATCATATGCGACGATGCTGCTGTCGGTCTGCGCCGAGAGCCGCTCGATCACCGGTTCCCATTCGCGCGAATCCAGCGTGGCGCCTGCCTCAAGGACGATGACGGGCGCATCCGCCCGTCCACGGCGAATCTCGAAATGCAAGGTCCGGCCGCCGATCGCGATATCATGCCGTTCGGGCCGGGGCTGTTCGGGCCGGGCATTGGCTGGGTTACGCGAAACCACGCACAGCAGGAGAGCCGCGAAGATGGCCGGTACGATCTTGTGTGCATGCGGCATTCGTCACCTCGCAATCCCGTCTGAATGCAGACTCTAGCGGAGATTTTGAACCCGGCTTGATCGAAGCGTGACCGGACTTGACCTGCAAGGCGGAACGGGGGCGCCCGTTTGTGCTCTTGTCCCGGGGCAAAGCGCTAAAATCGATCCCCAATCCGAGAAGCGGCGCGACGCCGCATTGCTCACATACCGCAGACTGCGGAATGCTGTGGAGGGGCTTGGTATGAAGAGCGGGTTTTGGACTGCAACGGCGTTTCTGGTCCTCGGGTCGGCGGAAGCGGCATATGCGGCTGAATCGGAAACCGCCGCGAGCATCACATTGGTCAGCGATCGGGTCTGGCGCGGTCTTTCGCAGACCGCCGGCGATCCCTCGATCACGGGCGAGGCCAAATGGAATCATGCGGATGGGCCGTTCGTCGGGATATTGGCATCGAATTACCGATCGGATCAGACCGGTGATTCCGGTATCGCGCTGACGCCCTTTTTCGGAATCAACCGCACCGTCGGAGCCGTCAATATCGACGTCGGATATCTGTATCGCGCCTCGATCGGGGCGTCGGACCGGGATTTCGGGGAAGCGACCATCTCCGCGGGATACAAGATCGGCCCGCTGACGGCCCGCGCCGGCATATTCTATTCCTGGCAGCATTACCTGCTGGGCCAGAATACATATCTCTATCTCGACACCCGCATGCCGGTCGGAACGGTGCGCGGCGTGCCCGTCTCCCTGTCCGGGCATGTCGGCGCGTTCGATGCGCGCGGCACGGCCGACGATTACCGGGATTGGAAGCTGGGCCTGTCTGCAAAGCTGCGCCGGATAAGCCTGAGCGCAAATCTTTCCGATGCGAATGTGGATGCGGGCCGGTCCCGGCTCGAGGGCGCCCGCCATGGCGGAACCCGCTTTGCCCTGTCGGCCTTCATGCTGTTCTGAACGGATAGGGCGGGACGAACCCTCCGCCTTGCGGACGACAAAGCGCGCAGCGATCGGGTGATCGCTGCGCGCTTCGTGTTTCCGGCCAAACGGTCTCTCAGAATTTCCAGCCGAATGTCGCGCGCCAGATGCGCGGTTCGCCCGCGACCACGAACAGATCACCGAACGCGCCCGAGATATATTTCTTGTTGAAGATGTTGTTGACGTTGAACTGCACCGAGAACGGCCCGCTATTATAAGCGATGTTGCCGTTCACCAGCGCATAGGATGGAATGGTATAGGTGTTCGGCAGCGAGCCCTGCTGCTTCGAATAGGCGCTGCCGCCCAGGCTGACGCTCAATCCCTTCAACTGCCCGTCGACAAGGGCATAGCGCGCCCACAGGCTCCCCTGATGACGGGGGACGCCGATCACGGTCTGTCCGGCCGGGACGGCGTTGTCGGAGACGACGACGGCATGGGTATAGGCATAGCTTGCGATAAGCTGCAGGCCGGTCATGACCTCGAACTGGCCGTCGAGCTCGAAGCCTTTGCTGCGCTGCTTGCCCGTCACCGCATAGACGCCCGGCGTGCTCGGGATCGGCGTCGCGACGTTCGAACGCGTGATCTGGTAGATCGCGGCCGTGCCGCTCATCCGGCCACCGGGCGCCGCGAACTTGATCCCCGCTTCATAGGCTTCGCCATTCTCGGGGGCGACCGGATCTCCGGCGAGATCATAATAGCCCGGCTGCGGCAGGAAGGAGCGTGCGAAGCTGAGATAGGCCGAAACGCCCGGATGGAATTCATAGGTCAGGCCCGCGCGCGGCGAGAATTTGTTATAGTCCAGATCGTTGATCTTGACGGTGTCGTAGCGGCCGCCGAGCGTCAGGTTGAGTTTCGGGGCCAGCGTGACGGTATCCTGCAGGTAGAATCCGAACGCTTCGGATCGGGTATAGGCGCTGGAATAGCTTCGCGGCTGCGCCACGAAGACGCTGTAGTCGGGATTATAGACGTTGAAGGTGAACAGCGGCGCGAAGCCGAGGGCGAGACGCGACGGCAGTTCGCGGCGCTGAAACTCCGCGCCGATGGTGACGCGGTGCCGCAAGGGGCCGGTCATCGCATCGATCTGGAAACCGTTGTCGATCGAATAGATCCGCCGCTTCTCGAAGGAATCATTCCCATATTGGGTCTGAAGCCCGGTGGTGGGGTCATAGGACAGCGGCTGGTAGAGATTGAGATAGGCCAGATCGAGATCGGAGTATCGGGCGTTGGCATAATAGGACAGCTTGTCGCTGAAGCTGTGCTTGAATTCGAACCCGGCGGTGATGAAGGTCTGCTCGATCTTTCCCTTGTTATCGGGGTCGCCGATATAGACCGACCTGTCGTAGAAGCCGAGCGGACCTTCATAGACGAGACCGGCGGCCGGCTGATCGGGAATGAGCTCGCTCCAGTCCCGTGACAGCGACGCCAGGAAGGTCAGGCTCGTCGACGGGCCGATGTCCCAGGTGAGTGATGGCGCGATATACAGGCGCCGTGTCGCGGGATGGAAATCGATGAAGCTCCGATCGTTGCGATAATTGGTGACGATCCGTCCATAAAGATTGCCGCTATCGGTCAGCGGTCCCGAAACATCGACCATGGTCGAGTAGGACTGATAGCTTCCATAGCTACCGGTGACTTCGACATGCGCGTCGCGCGTCGGGCGCTTGCTGACCAGATTGACGAGGCCGCCGGGCGAACCCTGGCCGAACAGCACCGAGGACGGCCCCTTGATGACTTCGACCTGCTCGAGGCCGGCGAGTTCGATGTTGATCGCCACGCCGCGCGGCAGGCCGTCGACATAGGTGTAGCTGCTCGCGTCGAAGCCGCGGATGCGGAAGAAATCATAGGATCGTGCGTAGCTGCCGGTCATGACGCCCGCCACGTTCTGCAGGGCGTTCTCGAGCAGGTTGGCGCCCTGGTCGCGCAGCAGCTTGGCGGACAATATCTGGATATTCTGCGGCATTTCCAGCAACGACACATCGGTCTTGTTCGCCGTGGTCAGCCGTGAGCCGGTAACGATGATATCCTGTGCCGCAGGCGCTCTGTCCTGCGACGCGTCATCTTCCTGTGCCATTGCCGGCAGTGAGGTGCCCGCCGCAAGCATTGCGAGCATCCCGGCGACCGAAGAACGAACAACCATCTTTTTTCTCCCCCTGATAGGCACGGCCGCCCATTCCCCCTTTTCATTGATTGAGTCGGGATGGGCGATGGTCGGAGATTGAGCCGCTATCCCGTACCCCGCTTTGCGGATGCGTGCGCAGGATTTGCTGCACAGCACAGCCGCTCGCATCCGGCACAGCCGGCGACCGGATCCGTTAAGGCCGACCGCCCGATCGTTGAAGCATGCCGGGGTCGGACCGCCGGTGCGGGCCCGATCGGCAAAGTGTGCGACCCTTCCGGTTAAGTTGTCGCGCGCGGTGTCCTTATTCTGTAACATGGATCGAGCCCCGCTGGAGAGCGGGACATGATCGTGCCCGCCGGTGATACCGGCGGTTGCGGGAGAGAGTTTATGGCGAGTCTGGACGTTCGCACCCGGATACCGATCACGCGCAGTATCGAGGATATGAAGCGCATGTATCGCTCGATCCACGATACGGGCGGGCGAACACCGGTCCCCGACGACGGTTGGTTCAAGCCGCTGGGCGAGGCGGGCTTCCGCTACGATTATGATATCAACATCGCGCGCGGCGGCTGGGAGTTTCACGAACTCGGCGCCGGGCTCAGCCTGATCGTCACCGATATGGTCGCGGTGATGCCGACGCCCCGTTGCCACCACATGACCGATCATCTCGTCATGTCGATCGTCGTCGATGGCGTGATCCCCTTCGCCGATCCCCGCGGCATCACGCCGGCCGATCCGATGAGCAGGGGCTTCTGCACCGTTTACGGCCTGCGCGAGGGCAGCGTCGTGGAGACCTTCTACGAGCCCGGCAAGCATTTGCGCTGGCTCAGCATCGTCATCGAATGCGAACGTTTCCACGACGCGACGGGAATCGATCCGCGGGAACTGCCGCTCGATCTGCAGGCCTTTCTGACGGAAGGCGCGGAGCTTCGCGCGCGCCATGTGCCCGTTACCCATCCCGCCGTCTCCCTGGCCGCCGTCCACCTCCTGGAATGTCCTTATGAGGGTACGTTCCGCAGCGCCTATATGCGGTCGAAAGTCACCGAGCTGATCTGCCATGTGCTGGCGGCGATGGCGGATTCGGCGCATGTCCATCTGGGCGAGCATCTTTCGTCGGCCGATCTCCGCAAGCTGGAACGCGCCATGCAGATCCTGCGCGCGAGTCCGCAGACGCCCGTGCGCGTCGACGATCTGGCGATGGAGGTCGGACTGTCGCGACGCCGGCTCCAGCACGGTTTCCGTCAGCTCTATGGCGATACCGTCTGCAATGTCCGCGATCGCCTGCGCATGGATCTTGCGCTCGACCTCGTCGTCGATTCGAGCATGTCGATGATCGAAATCGCGATGGAGACCGGATATGAACATCCGGCGAGCTTCACCCGCGCGTTCAAGGCGACGTTCGCATCCTCGCCCATCGCCACACGCAATGCCGCACGGGCGGGGCGTGTCGCGCGCAGGCGACAGGATGTCGCGCGGGCGCGGGCCGTCACGTCCTGACGCGACGGCCCCCCGGACATTGCGGCCTGAACGATCCGCCCCGGCCCGATCAGTCGAGCAGCCTGTCGACGATCCTTGCCGGACCGTGCAGCAGGGGATCGCAGCATGGCAGCCCCGTTTCCGCCTCGATCCGTTCGATCAGCGGCATGACCTCATCGGCGGGAAGCGCGCTGCTGTTGATGCTCACGCCGACGACGCGCACGGCCGGATTGGTCAGGCGCGCTGCGGCCAGCGCCATTTCGGCCAATTCCATGATGCCGGGCACGGGATAGTCGAGCCCGAGCAGATTCGGCCGTGTCGGTTCGTGGCAGATGACCAGGGCGTCGGGCTGGCTGCCATGGACGAGCCCGAGAGTCACGGCGGCATAGGCCGGATGCGAAAGCGATCCCTGACCCTCGATGATATCCCAATGATCGGGATCTGCGTCCGGGGACAGCCACTCCGCGGCGCCGGACACGAAATCGGCGATGACGGCATCGATCACGACGCCGCGGCCGGCGATGAGCAGGCCTGTCTGTCCGGTGGCGCGGAAATCCGCCGCAAGCCCGCGTGCGCGCATTTCGCGCTCGATCGCCAGCGCCGTATATTTCTTGCCCACCGCGCAATCCGTGCCGACAGTCAGCAACCGTTTGCCGGTCCGCTTGACGCCGGTCCCCGGCGCGAAGCTGCGCGTGGGCGCGCGGACGTCGTGGATTGTCCTGCCCAGCCGCGCCGCGGCATCGGCGACCGCCGGAATGTCGGCGAGCCGCTGATGCATGCCCGATGCGACATCGAGCCCCGCTTCCAGCGCCTCGATAATGCTGGCGAGCCATTTGTCGGGAAGGATGCCGCCGACATTGACGACGCCGACGATCATCGTCCCTGCGCCTTTGGCGAATGCCTCGGCGGGATTCATCTCGGGCAGGCCGAGATCGGACGTGCAGCCGGGCAGCCGGAACTGCCCCAGGCACAATTCCCCCCGCCACTGGCTTATGCCCGCGCCCATCTTGTCCATTCCGACGAGATTGGCGTCCCCCAGGAAGAGGAGATAGGGGCTTTTCATGGTTCGAATCCTCGGCTGAATGTGATCGTGCCCGTTGGTGGCCGAGCCGGAGGCGGGGTGCTTAGCCGTATGGAGCCGAATCTGTACGGTTCAGGCACCGGGCGAGCATGACGATCCGCGATGAGAAGACGGCGCCCGTTCCTGCATGGTCGCGATTGCCGGCGACGCTAGAGTAAGCGGACAATGGGCGGAGACGGGACATGGGTGCTGCGATTTCGAACGAAGGCGGGCATCCGCAGCGCGCCATGCTGCTTGTGCTGCTCAGCGCGACCTATGCCGTCAACTATGTCGATCGCCAGATCCTCGCCATCCTGCTCGAACCGATCAAGCATGACTTCGGCTTGAGCGATGCCATGCTCGGTCTGCTGGCTGGGCCGGCATTCGCGCTGTTCTACGCCACTATGGGCGTTCCGATCGCGATCCTGGCGGACAGCCGCAACCGCGCGCATATCATCGGCGCCGCTTTGCTGTGCTTCAGCCTGGCGACGGCGGCTTGCGGACTGGTCGTGCAGTTCTGGCAACTCGTGGCGGCACGCGTGCTGACCGGCGTGGGAGAGGCGGGGACGGGCCCGGCCTCGCAATCGATGATCACCGACCTTTTTCCGCCGGAAGCGCGCGGCCGGGCACAGGCGCTCTACGCCGTGGGCGTCAATATCGGAATCATGGTCGCATTCCTCGCCGGCGGCTGGATCGCCCATCGTTTCGGTTGGCGTGCCGCGTTTCTCTGGGCGGGAGTGCCCGGGCTGGTGCTGGCGCCGCTTTTCTTCATGAAGGGGCGCGAACCGGCGCGCCAGACATCGCCCCAGGACGGCGATACGCCATCGCTGGCCGCCAGCGTGCGGTTTCTGCGCGGGCAGCGCGCCTATTGCTGGCTGGTTCTGGGCAGTGGTCTCAGCGCGTTCGCCGGATATGGCGTCGCCACCTTCGTTCCGGCGTTCCTGATGCGCTCGCACGGCCTCGATACGCAGCAGGTGGGAACCATCTTCGCCTTGATCCTCGGGGTGGGTGGCGGATTATGCACTTTCGGCGCGGGGATGATGGTCGATTGGCTCGGCCGGCGGGACGTGCGCTGGTATATGCGGGTGCCGATCGTCGGCATCCTGCTCGCGCTGCCGTTCTGGCCGCTGTTCCTGCTCGCGCCGAGCATCACGGTCGCGGTTGCGGCGGCGATCGTGCCGCTGTCGGTCAGCGCCGTCTATATCGGCCCCTGTATCGCGACCATCCAGATGGTGGCGCCGCCCAAGATGCGCGCCCGGGCGGCGGCGATCCAGCTTTTCATCGGCAATCTCATCGGATTGGGGCTGGGGCCGCAAGTGATCGGCATCCTCAGCGACACGCTCGCGCCGCGCTACGGCAATGATTCCCTGCGCTATGCGCTGCTGGCCGGCGTCGGCGCCAGCATCTGCGCGATTTTCGCCTATTGGCGGGCCTCGCGCAATCTCGTGGCCGATCTCGCTCGGCTCGAGGCGCGGCGGGGTTAATGCTTTCGGTATGCGCGGGCGGCGGCTTCGAGTCCGTGAGCGACACGCGGTCCGGATCGGGCCGCCTTATTCGATTCCCCCGGAAGCGGTCAGCTTGTCATGGCGACATCCTGCGCCATCCGCCCCGCGAGTTCCTTGACGAGCTTGGCCGCGACCGCTGCGGTCATGCCGTTGATGTCGTGGACTGGATTGAGCTCGACGATGTCGACGCCGATCACGGGCCCGGAAAGCCTGTCGATCAGGTCGAGCACCTCGCGCACCGAAAGCCCGCCCGGTTCATGGTGCGAGACGCCCGGCGCGTAGGCGGGATCCAGGCTGTCGAGATCGATCGAGACATAGGTCGGGCCGGCGGGCAGCGCGGCGATCGCTTGGCTATATTGGCGCGCGGTGAAGGCTTTGACGCCGTAGCGCTCGATCTGCGCCTTTTGCGTGGCGTTGATCGTGCGGACGCCGATCTGCGTCAGGCTTGCAGCCAGGCCGCGTTCCTTGATCCGCGCCATGGGCGAGGCGTGCGAGTGCGGATTGCCGTCGAAATCGGGATAGAGATCGGGATGCGCATCGATATGCACGAGATGCGGGGCGGGTGCCCCGCGCAGCGCAGGCCTTCCAGGATCGGCCAGGTCACGAAATGGTCGCCGCCCAGGAAGATCGCGGGACCGTCCGCGAACAGGCCGGCCGCCGCGTCCGCGATCCCGTCGAGATCGGCCGGGGTTTCGGTGAGCGCCGCATCGCCGCGATCGCGCAGCAGCCCGTCGCTTTCCAGGTCCCAGCCATTTTCGGACCACATATTGGACGATCCGGACGTGAGGCTCGCCCGGATCGCGGCCGGTGCCGTCGCGGGCCCGCGCAAGTGCGACGAGTTGACGTCGGTCGGAAGGCCCAGAAGCGATATCCTGACGGACATTGGGTTGCGATCCTCGGCTGGAGTTGATGACGATACACCAATGGCGGATCAAGCGCCCGCAGCTACGCCCTTATGCTCGGCGATCTTCGCCTGATAGGTCGCGACCGCCGCTTCCTTGACCGGTCCGAAGCCCCGGATCATGTCCGCCAGGCTCAGCAATTGCGTCGCCGATCCGTGGGTGTCTGGCGTCAGCCGCTGCAATGCGGTTTCCACCAGTGCTTCATAATCGGCGATCAGGCGCCGTTCCATACGGCGTTCGGCGGTGCGGCCGAACGGATCGAAGGCGGTGCCGCGCAGCCCCTTGGCGGATGCCAGCAGCTTCAGGAACGGTCGCAGCTTCGCCGCACCGAATTCGCGCTTGCGCGGGCGACCGTCGGGTGTGCGGCCCGGCAGCATTGGCGGTGCCAGGTTGAACGACAGTTTCGCGCCATCGGCGAAGGTCCGGTCGAGTTCGGCCCGAAGCGACGGATGCGTCAGCAGCCGCGCCACTTCATATTCGTCCTTGTAGGCGAGCAATTTTGCGTAGTTGCGCGCGACCGCCATGGTCAGCGCGTCGCTCTCCGGCAGGGTGGCCCGCTCGATCTGGCGAACGCGGTCCACCAGGTCGCGATAGCGGCGGGCATAGGCTTCGCCCTGATAATCGGTCAGATGCGCGCTGCGGGCCGCGATGACCGCGTCGAGCGAATGATCGGGTTGCGGTGCCGCTTCGCTACGCCGCATCACCGCCACCCGATCGGGCTGCTCGGCATAGAGGCGGCCGAGCCGGAACGCCATCAGGTTGAACGCCACCGCGGTGTTGTTGAGCGTGACGGCCTGTTCGATCGCGGCGGTGCCCACGGGCAGCAGGCCGCGCTGCGCGGCGACGCCGACCATGAACATATTGGCGGCGATGCTGTCCCCAAGGATCTCGGTCGCCAGTGCGGTCGCATCGATTCGCTGGATCGCGTCCTCGCCGATCAGCGCGGTCAGCCTTTGCACCAGCGCGCCGCTGTCGACCGTCGCGTTGCGATCGAACTGGAACGCCACTGTCGAGGTGACATCGCTATTGACGAGCGCGCGGCTGCGGCCAGGTTCCAGCGTGGATGCCGCTTCGTCGGAGAGCGCGGCGACGAGATCGAAGGCGAGCAGGACGTCGGTTTCGCGCCGGCCGATCTTCTGGCTGGAGATGCGTTCGGGCGTGTCGGCCAGGCGGATATGGCTGAACACGGCGCCGTTCTTCTGCGCCAGCCCGGTCATGTCGAACATCGATGCCGCGCGCCCTTCCAGATGCGCGGCCATGCCGATGATCGCGGCGACGGTAATCACGCCGGTGCCGCCGATGCCGGCGACCATGATGTTGTAGGTGCCGCCCGCGATCGGCGCGATCGGCGTGTCGGGCAGGCTGTCGAGCAGGGTCGTGTCGAAATCGAGCCGCTCGCGCTTGCGCGGTTCGGCGCCATGGACGGTGATGAAACTGGGGCAGAAGCCGTTCAGGCAGCTATAGTCCTTGTTGCAGCTCGACTGGTCGATGCGGCGCTTGGTGCCGAATTCGGTTTCGACCGGCGCCAGGCTGACGCAGGTCGACTGGACCGAACAGTCGCCGCAGCCCTCGCACACCGCCTTGGAGATGAAGAGCCGCTTGGGCGGATCGGGATAAAGGCCACGCTTGCGCCGCCGCCGTTTCTCCGCCGCGCAGGTCTGTTCGTAGATCAGCACGGTGCAGCCGGGAATCTCGCGCAGCTCGCGCTGGACGCTGTCCAGGCTGTCGCGATGCTCGATCCGGATGCCGGCGGGCAACTCGGCATTGCCGCGATGCGCGTCGGGATTGTCGCTGACCAGGATGATCGTGCGCACGCCTTCATGCGCCACCTGCTGCGCGATCTCGGCCACCGAGATCGGGCCATCGACCGGCTGCCCGCCGGTCATGGCGACGGCGTCGTTGTAGAGGATCTTGTAGGTGATGTTGACGCCCGAGGCGATCGCGGCACGGATGGCGAGCAGGCCCGAATGATAATAGGTGCCGTCGCCCATATTCTGGAAGATATGCTTGGTCTCGCTGAACGGGGCCATGCCGATCCAGTTGGTGCCTTCGGCACCCATATGCGTGGGGAGAAGCGCCTCTTTCGGCCGCACGAAGGTCGCCATCGTATGGCAGCCGATGCCGGTCATGCTGATGCTGCCGGCGGGGATCTTGGTCGATCGGCTGTGCGGGCAGCCGGAGCAGAAATAGGGCGCGCGCCGTGGCAGCGCGGCATTGCCCGTGCTTGTCGCCGCCCTGGGCGCCAGTGCCCTGCGCGCGGCGCGGATAGCGCGATCGTCGATCCCCAGCCGGTCCAGCCGCTCCGCGATCGCCAGCGCGATCGCGATCGGTTCCAATGGCATGGCGGACGACATCAATATCGCCCCGTCCTCGTCACGCTTGCCGATCAGGTGCGGGCGTTCGGGCCGGTTGACCAGGATCGATGCGATCTGCGCCTCGACGAAGCTCACTTTCTCCTCAACGACGAAGATGGTTTCATGGCCGGTGGCGAATTCGGCGATGCCCTCCGGTTCGAGCGGCCAGATGCAGCCGACCTTGTAGAGCGACAGCCCCAGCCGTGCCGCCGATCGGTCGTCCAGGCCCAGAAGCTCCAGCGCCTGGCGGGTGTCGCTATAGCTTTTGCCCGCGGTGACGATGCCGAGGCGCGGCGATTTGGCGCGGAAGAGCGTGCGATCGATGCGGTTGGCGCGGACGAAGTCCTGCACCAGCGGCAGCCGGTGATCGGCGACGATCAGTTCCTCGCCCAGCGGATTGAAGACGCCGGACTGGGCATGCACGCCTTCGGGCGGCAGCGGGGGATAGGGCGGGGTGACGGGCGCGAAGCCGGGCAGGTCGATATCGGCCGACACCGTCTGTTCAACCACTTCGGTTACGCATTTGATGCCCACCCATGATCCGCTGTAGCGCGACATGGCATAGGCGAGCAGGCCGTAATCGAGGATCTCGGCGGCATTGGCGGGATAGAGTGAGGGGATGAAGGCGGCCGCCATCGCCTGTTCGCTGTGATGCGCGATCGTCGATGATTTGCCGGCATGATCGTCGCCGTAGAAGATGGCGACGCCGCCATGGCGGTGCGCGCCGCCGAAATTGCCGTGCTTCAGCGCATCGCCCGACCGGTCGACGCCCGGCCCCTTGCCGTACCAGGCTGCGAAGACGCCGTCATATTTCTGGCCGGGCACCGCGCCGATCTGTTGCGTGCCGCGCACCGCCGTCGCCGCGATATCCTCGTTCACGCCGGGCTGGAAAACCACGTTCGCCGCCTCGAGCCGCCTGGCGACCGACCAGAGCGTGGTGTCGACATTGCCGAGCGGCGACCCGCGATAGCCGGAGATATAGCCTGCGGTGTTCAGCCCGTTCGCCGCATCGATGGCGTGCTGCGCCAGCAGCACGCGCACGATCGCCTGGGTGCCGTTGAGCAGGATACGGCCCCTGTCGACGGTCCATCGGTCGTCCAAGCTGGCAGGACGTTGTCCCTGCGGATCCTTGGCTGCGGATGCCATTTTTTCTCTCTCCAACTGTCCTGCGGTTCCCAAACGCCGCTCGTCGTCACCCTGATCGCGCTACCGGGCGTGGATGTGCGCAACAACCATGCAAAACACCATAGAGGTAGCGGCCCGGCGCGCGCCAGCCGCCCCGAAACCCCTGCAATCTGTGAGATTGTCGATCATCGCCGCCATCGGGAAGATCGGCACCGGGGGATGCCGCAACCGGCCGATAATCGATCCGGGCCGGAAGCGGCGATCGGGAGGCGATCAACCAAGAGGGAGGAACGAATGCACGGGTACAAGGCATTGAGCATTTGGGGGCGGGGCGCCAGCATGCTGGCGCTGGCGACGGCGGCATCGCTCGCATGGGCGGGCGGCGCGCTGGCACAGGCGGCGCCGGACCAAGGGAATGCGGCGAACGAGGGCGATAGCGAGATCGTCGTGACTGGTTCGCGTATCGAACGCGCCGGCTTCGACCAGCCGACGCCGACCACTGTGATCGGCACGACCGAGCTTCGTCAGGGCGCGCGGCCCAATCTGCAGCAGGTCCTCAATGACTCGCCGCAGTTCAGGCCGACCACGACCCCGCAGGTTTCGGTGGGCAACACATCCAGCGGCAATGCGCCCGTCGATCTTCGCGGCCTGGGCGCCGCGCGGACGCTGACATTGCTCAACGGACGCCGCTTTGTCGGCAACAACAATCTCAACTATCTGCCGCTCAACATGATCGAGCGGGTCGAAGTGGTGACCGGCGGCGCGTCCGCCGCCTATGGCTCCGACGCGGTCGCCGGCGTCGTCAACATCATCCTGAAGGATAAGCTGGAAGGCCTGAGTATCGGCGGGCTGACCGGCATCTCGTCGCGCGGCGACGGCATGCGCTATGGCGCGGACCTGAGCTACGGCACATCGTTCGCTGGCGGCAGGGGCCATGTCATCTTCGGGGCCGAATATGTCAATGACAAGTCGATCCCCGATCGCAATTCGCGCCGCAATCTGGGCAGCGCGCAGATCGTCCGCATCAATCCGCTGAGCACGACCGATCAGCGGACGATGCTGGTTCGCGACGTGAATTTCGGCGACCGCGCGTCCGCCGGCCTGATCACCAGCGGGATCCTGGCCGGACAGGTATTCAACGAGGATGGCACCCTTCGCGCCTTTCGCGGCGGCACGCTGGTGCCCAGTTCAGCGAACCCGACATCGCGCTTTCCCGCGCAGATGATCGGCGGCGAGGATGGCGTCGGAACCTATGACGCGATCGCGGTGACCACGCCGGTCGAGCGGATCAGCGCCTTTGGCCAGCTGAGCTACGATCTTGGCGGCGTACGCGTCTGGGCGCAGGGCAGCTATGGGCGATCCGCGTCCAGTTACGGGCTGCTCGCCGATTCGGGCGTGGCGGCGACGACGACGATCCAGGCGACCAACCCGTTCCTGTCCCCCGCGATCCGCGCCCAGCTTGCCGCAGCCGGGGAAACCAGCTTCACGCTCGGCAAATTCTACGATGGCGCCTTCGAACTCGGCTATCACGGCGTTCGCGAGCAGAAGGAAGGGGCGATCGGGATAGATGGCGATATCGGCCGCTGGAAGTTCAACGCTCACTACAGCCACGGTCAGGTCGATTTCCGCCCCTATGTAACCAATGCACGCGTGGTCTCGCGATACAATGCGGCGATCAACGCAGTGTCGAGCGGTGGGCAAATTGTCTGTGCGATCAACGCGGACGCTAATCCTGCCAACGATGATCCTGCGTGCCGACCGCTCAACCTGTTCGGGCGCTATGGCGCTTCGACCGAGGCGCTCGACTATGTCATGGACACGCAACGCACCCATATCCGCACCAAGCTCGATGCGATGGCCGCGCAAATCCAGGGCGATCTGTTCTCACTCTGGGCTGGGCCGATCACCGTGGTAGTCGGCGTTGAAGCGCGATTCGAGGAACAAGTGCAGGAAAGCGGCACGCTCGATCGCGCTGGTGCGTTCGGGCCGCTCAACCTTTATGGCAATCCGGTCAATGGCGGCTTCAACGTCAAGGAAGGCTTTGGCGAGATCGCGGTGCCGCTACTCGATGTTGAGGGCACCGCGAAAATCGATCTCAATGGTGCGGCGCGTTATTCTGATTATAGCCGCAGCGGCGGAATCTGGTCATGGAAGGCTGGCGGCACCGCGCGGCTGTTCGATACGCTGACGCTACGCGCCACGCGATCACGCGATATTCGTGCACCATCCATCACCGACCTGTTTTCCGTCCGCAGCATCGGCATCGGTTCGGTCAACGACCAGGATTTCGTGGGACGTCAGGGCGTGATTCCCGGCTATATCCAGGCACCGGCGCAGGTGACGAGCTATTCGGGCGGCAATCCGGACCTGAAGCCGGAGATCAGCAAGACGATCACCTTCGGCGCGGCCTTCACGCCATCGTTCATCCGCGGCTTCAATCTTTCGGTCGACTATTACAATATCAGGATCGCCGGCGCGATCGCCACGCTGTCGCCCTCGAACCTGACATTGGCGTGCCGGAACGGCAGCACGGCCGCGTGCGATCGGATCACCCGCGATCCGACGACGCAAACCGTGATTGAAGTGCGATCGAACGCGCAGAACATCGCGTCGTTCCAAAATAAGGGCTTCGATTTCGAAGCGTCATATGTGCTGCCGATGAACGCGATCGCACAGGATATGTCGGGCTCGCTGCGCATCCGTGCGCTGGCCACCTATGTGAAGACCTTCATCTTCGATACCGGCGTTGCGCGCGTCGATACGGCCGGTGACGTGAATGCGGCCAATTCCACGCCGAAATGGCGCGGTACGCTCAGCCTCAACTATCAGGGCGAGTCGATCGGCCTCGATGCGCGGGTGCGCTATGTCGGCGGCGGTCTCTACGATCATCTCAACGTCAACCTCGTGAACAACAAGGTGAAGTCCAGAACCTATCTGGATCTTGGCGCGCAGTTCAGGATCGCCGGGAAATTCACGCTGTTCGGAAATGTGAACAATGTGTTCGATCGCGCACCGCCGATCAGCACGGGTGGCCCGATCTTCTACGACGCCGTGGGCACATATTTCAGCGGTGGCGTGCGCGTGAACTTCTGAAGGCCGCCGCCTTCCCGGTTTCGATCGGGAAGGCACGCGCATCGCGCGATGGATCTGCTCCAGGTTGCCCTTTTTTCCTGGAGCAATGGCTCGGGGTATCGGTCCCCGGCGCCGGTTGGCCGGCTCGTGTATTCCTCTTCACGAGCCGGCCTTTTTTGGTTTAGCGCCCGCACGATCCGGCCGGGCCGGGATCGAGATCCAGGCAGCGGCCGTCTATCTCTTCGCCGGCGATGTCGAGGCCGATCAGCGCTGCGAGCGTCGGCAGGATATCGACGGTCTCGACCGACAATGGCTGCTCGAACCCGGTCATGCCCGGGCGGTAGAAGAGGATCGGCACGCGGCGGTCGTAGCCCCAGGGCGAACCATGCGTCGCGACGGCGCCCATCGCCGGATCGGCGATCGGCGTCACATGCGGTTTCAGCAGCACGACCAGATCGCCCGACCGTTCCGAATCGAACGAGGCGCGGGCGCGTTCGGCCAGCGTCCATTCCTCCACCGGCGGGGCAGGGTTCGGCATGCGCCTCAACTCATCCGCGCTGAACACGGTCGCGACCTGCGGATGGGCGAGCAATTTCGACCGGGCCAGCGCGATCGCGCGCGCGCGCATCTCCGCCGGCACTTTCCGCGACAGATACCAGTCGCCGAACGGGCCGTCCGAATAGAAGAGCGGTTCGGCGATGCCCAGTTGCAGCGTGTCGGCAACCGCCTTGCCGATCGCGTCGGTCGAAAGGTCGCGCGCCACCCGCTGTGCACCCGCAAAACCGCGCGCCACATTGCGCTCGGGAAGGTCATGCCCGCCATGGTCGGCGGTGAGGACGACGACATAGTCAATCTTGCGTGCATCGAGCGCGGACAGGATCCGCCCGATATCGGCATCGAGGCCGAACATCCGGGCGCACATCTCAGCGCCCTCCGTCCCGAAGATATGGCCGACATAGTCGGTTGCCGACAGGCCGATCGTCAGCAGGTCGGTCGAGGGCCCCTGGCCGAGCTTCAATTCGTCGAGCAGGCCGATTGCGAGATCGGTGGTTGCCGCGTCGAACGCCGCCGTCGCGCGGAACAGGCTGGCATCCCCGGCCTTGCGTTCGGTGAGCATGCCCACCTGCTGCCCGTTGCCGAGCGGCACCGGTGCGGAATAATGCGCGCATTGCGCGGGCAGCGTCGCCCGGCCCGGCCTGGCGAGAATGGCTGCGACCTGCGCGTTGATCCGCCCGACGGTCGCGGGCGCCGGCCCGGTGCTATCGGCGAGCGTGACATAGCTCTTGCCGCCCCAGAACCACATCTGGTCGGTGCGGTGCCCGCCCATCATCACCGCCGCGCGATCCTTGCCGGCGACCGCGACGACCCGGCTGGCGGGATCGGCTGCCTTCATGCGATCGCCAAGCGTCGGCGCCTTGAGCTGGGCCGGGCTGACGGTATAGCCGCCAGCCGCGTCGCGGGCGATCGCGGGATCCTCGGCGCAATAGACGAGCTTGCTTGCCCGGGGCGACGACAGGTCATACCAGAAATTCGCGATGATCCCGGTTCGCGCGGGATGCGATCCCGTCAGGATCGTCGAATGGCCGGGGCAGGTTTCGGTTGCGGCATGGCTTTGATAGCCGGACGGAAACACCGCGCCCTCCGCCAGGCGCCGCATGCCCTTTGTATAGAGCTGCCGATATTCCGCGAAGAGATCGGCCGAGAACTGATCGACGGATATGGCCACGATCAGCCTTGGCTTCTCCGGAGCACGGGCATGGAGCTGCGAGGGCAGGACGGCGGCGATCGCGATTGTCGTCATCAGAGATAAGCGGTTCATTATACTGGATTCTTTCTGAATCTGGATGGAATGGCGCTCCACGAGCGCTATCGGGCCGCGGATCGCGCAACAACCGTGCAAAAAACCATAGAGCCGCCATCGGCGGACGCGTCCGGACCCTGCAATCTGTGAGATTGTCGATCGCCGGCCGCGCCGGGAAGATCGGCCCTTCAGGAGGGCCCAGGTGACCGCGACGATAGAAGCATTTCATACCATCGATATCAGCCGGCATGCCATCGCGCTGCGCTCGGCGGGCCGTTCGATCATTCATATGGAGTTCGGCCAGCCTTCGACGGGTGCGCCGCAGGCCGCGATCGACGTCGCGCACCGCATCCTCGATACCGATCCGCTCGGCTATTGGGAAAGCCCGGCGCTCAAGGAACGCATCGCGCTCCATTACCGCCAATCCTATGGCGTCGATGTCCGCCCCGAACGGATCATCCTCACCTGCGGGGCGTCACCTGCGCTGATCCTGGCGCTGAACATCGCCTTCGCCCCCGGCGCGACCGTCGCGACCGCGCGTCCGGGCTATGTCGCCTATCGCAACAATCTGCGCGCGCTGCATATGTGGGTGCAGGAGATCGAGTGCGGCGCCGAACAGCGCTTCACCCTGTCGGCCGATGCGATCGCCGCGCTCGATCCCGTGCCCGACGGCATCATCGTCGCCAGCCCCGCCAATCCCACCGGAACGATCATCGCGCCGGACGAGATGGCCCGCATCGCGCGGCTGTGCGCGGACCGGAACATCCGCGTGATCTCCGACGAGATCTATCACCGGCTGAGTTTCGGCGAACCCGCCAATTCGATGCTGCAATATCTCGACGATTGTTTCGTCGTGAACAGCTTCTCCAAATATTTCAGCATGACGGGCTGGCGGCTGGGCTGGCTGGTGGTGCCGGAGGACCAGGTGGCCGCCGCCCGCGCGCGCATGGGCAACATGTTCCTGACGCCGCCCTCGCTCAGCCAGCATGCCGGGCTGATGGCATTCGAATGTACCGAGGAACTCGACGAGCATATCGAAACCTATCGGCGAAACCGCCAACTCTTGCTCGATGCGCTGCCGTCACTCGGGCTGGGTTCGATCGCGCCGCCGGATGGCGCATTCTACATCTATGCGTCGATCGCACATCTGACCGACGACAGCCTGGGATTCTGCATGAGAATGCTCGACGAGATTGGAATCGCGACCGCGCCGGGCGTGGATTTCGATCCGGTCCACGGCAACGGCTTCATGAGGATCAGCTTCGCTGTGGCGACCCCCTTAGTTGAGGAGGCTATTGGCCGGATGAAGACGTGGTTCCCGAAGCAGGCCCGATGCGAAGCGGATGATGTTGCGATTGCAAATGGAATCGGTCGATGGGCCTGACGCTTCATCATCTCGATGATTCCCGGTCGCAGCGTATCCTCTGGGCGTTGGAAGAGATTGGCGTTCCCTACGATGTCCGGCATTATCACAGGGATCCGGAAACCAATCTTGCGCCTGCCGATCTTCGCGACGTGCATCCGCTTGGAAAGTCACCGATCATCGAGGATGACGGTCGAATAATCGCTGAATCCGGCGCGATCGTTGAATATCTTTGCGCGCGATATCGCTCGAATGGCTTGGTGCCGCCCCCCGGCTCCGACGATCATGTTAGGCACCTTCAGCTCATTCATTTCGCCGAAGGTTCGGCTATGCTGCCTATTCTGCTCGAGTTGTATGCGGGACGGCTTGGGCACGCTGCCGCGCCTTTGCGGGCAGGCATCGACCGTGAACTGAATCTCCACTTCGATTTCCTCGAAGCCGAGCTTCGGCCCTCGGGCTATTTTATCGGCGAAACATTGAGTGCGGCCGATATCCTCCTGAGTTTTCCGGTCGAAATAGCGGTCAAGCGGGGCTGGTGTGGTATGCGGCCGAGATTGTCCGCTTTTGTCGCGATGATCCAGGCGCGCCCTGCCTTCAGGCGGGCGCTTCAGATCGGTGGCCCTTACCGCTTCACTCTTGATCAAGCGACACCCTGAAGGTGCGGCAACCGGATACGCCGCACAACAGCTTGCCTAGCTGCTTCGATCCACTCCCAGCCTTCACGCCTGGTGGAGATCAATTCGCACATGAACGACGAACGGACCGGGAAAGGTCTCGCCTATCCAAGGGGAAGAAGAATGAGAATGATCAAGACTCTGTTGTCCGCCTCGATGCCTCTGGGCTGGCTATTGTGCGTGGCGCCAGCCCACGCCCAGCAACCCGACACTGACGCGGAGCACGATACGATCATCGTCACCGCGCAGAAGCGCGAACAGACATTGATAGACGTGCCGCAATCGGTGTCGGTCGTCTCGTCCGACACGCTCGAGCGCCAGCAGGCGACGAGCTTCCGCGACTATCTGAAGCTCGTTCCCGGCCTGCAGCTCAATGGCGGCAGCGCGGGGCAGGGGCGGCTGACCCTGCGCGGCATCAACACCGGCGGCGGTGGCGCGACGGTCGCCACCTATGTCGACGAGACCCCCTATGGATCGAGCACATCGCTGGTCGATGGCGGTTCCTATGCCGCGGATGTCGATACGCTCGATATCGCGCGGGTGGAGGTGCTGCGCGGACCGCAGGGCACGCTGTACGGCGCGAGCTCGCTGGGCGGCGTCGTCAAGTTCGTGACCGAGGCACCCGATGTCAGCCGGCTCTCCGCCCGGGCGCGGGCGACGGCCGAGACCACCGATGGCGGCGACATGAGCTATGGCGCGGCGGGCGTGCTCAACCTGCCGCTCGGGGACACCTTGGCGGTGCGCGGCTCGGGCTTTTACCGCAAGACCGGCGGCTATATCGATTCCGTCGGTACTGCGGGCTCGGACGTCGCGAAGAACATCAATGGTTCGGCAAGCTATGGCGGCCGCATCTCCGCGCTGTTCAAGCCGAGCGAGGCGCTGTCGATCCGCGCCTCCGCCGTGCTCCAGGATATCCGGAGTGACACCGACAATGTGGTCGAGGCGAACCCGAACGATCTTTCGCCGCTTTATGGCGGGCTGACCCAGGCGCGCTATGTGCCGGCCTTCACCAACCTGTCCTACCGCATCTACAATGCCACGATCACCCTCGATCTCGGCTTTGCAGACCTGCTCTCATCGACGAGCCGTTCGACGCTCGATGTCGACAACCGGCAAGAGCTGACCCCGCAATATGGCGCGCTGATCGGCGCGGTGTTCGGCGTGCCCGCCGATGTCTATGCGCACAACGTGACCAGGCAGCGCAAATTCACGCAGGAAGTGCGGCTGTCGTCGCATGCGAACGACAGCATCGAATGGCTGGTCGGCGGCTATTATACGCGTGAGACCGGATTGCTCGACCAGACCTATGTCGCAGCGAAGCCGGGTACCGTCGATCAGATCGCCGGCATTCCGCTGCTCGCCAAGGCGCGGCTCGCTTCGATCTACAAGGAATATGCGGGCTTCGCCAATGCGACCGTCCATTTCGGCGATCGCTTCGACATCACTTTAGGCGGACGTTATAGCCGCAACGAGCAGAGCGCGAGCCAGGATCTCGAAGGTGCGCTGGTCGGCGGTTCGATCGGCTATCCCGAAGAAACCTCGGCGCAGAATGTCTTCACCTATTCGGTGGCGCCCAAATTCAAGATCAACGATCATGTCTCGCTCTATGCGCGCGTTTCCAAGGGCTATCGCCCTGGCGGTCCCAATGTGCTGGCACCGGGCACGCCGGCGGGTACGCCCACCCAGTTCAAAGCGGATACTTTGGTCAGTTACGAGGCCGGGGTGAAGGCGGAGACCGCCGATCGCCGCTTCACCATCGATCTCGCCGCCTTTCATCTCGAATGGAAGGACATCCAGCTTTTCGCGCGCGTCAACGGCGTCGGTCTGACCGCCAATGGCGGCCGCGCCGAAAGCGACGGTTTTGAATTCACCTCCACCTTCCGGCCCGGCCCGGGCTTCGATATCTCGGTCAACGGCGCCTATACCCGCGCGCGGCTGAGCGACGATACCGATCCGGTCGTCGGCGGCCGATCGGGCGATCGCCTGCCGTTCACGCCCAAGGTCAGCATCGGTCTGGACGGCCAATATGAATGGGCGGTCGGCGGCGGCGCCAATGCCTATCTTGGCGGTTCGCTGCGCTTCCTCTCGAAGCAGCCGGCGGATTTCGATCCCGCCTATATCGCCGCCACCGGCCGCCAGCGCATGCTGCCATCCTATGAGGTGATCGATCTGCGCGCGGGCGTCCGCTTCGATCGTTTCTCGATCGAGGCCTTCGCCAAGAATCTCGGCAACAGCCGTGGCATCGTCGATGTCGCGGGCGTCGGCCGCTATCCCAATGGCGCGATGGGGACGGCGGTGCTCAGGCCGCGCACGATCGGGCTGACATTGGGCGCGGAGTTCTAGACAAGTGCGCGAAGTGGCCGAGACACGACTCCGATCCGCGGATGCGTGTCCGGCACTCAGCCATTTTGTCGAGGGGAATGCCACATGAAATCCAGCCTGATAGCGATGGCCAGCCTGATCGCGATCGCGGCCGCGCAACCGGCGGCGGCTGCGGAAAAGCCGGCCTATGACCTGCTCATCACCGATGCCATAATCTATGACGGATCGGGCAAGGCGCCCTTTGCCGGGGAAGTCGCGGTCAAGGGCGATCGCATCGTCTATGTCGGTCCGCGTGCGCCGCGACGGGAGGCGGCACGGACCGTCCATGTCGATGGGCAGGCGGTCGCGCCCGGCTTTATCAACATGCTCGCCCATCCCGAGGAATCGCTGTTCGCCGATGGGCGCGCGCTCAGCGACATCACCCAGGGCGTCACGCTGGAAGTGATGGGTGAGGGGAGCATGGGGCCGCTTTCGCCCGACATGATCCGCCTGGGCCAGCAGCGCCAGGGCGACATCAGATATCCGATCACCTGGACCACGCTCGATGGTTATCTGCGCACGCTGGAGAAAAAGGGCATCGCGCCCAATATCGCCAGCTTCGTCGGTGCGGGCACCGTCCGCGTCAACGTCATGGGCGAAGGCAGCGGCAAGCCTTCGGACGAACAACTCCGGGCCATGCAGGGTCTGGTTCACAGTGCGATGGAGGATGGCGCGCTCGGCTTGACCACGGCGCTGATCTACACGCCCGATTCCTACGCGACGACGCCCGAACTGATCGCGCTGGCGCAGACCTCCGCTCAATGCGGCGGAATGTATATCGCGCATATGCGCAGCGAGGGCGATCGCATCCTGGAGGCCGTCGACGAGACGATCGAGATCGCCAGGGGCTCGGGTGCGCCCGCAGAGATTTATCACCTGAAACAGTCGGGCCGCGAGAATTGGGGCAAGCTGGATGCGGTGATCGGCAAGGTCGAGGCGGCGCGCGCGGCGGGCACGCGGATCACCGCCGACATGTACACCTATACTGCGGGCGCGACGGGCCTCGATGCGGCGATGCCGCCCTGGGTGCAGGATGGCGGGCTTGAGGCATGGATCGCGCGGCTGAAGGATCCGCAGATCCGCGCACGCGTGGCCGCCGAGATGCGCGTGAAGCCGAAGGACTGGGAAAGCGCCTATTTGGCCGCCGGGCCGGACGGCACGCGCCTGCTTGCCTTCAAGTCCGAGAAACTGAAGCCGTTGACGGGCAAGACGCTGAGCGAAGTCGCGGCGATGAGAGGCGTCACCCCCGAAGAGGCGGCGATCGACCTGGTCGTCGAGGACGGATCGCGCGTCGAGATCGCCTATACGATGATGTCGGAAGACAATGTCCGCCGCCAGACCGCGCTGCCCTGGGTCAGCTTCGGATCCGACGGTGCGGCGCCGGCGCCCGAGGGCGTGTTCCTGAAATCGAGCGATCATCCGCGATCCTATGGCAATTTCGCCCGGATCTTCGCCAAATATGTGCGCGAGGATCGGACGATGACGGTCGCGGAGGCGGTGCGCAAACTCACATCGCTGCCCGCAGCCAATCTGTCGATCTCCGATCGGGGCAGCCTGGCGCCCGGCAAGTTCGCGGACATCGTCATATTCGATCCGGCGACGATCCAGGATCATTCGACCTTCGCCGATCCGCACCGGCTTTCGACCGGTGTTCGGCACGTCCTGATCAACGGGCGCTTCGCGCTTGAGGACGGCAAGGCGACGGGGGCGGCGACCGGTCGCGTGGTGCGCGGCCGGGCATGGACCGGAAACAAGGATGGCGGCTGCCGCAAATCCGCGACCGACTGGACCTGGTCGGGGTGAGAGGGGAACGATGAGGGAGACGGAATCGATGTGGATGCGAAAGCTGGCGGGCCTGCTTGGCCTGCTATCGGCAGCGATGGTGCTGATGGCGCAAGCCCCCGCCGGTGCGCCGCTGCCCGCACCACAGGGCGCTTTGGCCACGGCCGCTCCGGTGCCAGCGGCTGGAATCACCCCGGTGCTCGACACGCAGGATGCGTCCGCGTTCCTCGACGGGCTGGTTCCCGCATTGATCCGGCAGGGCAATATCGCCGGCGCCGTCGTGGTCGTCGTGCGCGACGGCAAGGTGGTGACGCAGAAAGGCTATGGCTATGCGGATGTGAAGCGCAAGATCAGGGTCGATCCGGAGACGACGATCTTCCGGCCCGGATCGATCTCCAAGACCTTCACCTTCACCGTGCTGATGCATCTCGTCGAGACCGGCCGTGTCGGCCTGGACGACGATGTGAACCGCTATATCGATTTCCGCATTCCCGATCGCGACGGAAAGCCGATCACGATCCGTAACCTGATGACGCACACGCCCGGCTTCGAGGAAGCGTTGATCGGGCTGGGCACCAACGATCCGAAGAAGCTGCTCTCGGCCGAGGCCTATCTGAAGCGCTGGATCCCGCGTCGTATCTATCCCGCAGGTACGACGCCGGCCTATTCCAACTATGGAACGACGCTCGCCGGATACATCGTCCAGCGCGTCGTGGGGAAGCCGCTCGAGCAATATCTCGAGGAACGCATCTTCACGCCTTTGGGCATGACGCGCTCCACCTTCCGCCAGCCCTTGCCTGCGCATCTGCGTCGCGACATGTCGCAAAGCTATGATGTGGCGACAGGCGAGCCCCAACCCTACGATCTGATCGGCGTTGCGCCGGCAGGGGCGCTCGCTGCCTCCGGCGGGGATATGGGCCGCTACATGATAGCGCAGCTTGCCGGCAATGTGCTGCTCAAGCCCGAGACGACGCGCGCCATGTTCGGCACGACGTTGCGCCTGTTCCCGCGCGTGAACCCGGTCGCGCTCGGCTTTTTCCGGAGCGACACGAACGGGCAGATGATCGTCGAACATGGCGGGGACACGCTGACCTTCCACAGCCGGATGTTCCTACTGCCCGAAAGCCGGACTGGCGTGTTCGTATCGTTCAACAGCAGCGGCCGCGATTATGCGGCGGGTCCCGCACGCGAGGAACTCTTCGACGCGTTCATGGATCGCTATTATCTTGCAACCCCCGCGCCGGTAAAAGCATTGCCGAAAGCGGTTGCCGCCGAGCACGCCCGGATGATGGCGGGCAGCTACATGACGAGCCGCCGGTCGGAGAGCAGTTTCCTCGAGGCGCTGCAACTGGTGCAGCAGCAGAGCATTTCGGTACGCGACGGAACGATCGACGCGCCTTTCCTCGAGGGGGCGGGTGGGCGACCGCGCACCTGGGACGAGATCGCGCCATTCGTATGGAAGGATCGCGATGGCCCCACATTGCTCGCGGCGGACGTGCAGGGCGGTGAAGTGCGGCGTTTCGGCGTCGATCCCTGGGCCGGCATGCTCGTTTTCATCCGCGTGCCCTGGCATGAATCGGCGGTCTGGCTGCGCCCCGCCTTGCTCGCCAGCTTCGCGCTGCTTGTGTTCACATTGCTTGGCTGGGCGGTCGCGGCGCTGGTCCGCCGCTATTATGGGGTTGCCGCGAAGCATCCCCCGGCGCGCATGCTGCCATGGCGGATCACCCGTCTCGCCGCGATCCCGGTGCTGGCGGTGCTGACCGGGTGGGCGATGCTGCTGCCCGCGATGATGGCGAATATCGCCAAGCTCGACGGCCGGCACGATCCGATCCTCCATGTCCTGCAATTCGTCGGCACGCTCTCCTTCGTGACGCTGTTCGCCGGCACCGCGTGGAACCTGGCGGCCAACTGGAAATCGGCGCGCTGGCCGGCACGGTTGTGGAATATCGGCTTGGTCGCCGCGGCGGTGATCATCCTGTGGGTCGCGATCGTCTTCCACCTGATCGGCTGGAGCACGGCCTTCTGATGCCGGCTCTCGATGGCGCGGCTCGTTGGCCGCCCATCGAAATCTCCCTGGCGCGGAAAGCCATTCTTCCGCGCCCACTCCAGGCTCGTACCGGTTCTGCCTGAACCGGCGCGGGCCTGGATTTTTCAGGCGCCAGTCAGGCTTTCCAGGAACAGGTTGAAGAGCTGCGCCTGCGAATGGATGTTCAGCTTCTGATAGATGTTGCGCTTGTGGTTGGAGACGGTGCCGTCGTCGATGTTGAGCACCCGCGCGACCGATTTCGTCGAATGGCCCTTGAGCATCAGTTCCACCGTATCGATCTCACGCGCGGTCAGTTGCGCGCCGGGCAGGGCGGCGATCTTGTCCCGCAGGTCGAAGGTGTCGGCGCGGTTGGGCGTTTCCTGATATCTTTGCCCGGAACGATCGAGATGCATCCGGCAATATTCGGAGACCAACGGCTGGAAGGCGCCGAGCAGGTCCAGCTCGAAATCCTGGAAGCCGGATGAATCGCCCGCTCGTGCCGCCAGTATCTGGATCGATCCTTGGCCATCATCGTCGAGCGGCACGATGAAGCGCGTCTCGTCGACGATGTTCGTGTGCTTGTAGAAGTGATTATAATATTCGGAGTCAAAATACTCCTCCGGGCTGATGTCGGACAGCCGATGAAAGCCGCTCTCGCGGGTGATCGCCTTCTGGTAGAAGGGATCGAGCAGATACAGGCCCCCACTATATTCGGACAGGCGATCGGTCAGCCATTCCATGCCGAGATTGGTCGTCAGGATCAGCGGTCGCGAATGGCGTCGGTACAGGAAGACGATGAAATCGCTGAACGGACAGATTTTCTGAAGCGCTTCGCCCAATCCGTCGAGCGCGCCGTCGGTGGCGGCATTGCGGAAAAGGTGGACGGAAATATCGACGATATCGGCGATGAGCGCGGTGCCGCTGTCGGTCAGTTTCTTCGCTATCATGATCGCCTCCGCGAATCCCCCTCGCCCAGGCTTTCCTTACGTCGGATGGTCGCGCCGCAACAGGCGGCCCGAGCGGACCGGGGCGACGCCCAATGTCGGCGAATAGCTGCTGACGCCGTTGACCCAGACCTCGACGATGCCCGTCGCGGGCTGGGCAGGATCGGCATAGGTCGCGCGATCGATCACGGTGGCGGGATCGAAGAGCACCAGATCGGCGAATGCGCCGGTCCGGAGGATACCCCGATCGGGCAGGCCGAAGACCTTTGCGGACAGCCCGGTCATCTTGTGGATCGCCGTCTCCAGCGGGAACAGCCCGACATCGCGTGCATAATGGCCGAGCACGCGCGGGAAGGTGCCCCAGAGACGCGGATGCGGAATCTGGTCGTGCGGCAGGCCGTCGCTGCCGATCATCGTGCGTGGATGGGCCAGGATCCGCCGCACATCCGCCTCGTCCATCGAAAAATAGACGGCGCCGGCGGGCTGAAGGCGGCGGGCCGCATCGGCCGGCGAAACACCCCATTCTGCGGCGAGATCGGCCAGCATGCGCCCCGCCGCTGCCGGCTCCGCGAGCGACCAGGTGATCTGCACCGGCAGATCGTCATGCAGAAGCTCGACGAGCAGGGCGGTCGAGGATGCGGCATAGGGATAGGCATCCAGGTCGACGGGCTGATCTGCTGCCGATCGTTCGATCAGCGCAAGCGTTTCGATCGACCGGCCGAAATTCTCGCGCAGCGCGCATTTGTGATGGCTGAGGACGACCGCGCAGTCGAGCGCCCGGCCGATGGCGAGCGCCTCTTCGATGCTTTCCATGACGCGCGGACCTTCGTCGCGCAGATGCGTGACGTACAAGCCGCCGGCCGCGCCGAGCGGCGCGCCGATGCCGATCACCTCTGCCGTCGTGGCGGCCGTCGCCGGCGGATAGGCGAGCCCCGTGGAGAGGCCCGCCGCACCCTCTTTCAGCGATGTTTCGAGCAGCCCGCGCATGGCGGCGATCTCGGCCGTGCTGGCCTCGCGCGACAGGTCGGCGCCCATCACCGCGACGCGCAGGCTGATATGCCCGACGAACACCAGCGCATTCACCGCCGGTGCGCGGGCGTCGAGCGCATCCCTGTATTTGGCGAAGCTGTCGAACACCCACCATCGTTCGTCGCCGAGCAGGTCGAGCGGCGCGATCGGGCGGGTTTCGGAGAAAAGCGGCGCCAGGCTGACTCCGCAATTGCCCGCGATGACGGTGGTGACGCCCTGGGACAGTTTGCAGGCCATGTCACCGGGGTCGCCGAGCAGTGCGCGGTCGTCATGCGTATGGGAATCGATGAAGCCGGGGGCGACGGCAAGCGCGCGGCAATCGATCTCCCGATCGGCGGACCAGCGGAACAGATCGCCGATCGCGACGATCCGATCGCCCGCGACCGCCAGGTCGCCGCGCGACGGCGGTGTTCCCGATCCATCGAACAGCTGTGCGTTTCTGAAGATCGTGTCGGCGTGGTCCATGGTTCATCCCGGTCGTTTCGAAAGGCACCGGCGTTGCAAGGGTGCCCATTTTGATCCGCGACGTTCCAGGATATCGGGCCATGTCGTCTTAACCCATCAGGTCGCACGATTCGCTTTCGGCCCAATCCGGCGATGATATTGGCGATGTCGCGTCATTTTGCCAATGCGATGTCCGTTTCCGCAAAGCGCATCGACGGCCCTGACGGCGGAGGTCTATTTCCCCTGACAGCCCATGCGCATGTCGGACGGAGTCATGCCGAAACGGCGGCGGAACACCAAATTGAACCAGGATATGTCGCCGAAACCGGCCATCAGCGCGAGGGTGGCGATGTTGCGATCGGCAAGGCGAAGATCGGTCAGCAACCCGCACACATGATCGAGCCGTGCGTTCATGAGGTAGTCGGTCAGGCTGGTGCCTTCGTCGTAGAATAATGTCCGGATATAGGAAGTGCTCACGCCGTGGCGTTTCGAAAGCCAGTTGAGCGACAGTTCCGGCGCGTTGAGATTGGCCAATATATCCGCCTTGATCGTCTGGCGCCGCGCCGCACGGGCGCCGTTGCGCCGGGCATGTTCGCCGGCATCGCGCGTGGCGCCGAGCATCAGCGCGACAAGATCGACGATATGGGCGGAGAAGGTCGTCTGCTCGTCGGCGGTGAGCGCCCGGCCATCGTCGAGCAGGGTCATGACGTGATTCTGCAACAGCCTGGCCGCGGGCAGCGAGGACGACAGCGTCTGCAACAGGCTGTCGCTGCTCGCCAGGCGGGGGACGATGCGGGCGCGGGGAATCGCGATGCTCAATATCGTGCTTGGCCGGTCAGCGATCGTCACGCATTTCCGCTCGCGGCGCATCACGTTGATGTCGCCCGCCTTGACCGTCCGGCCTTCGCCCAGCGCATCGATCACGCCGCCGCCCGCGGCGGCGATGCCCAGATAGAGTATGCCGGTGTCGTCGGGCGGCGTGACGATCCTGACGGGGGAAGTCTCGACCGAGGCGAGATGGATGTCGGCGACGCTCCGCAGGCACATCTCGGCGGCGATCGGCTGGCCATGCGGGAAATCGATCGAACCCTGGACATGCGCGCTATAGGCGGCCTCGACGACGTCCCGGCGCCGGGCGGCGGGAATGTCTCTGGTCGAGAATCGCATGAGGGACATTGGCGGCTCACGGACGATGCGGAAGCCGCATCAATATCCCGCATTCCGGTCCGCTCCTATAGGTGAACGACGTTACCAAATGCCCTCTTTTCGGGGCCCGGAAAGAAATTTCACTGAATATGTCGGTTTTGTGAAACGCGTTCGTCTTCCCTGTGAAGGCCCCGGGGCAATGGACCGCCGGGCCGAACACAGGGGGTTCATATGATGCGATTTGGAACTGTAATCGGCGCGGGCATGGCGATCTTCGCGTCGGCCGGCGTTTCGGCACAGACGACCGCGCCGGCGCAATCGGCTTCGGGCAGCGCGGCATCGGTCGAAGAGGAAGGTGAAGCGATCGTCGTCACCGGATCGCGTATCGACCGCGCCTTCGACGCACCGACGCCGACCCTGCAGGTCACCGCATCCGATCTCAGCGTCGCGGCGCGAACCAACGTCGCCGCCGCACTCAACGATCTGCCGCAGTTCCGCGCGACCACCTCGCCGCAGACCACGGGCACCAACACCAGCGCGGGCCAGGCGCCGGTCGATCTGCGCGGCCTGGGCATCAGCCGCACGCTCGTGCTCGTGAACGGTCGCCGTCTGTCGAGCGACAATGATCTTAACGCCATCCCGACCGTGCTGATCAAGAGCGTCGATATCGTCACTGGCGGCGCATCCGCCGCCTGGGGCTCGGGCGCTGTCGCCGGCGTCGTCAACGTCACGCTCGACGGCAAGTTCACCGGCGTGAAGCTCGGCGCGCAGGCCGGTATCTCGAGCTATGGCGACGCCGCCGAGCATCGCTTCGAGGGGGCGTTCGGCACCGCATTCGCCGATGGCCGCGGCCATTTCGTGATCGGCGGCGAATATCTGAACAATGAAGGCGTCATCCCCAAGGTCAGCCGCCCCAATGTCGGCCGTTGGGCGACGATCTCCGCCGGCGGCAACAGCTTCAAGCTGTCACCCGATGTCGGTTTCTCCAACGCGGCCTATGGCGGCATCATCCTGTCGGGCGTGCTCGCGGGCAAGGGCTTCAACGCCGATGGTTCGCTGCGCCCGATCAACTATGGCGTGGTCAGCGGCACCAACATGATCGGCGGCGAAGGCCCGTCGAACGACGATCTCAGCCCGCTGGTCACCCCGCAGCGCCGCTACAGCATGGCGGCGCAAGCCAGCTTCGACCTGACCGAAAATCTGACGGTGACCGCCGAGTTCCGCCATTCGCGGATGTGGAACAACTATATCTGGTTCGGCGACCACAATCGCGGCAATCTGACGATCAAGGCCGACAACGCATTCCTGCGCCAGGACATCCGCGACGCGATGGCCGCCGCCGGACAGACCAGCTTCACCATGGGCCGGTTCAATTCCGACCTGTCCTATTCGACGATCGATTTCGAACGGAAGAACACGCAGGCGACGCTCGCGATCGACGGCAAGTCGAGCGACGGTCGCTGGCGCTATGGCGCCTATTACAGCCATGGTCAGTTCGACAACAATATCGACACGCCGGGCTTCCTGCTGACCACCCCCTATGCGCAGGCGGTGGATTCGGTCATCAGCCCGACCACCAACAAGCCGATCTGCCGGATCGCGCTGACCAACCCGAACACCAACTGCGTCCCCATCAACCTGTTCGGCCTGGGGGCGCCGTCGCAGGAGGCGATCGACTATGTGACGGGCACGCCCCGGTCGCGGTCGCGCACCAAGCTGGATACGGCGGGCTTCAGCCTGAGGGGCGAGCCGTTCGATCTGTGGGCCGGTCCGGTCTCGATCGCGGTTGGCGGCGAGTGGCGCAAGGAATCGATCAATGCGCGTGTCGGCGATCTCGACCTCGCCAAGGCCTTCCAGACCTTCAGCTTCTCGCCCTTGAAGGGCAGCTTCACCGTCAAGGAGGCCTTCGCCGAAATCCTCCTGCCGCTGGCACGCGACCTGCCCATGCTCAACAAGCTCGAGTTCAACGGCGCGGCGCGCATTTCCGACTATAACACCACCGGTTCGATCTGGTCGTGGAAGCTGGGGCTGACCAACGAGTTCTTCCCCGGCGTGAAGGGGCGCATCACGCGCTCGCGGGATATCCGCTCGGCGAACCTGGCCGAATTGTACACCCAGTCGACGACGGGCTACAACACGCTGACCGATCCGAAGACCAACACCAGCGTCTATGTGCTGAACAATGGCGGCGGCAATCCCAATCTGCGGCCCGAAACCGCCGACACCTTCACTGCCGGCTTCGTTCTGTCGCCGCTGTCGCGCCTCAACCTGACGCTCGATTATTACGACATCCGCATCAAGGACGTGATCACGACGATCGCCGCGCAGGACCTGGTGACGCGTTGCTTCAACGGCAATCTCGACCTGTGCACCAAGGTCGAGCGCGATGCCTCGGGCACGATCGTCCGCACCGTCGCGACCTTCATCAATCTCGCCGAATATCAGACCGACGGCATCGACGCGGAACTGAGCTATGTCCTGCCGGTCAGCGCGGGCAACCTGACCTTCCGCCTGCTCGGCACCTGGGTCAGTCGCCTCAGCACCAACGACGGCGTCAGCAAGATCGATTATGTGAAGTCGCAGGGCTATTCGTTCGGCCTGGGCGTTCCGGAATGGCGCGTGAATGCCAGCATCGCCTATCAGGACGAGACCTTCGGCGCGTTGCTGCGGGCACGCTATCTGTCGGCGGGCAATTACAACACCACCGTCAATCTCGTGAACAACCACATTCCGGCCTATACCTATTTCGATCTCCAGTTGAACGCGCGCATCCCGGTGTCGCAGGGGCCGCAGCTTGAGCTTTATGCCAACGCGACCAACCTGTTCGACAAGGATCCGCCGGTCAGCGCGCTCTACTCGCCCTATTACGATGTGGTCGGGCGCTACATCACCGTGGGCGCACGCGTCCGCTTCTGACCGTCAGTTCGCTGACGATCTCGCCGCCGGCCGGTTCCCTTGCCGCGCCGGCGGCACCCAGTTCAGGGAGACGATCATGACCGTCCGTCGCTTCATCGCCATTGCCCTGCTGACCTCCGCCACACCCGCCCTGGCGGATGTGCCGAAGCCCGCTGCGATCGTGACCGATGGACCGCCGCCGGTGGCGGATGCGCTCGCCAGCGAAACACGGCCTTATCTCGAAGCCCGCAAGGCGGTGTTCCAGGGCTGGAACCCGGTTGACCGGTCGATGCTGGTCAAGACGCGCTTCGGTGGTACCGATCAGTTGCATAGCGTCGCGGCACCGTCGGCGATGCGTCGCCAGATCAGCTTCGAGCAGGAGCCGGTGCTGGCGGGCTTCCGCGCGCCGGGCGGGGACGGCGCTCTGGTGATCCAGAAGGATGTCGGCGGCGGCGAATTCTATCAGCTCTATCGCCTGGAGAATGGCCGGCCGGTGCTGCTGACCGACGGCAAGAGCCGCAACTGGTTCGGCGCGTGGAGCCCAGACGGGCGGCGGATCGGCTATATCTCGACGCGGCGCAACGGCGCCGACACCGATCTGTACGTCATGGATCCGCGCGATCCGAAGACCGACCGGCTGGTCGCGCAGGTCGAAGGTGGCGGCTGGAGCATCACCGACTTCTCGGCGGACGGAAAAACCGCGCTCGTCCTCAATCGCAAGTCGGTCAGCAACGCGATCGTCCATGAGCTCGATATCGCCAGCGGCAAGCTGACCGCGATCGCGGGGGACAAGGCGCCGGCATCCTATGTCGATCCGCGCTACGGCCCTGACGGCCGGATCTGGGTCGCGTCCAGCGTCGCGTCGGACTTCATCCAGCTCGGCACGCTCGACCGCAAGGGCCGATTCACGGCGGTGTCCAAAGAACCGAAATGGGACGTCAGCGATTATGCGATCGCGCCCGACGGCAGCTTCATCGCCTATGCGATCAACGAAGCCGGTGTCAGTCGCCTGCGCGTCATGGATGTCGCGACCGGCAACACCCGTCCGGTGACCGGACTGCCCGCCGGCGTGATCCCTTACGCGATCGGTTCCGCGATCGAGATCGCCCCTTGGGGCGCGATCGGGCTCAGCATCTCGTCGGCGCGCGTCGCCGGCGACGCCTTCTCGGTCGATCCCAAGACGCTGGCGGTCACGCGCTGGACCGAAAGCGAGACCGGCGGGCTCGACGCCGCGCGCAACATCGAACCCGAGCTCGTCCAGGTGAAGAGTTTCGATGGGGAGATGGTCTCGGGCTTCCTCTATCGTCCCGATCCCAGGCGTTTCCCGGGCAAGCGGCCGATGATCATGGATATCCATGGCGGGCCCGAAGGCCAGGTGCGGCCCGATTATCGCGGCTCCGACAATTATCTGCTCAATGAACTCGGCATCGCCTTGTTCTTCCCCAATGTCCGCGGCTCGACGGGCTTCGGCAAGCGCTTCGTCAATCTCGACAACGGCCCGGACCTGCGCGAGAATTCGGTGAAGGATATTGGTGCGATCCTCGATGCGCTGGGCCGGGACGGCACGCTCGACGCCGGCCGCTTCGCGATCTCCGGCATGTCCTATGGCGGCTATATGTGCTATGCCTCCGCCGTCCATTACGGCGCGCGGATCAGAAGCGCGAGCTGCTATGTCGGCATCTCCAACTTCGTGACCTTCCTCGAAAGCACGCAATCCTATCGCCGCGACCTGCGCCGCGCCGAATATGGCGACGAGCGTGACCCGAAGCAGCGCGCCAAGCTGATCGCGATCTCACCGTTGACCAGCGTCGACAAGATCGACATCCCGATCCTGATCGCGACCGGCGGCAACGATCCGCGCGTGCCCGCGTCGGAAGCCGAGCAGATCATCAAGGCGATCCGCGCCAGGAACGGCACCGCCTGGCATCTGCTCGCCCAGAATGAAGGGCATGGTTTCCACAAGAAGGAGAATGAGGACTATTATTTCTGGACCGCCGTCCAGTTCTGGAAACGGACTTTGCTCGGCGACGCCGCGAAATGACCCTCATCCGCGCGCTCGCGATCGTTGCGGCCACCCTGTCGTTCGGGGCGCCGCTGCATGCGGCGCGTGGCAAGCCCGTCTCGGTGACGGTCGATCATCATGTCCATGTCCGGTCGCCGGCGATCCAGGCGATCATGCCCGCTTATTGCGCGAGCGCCGGCAAATCGAGTTTTTGCGACACCGCGCTCGCCGGCTCGCCGAGCGTGACGGACCTGCTGCAAGACATGGACGCGGCGGGCATTCGTCGCGCACGGCTGATGTCGACCGCCTATATGGCGGAAAGCCCGATCATGGCGACGCCCCTGGCCGACCATGTCGAGATCGTGCGCGCCGCGAACGATTTCACGGTCGCGCTGGCGCGTGCCCGGCCGGATCGGTTCGAAGCCTATATCGCGGTCAATCCGGTGACGCCGACCGCGCTGCCGGAAATTGCGCGCTGGCGTGGCGACCCCCATGTCGCCGGCCTCAAGCTGCACCTCGCCAATTCGCGTTTCGACTATCACAAGGCCGATCATGTGAAGGCGTTGGCGGACGTGTTTCGCGCCGCCGCATCCGCGCATTTGCGGATCATGGCCCATATCCGCCAGGGTGCGACCGGTTATGGCGCGGACGAGGCCCGGATCTTCCTGAACGAGATCCTTCCCGCCGCGCGCGGCACGACCGTGCAACTCGCCCATATCGCCGGCTGGGGCAACATCGACACCCCGACGCTCGATGCCCTCGGCGTTTTCGCCGATGCCTGCGAGCGGGATCGCAAGCTGTGCTCCAATCTCTATTTCGATCTGGCGGCGATCGATCCCGCCATCGCTTCGGACGATCAGAAGACGGCGCTCGTTCGCCTGATGCGCAGGATCGGCCTCAGCCATTTCGTGCCCGCGTCCGACTGGCCGGTGACGCGCGACCTGGCCGCCTATTATGCCGCGCTCGCCACGCTGCCGCTGACCTCCGCCGAATGGAAGCGGATCGCACATAATGTCGGACGCTGAACGGCCATTGCGACCGGTTCAAGCGAATTATGTCGGATTTGATCGATCGCATCGTCTAGGCCATGTGCGAGGAGCACGATGAATCACTTGAGCGAGATGTTGCGGCATGTCCGAGCCACACTGCGCCGCCGCGGCGTCGCGGATCAGGATGCCGACGATCTGGTGCAGGAAGCCTTTCTGAAAGTGGAGCGCTACGAACAGAAGCATGCCGTGCGCTCGCAGGAAGCCATGATGGTCAAGGTTGCGGTCAATCTGTCGATCGACGAGGGACGCCGCGAACGCCGGGCGCCATTCTCGACCGGCAATGTCTTTTCGATCGCCGACGCGGCGCCCGATCCGGAACAGATATTGCAATCCCAGGCACGGCTGAAGCATGCCGCCGCCGGCCTGGAGAGATTGCCCGAACGCACGCGCCGCATCCTGCTTCGTCGCAGGCTCGATGGCGCAAGCTATGCTGTGATCGCCAATGAAGAAGGGATGTCAGTCCCCGCTGTGGAAAAGCAGGTCGCCCGAGCGACCCTGGAGATGATGAACTGGATGGAGACATGGTGATCCGCTCGAAGGAGGAGCGCGCCCGGTTGAATGCCGAGGCCTCGGCATGGCTCGCCCGGCTTCATGGCCCGCGCGGCGCCGATGCCGAAGTGCCGCTGCAGGACTGGCTGAGGTGCGATCCCGCGCATCAGGAGGCGTTCGAACGCGCCACCGAATTGTGGGAATTGCTGCCCGGCGCCGCCGCCATCGCCACACAGGACGTGCGCGCGCCGAGACGCTTCATGCCGCTGGCGATCGCCGCATCGCTCCTGGCGGTCGTCGTCACCGGTGCGATGACGGTCTATCTCAGCCAGGCACCGGCCTTCGATACCGGCGCCGGCGAGCAGCGCAGCACGACGCTGGATGACGGCAGCCGGATCGCGCTCAACACCGACAGTCACGTGACGGTGAAATTCGACCGCGATCAGCGACAGGTTTCGCTCGATCGCGGCGAGGCGATGTTCGAAGTGGCGCATGACGCGGCAAGACCGTTCGTCGTGATGGCCGGCGACGAGCGGATCAGGGCGATCGGCACCAGCTTCGTCGTCCGGCGCGACGGCGATCGTGTGCGCGTCACATTGCTGCGCGGCAAGGTCGAGGTGACCAGAGCCGGCGAGCGCCCACAATTGCTGGCGATCCTGGCGCCGGGCGAGCGCGTGTCAGCGGCCCCGCAGGTGGCGCCGGTGCTCGACCGGCCCGCGCTCGATGCGGTCACGGCCTGGCGCCGCGGCGAGATATTGTTCCGCGATACGCCCCTGTCCGAAGCCGTGGCGGAGGTGAACCGCTATGGCCAGGACCGGGTGGTGGTGAACGACGCCCGTCTTGGGGCGCTTCCCATTTCGGGCGTATTCGCGACCGACGATTCGGCGGAATTCGCGGCCGCCGTCGCGCAGCTCCATGGGTTGCGGGTGCGGCGAGAGGGCGAGACATTGCTTTTGACGCTGTGAGACCGATCCGGCACTTCGCTGGTCCGTCGCAGGGTGTCGCCGAGCGGATCGGCCAAGGCTAATTGACGGAACGATCCAGGGAGTCGGGGGACGGCGCATGATACGAGGGGGCATTTCGATATGGCTGCCTGCGCTCGTCTGCCTTACGGCCACCGCTGCCGCGGCGGAGACCGCCCCGACATTCCGTTTTTCGCTGCCGCGTCAGCCATTGCCCCGGTCACTAGAAGCGGTTGGCAGCGTCACGCGTTCCAACGTCATCTTCACGCCCGCCGCCGCGAAGGGCCGCGTCGCGCCGGCGCTCAAGGGCAGCTATAGCGTTTCCGAGGCGTTGCGCCGTCTCCTGCACGGATCGGGCCTCGGCTTCAGCGTCACAGCCGGTGGTTCCTATGTCATCTCCAGCCGGTCCGGCGAGCGGCTGGCGGATGATACGACATCGTCGACGGCCGTGGTGGAGGAGGGCGCACCGATCATCGTGACCGGCTCGCGTATCGACACGCCGGGCTTCGAGGCGCCGACCCCGACCCTGCATATGACCAGGGAAAGCCTCGACATCGGCGCGCGGCCGAATGTTGCGGCCGCCCTGAACGACCTGCCGCAGTTTCGCGGGACGATTTCGCCGCAGACGACGGGTACCAATACGAGCGCCGGCCAGGCGCCGGCGGACCTGCGCGGCCTGGGGATCAACCGCACATTGGTGCTGCTCGATGGACGGCGTTTCTCAAGCGAGAATGATCTCAACACCGTGCCGACGGTGCTGATCAAGTCGGTTGACATCGTCACTGGCGGGGCATCGGCCGCCTGGGGATCCGGGGCGGTCGCCGGTGTGGTCAATATCGTGCTCGATGACGATTTCAGCGGATTGAAGCTGGGTGCACAGGCGGGAATATCATCGCGCAACGATGCTGCGGAGCATCGTTTCGAAGGGGCGTTCGGCGCGGCATTTGCCGGTGGTCGCGGCCATGTGACGATCGGTGCCGAATATCTCGACAATCAGGGCGTCATTCCCAAAGTGTCGCGCCCGACGGTGGGGCGCTGGTCCACCGTGTCGGTCGGGGACGGCAATTTTATGCTCTCGCCGGATGTGGGGTTCGCGAATGCGGCGCATGGCGGGCTGATCCTGAGCGGCGTCCTTGCCGGCAAGGCGTTCAATCCCGACGGATCGCTGCGCGACTTCGACTATGGCACGGTCATCGGCAACGATATGATCGGCGGCGAAGGCCCATCGAACGACGATCTGAGTCCGCTCGTCACCCCGCAGCGCCGATACAGCGCGCTTAGCCGGATCAGTTTCGCGCCCGGTGCCGGTCTCAGGATCACGGGCGAACTGCGCCATTCGCGCATGTGGAACGACTATATCTGGTTCGGCGATCACAATCGCGGCAACATCACCATCACCAGCGACAATGTTTTTCTGTCGCCGGCCATCAGCGAACAATTGCTCGCGGCCGGACAGTCCAGCTTCCGGATGGGGCGGTTCAATTCCGACTTCCCCTTTCCGCGCATCGATTTCCAGCGCGTGACGACACAGGGGACGATCGCGCTGGACGGGACGATCGGCGCCCGCTGGCGCTGGAGCGGTTATTACAGCCATGGCGAGTATCGCAACGATCTCGACACGCCCGGTTTCGTCATCGGGGCCAATTTCAACCAGGCCATCGATGCCGTGCGCGATCCGGCGACCGGTCAGCCGATCTGCAGGATCAAGCTGACGGATCCGTCGAGCGCATGCGTGCCGCTCAACCTGTTCGGCGAAGGCGCGCCGTCGCCCGAAGCCTTGGCCTATGTCATCGGCGCGCCAAGCCAGCGTGCCAAGACCAGGCTGGATGTCGGCGGGGTCAGCTTGCGGGGGGAGCCCGTCATGCTGCCCGCCGGGCCGGTCTCGATCGCCATGGGTATCGAGGCGCGCCGTGAAGCGATCCGGCAGACGGTGGGCGCGCTCGATCTGATCAAGGCGTTCCGCACCTTCAACTTCACGCCGATGTCAGGCAGTTTCACGGTCAAGGAGGCGTTTGGCGAAATCCTTGTCCCGCTGGTGCGGGATCGTCCGCTGCTGCGGAAATTCGAGGTCAACGCGGCGGTTCGACTGTCGGACTATGACACCACCGGTTCGATCTGGTCGTGGAAGCTGGGTGCGACCAACGAATTCTTCCCGGGGTTTCGCGCGCGCTTTACGCGCTCCCGCGATATCCGGTCGGCCAATCTCTCCGAACTCTACATGCAGCTTTCGACGGGCTATAATACGATCATCGATCCGGTGAAGAATATGAGCGTCTATGTGCTCAGCCACAGCGGCGGCAATCCGGGCTTGCAGCCCGAAACCGCTGACAGCCTTACCGCCGGGTTTCACTATGCGCCGCCCGCGATCCGCGGTTTCAACCTATCGCTCGATTATTACAGGATCCGCATCGACGACGTGATCACGACGATCCCGGCGCAGGATCTGGTCGTCCGCTGCTTCAACGGCAATCAGGCGCTTTGCGCGCATGTCGAGCGTGACGCCGACGGCAATATCACGCGCACCATATCCACGTTCCTGAACCTTGCCGAATACCGGACCGACGGGATCGACGTCGAGCTTTCGCAGCGCCTGCCGCTCGATACCGTCTCAGATCTGCCCGGCACGATCACGTTCCGCCTTCTGGCCAGCTGGGTTCACAGTCTGACCACCAATGATGGCGTCAGCAGGATCGACTATGCCGGATCGCAGGGGAACTCATTCAGTTTCGGCGTCCCCAGATGGCGGGTCAATGCCAGCATCGGCTATGACAGCGAACATTTCGCGGCGCTGGTGCGTGCGCGCCATATTTCCGCGGGCAATTACAATTCGACGGTGCGGCTGCTCAACAACCACATCCCGGCCTATACCTATGTCGATCTGCTCGCACGGGCGCGCGTCGCGACGGGGTCGCAGACGATGGAGGTCTATGCCAACGTCACCAATCTCTTCGACCGACAGGCCCCCGGCGGCTCGCTCTATTCGCCCTTCTACGATGTCGTCGGCCGCTATTTCACCATCGGCGTCAAGCTCGGTTTCTGAGGTACCTCCTCTTTCGTCTTTCCCGCGTGCGCGGGAATGACGAGATGAGTTAATCTGCCTGGATCAGGCTTTAATGCAGATGCTTGAGCTTGTCGGGATTGCGCATCACGTAGATCGCGGTGATCTTGCCGTCCTCGATATCGAGTGCGGTGGTCTGGAGTTCGCCGTCGGCCTCGCGCGTGACGAAGCCGGGCAGGCCGTTGATGAGGCCGGCATGGACGAGTTCCGATCCATATTTGCGGAACAGCACGGCCAGCGCCTTGTGCAGCGTCATCACCTGGCCATAGCCGATCGCCGGCCGCACCGCTGCGGGGCGTTTGCCACCGCCGTCCGAGTGGACGCTGACGTCCGCCGCCAGCATCGCGCCGAGCGCAGTCATATCGCCGCTGCGTGACGCCGCGAAAAAGGCATTGGCAAGATCGAGGCCGCGCTGTTTCTCTACCTTGAAGCGCGGCCGGGCTTCGCGGACATGGGCGCGGGCGCGGTTGGCCAATTGGCGGCAGGCGGCCGGATCGCGCTGGATCGTCTTTGCCACTTCGTCGAAGCCCAGGCCGAACACGTCGTGCAGCAGGAACGCCGCCCGCTCGAGCGGGGAGAGGCGTTCGAGCGCGAGCATCAGCGGCAGGGTGACGTCGTCCTCCTCCTCTTCGTCAACGATCGGGTCGGGAAGCCAGGGGCCGATATAGGTTTCGCGCTGATGCCGCGCCGACTTGATCTGATCGAGGCACAGCCGCGTCACCACCCGGCGCAGGAACGCCTCGGGCTCGCGCACCTCGGTGCGGTCGGCGCCCATCCAGCGGATGAAGGCGTCCTGCACCACATCCTCGGCATCGGTGACCGAGCCGAGCATGCGATAGGCGACGCGGGTGAGCCGGGGACGCAGCGGATCGAAACTCTCCGCCGCGTCCTCCATTGCCGCATCGGGCATCAGGCGGCCGCCTTGGCCGGTGCCATGTCCAGCCACAGGCCGAAGCCCACCGCGAGGCGGTTCCAGCCGTTGATGACATTGATCATCAAAGTGAGCTTCACCTGCTCCTCCTCGCTGAACTGCGCCTTGAGTGCGTCATAGGCCGCTTCGTGACTGTGCCCTTCGGACAGCCGCGTCAATGCCTCGGTCCAACCGAGCGCCGCGCGTTCGCGGTCGGTGTAGCAGGGCGCCTCGCGCCAGGCGGAGAGCAGGTAGATGCGCTGTTCGGTCTCACCCTGCGCGCGCGCTTCGACAGTGTGCATGTTGATGCAATTGGCGCAGGCATTGATCTGCGACGCGCGGATCTTCACCAGTTCGATTAGACTCGGTTCGAGGCTGGCGGCGACGGCGAGCGAGGTTCCCATCCAGTTCTTCATGAGCGCGGGAGCGGCGGCGAAGGGATCGAGCTTGGTCGTCATGGTCGGGTTCCTTTCATTGGGTCCGACGATATGACGAGCCAGGATCGGCGCGTGTGACATTGCGCGAGAAAAATATCGAAGGGCGCTGCCGATGCCCTGTCGCGGTCACGTCCAGCCGTGCGCCAGGATGCGCGCGACCACCGCATCGACGTCCAGCGCGCTGCTGTCGATCCGCAGCCCGATATGCGGCCTTGTGTCGGCAACCGCGTCGGCGAGGATCTCGGGTGGGAAATCGGGGCCGTAGCCGGTCTTCGCGCGGGCCCGGTCGCGCGCGGCGAGCGTGCGCGCATCGGGCGCCAGCACCACCACGCGCGGTGCGAGATCGGCAAGCCTGGCCGTGACCGCGGCGAGATCGGGGCCGAGAATGATATCCTGATAGACGACGGCGAAACCCGCGCCGCGATAGTGCCGCGCAGCGTCGCAGGCGAGCGCGTGGCGCAGATCTAGCTGGCGGCGGGCTTCCTCGTCCAGTTCCGGCCCCATGGCGACCGCGCCGTTCACGATCATCCGGCGGAACAGATCGCCGCGCAGATGCACCGATTTCGGCAGGGCTTCCGCCAGCGCCTGGGCGACGGTGGATTTGCCCGCCGCCATAGCGCCGGTGATGACGAAGAGCGGCGGAGTCTCGGTCATGGCGGATCTTATAGCGGCCTGGGCGGGCCGCCTACCAGTAGATGCGGACGCTCAGCGCGCCGTTGATGCCTTCGCCGATATTGCTCTGTCCCCAATATTTCTTGTTGAAGAGATTGTTGACGTTGCCGGTGAAGGCGACACGGCGCTCGCCGATCAGCGTCTCGTACTGGAAACCGAGATTGGCGATCGTGCGCGAGGGGATGTAGAGCGTGTTGAAATCACTGGTCGGCGCCTTGCCGAAATAGCGGACATTGCCGTGGACGCTGAGGCCCTTCAGGCCGGGGATGTGATATTCGGCATTGCCGACCACCTGCCATCTTGCCGCCTGTTCGGGAATATTGCCGCGGATCGCTTCATTGCCTGATGAAACATTGCGGATGCTGGGGTCGAGATAGACCGCGCCGAGCCCGACCCTGAGCAGATCATTGACGCGGTAGCTGCCGATCGCTTCCAGTCCCTTGTAGACGGTCAGACCGTCCTGGGTCAGGTAGCGCCTGTTGTCGATCATCTGATCGATCTGGTTGGCGCGTTCGACACGGAAACCCGCCGCGGTGAAGCTGATCCCCCGATGCTCGTATTTCAGGCCGACCTCATATTGCTTGCTGACGGTCGCCTTCAGGATCTCGCCGAAATTGGCATATTCGCCGCCGACACGCGATCCGCCCTCCATCGATTCGACATAGCTGCCATAAAGGCTGACATGATCGGCGGGCTTGAAGATGAGCGCGAAGGTGGGCGTCACCGCCGATGTGCGATAGCCTGAATCGGTCGCGGGATCGCCGTCCAGATCGAGCAGCTCGTAGCGCGTATAGCGGGCGCCCAAGATCGCCTGGACATGATCGCCGATATAGAGCGTGTCGCTCAGAAAAGCCGCGCGCTGCTGCTCTTCGGATGGAGAACCGGCGGTGCTGAACCCGATATCGCGCGTGACGAGAAAATCCTGCCGCTGGTAGATATTGCCGTTGAAATCATTGTTCCAATAATAATCGTCAATGCCGAAGGCCGCCTTGCTGATCTGGAGGGACAGGCCGGCGACGATCGCATGGCGGACGGGGCCGGTCTCGAATTCGCCCTGCAGCATCGTCTGCGCGAAATGGTTTCGATCGAGTTCGGCGAAATTATAGGCATAGCCTTCGTAGTCGCCGGTTTCGTCGAGCATATAGACGAACATCTTGTTCGAGCGGTGACGCTTGCTCGTATAGCCATAGGTCAGGCTGGCCGACCAGCCTTGCGCGAACGCCCAGTCGAGGCCGGTCGCGGTCGATAGCGTGTTCGATTTGTAGAAGCTGTTGTCGATGTTGAGATCGCCATATTTGTAAGTCGGCCGGGGCAGCGCCGTGCCCGAATAGCTGCTCCAGTAGATCTGGAGCGGTTCGTGTTTGAGGTTGCTGTCCTCATAATTGGCGGTGGCATGCCATTTGAGTGTCGGGCTGAACGCATATTCGAGCGCGAGCGAACCCACCCAGCGATTGACCCCGGCCTGATTATAGGCGGTGCCCTTTTCTCCGGCCACGTTGACGCGATAGCCGAAGCTGCCGTCCCGATTGAGCGGTCCACCGGCATCGACATGGCCGTAGAACACGCTGTTGGTGCGATAGCCGATTTCGGTGGTGAGCAAGGGTTCGGCCGTCGGCCGCTTGGTCTTGTAGCTGATCACGCCGCCGGGCGATCCAAAGCCGTACATGAAACCCGAAAGCCCCTTGAGCGCCTCGACGCTTGCCACGGATTCCAGCGGATAGTCGCCGCCCCAGTAGAGGAGCAGCGGGATGTTATCGACATAATAGTTGCGCACGCCCAGGCCGCGGATCTGTGTGCCCCACCAATTGGTCGTGCCCGCCGTCGCGAAGGAGGAGACCGAAGGGTCGTTCGCGAATATCTGGGCGATCGTCGTCGCCTGACGCATGGAGATATCGTCTGCATCGATGACGGTGACGGAGAAGGGGGTGTCGAGCAGCGTCTTGTTGCCCAGCGCGCCGCTGCTGGTGGCGATATTCTGTCCCTGATCGGGCGCGATGCCGGTCACGATGATGTCAGGCGCGGTCTTGTCGGTGTCCGCCGGGCTCCCATCGCTCGCCGCCCGCGCGGCATGGGCGGTCATCAGGCCGGCGATCGCCGACACGCCGATCAGCAGGCGGTTACGCATCAACATCATCGGACACTCCAGCATTGCGCATCGCCACCGGAAGCGCGGGCTGGCCCGATAGGCTTATATGATAATGCGAGTCAATTGCATATATAGGGCGCTGCTGTCAGGTGAGCCTCGCGGCAAGCCAGGCGGCGAGGCCGAGCGCGCTGCCGATGAGGGCGAAGGCGGGCAGCGTGCGGGCGCGATAATGGAGCGTCAGCACGACCAGGCCAGCCGAGGCGCCGAGCAACCCCACCCATTCGACCAGCGCGAAGCGCCAGTTGGGCGCGCCCAGCGTCGCGACGAGCGACAGCGCGATGAGCAGCCAGCCGGCGGGCCGCAGCCAGCGCGCCCGGATCGCGAATGCGGCCTGGCGGGCATGGCGATCCATCGACAGGCCGGTCAGCGCCATCCCGCCGAACGCGAGCGAGAATGATGCGAGCGCGCTCATGCCATGGCCGCCTGGCTGTGCCGACGCGGGACGGGGGCCTTGTGGATCGCGACCTTGCGCGCGACCGTCGCGAAGAACGCTGCCAGCGCGAACATCATCAGGTCGAAGCCCAGGAACAGCCAGTCGCCCGCCATGGCCGCCCGGCACAGGCCGCGTCCGGTCAGGACGAAGGATGCGATGGGCAGCAGGCCGGCGCCGAGCGCGGCGAGACCGAATGCCTCGATCCAGGCACGCCGCGGCGGGCGGACAAAGGCGAAGACGATCGCGGCCCCCCAGGTCCAGAAAAACACGCCGACCTCCGCCGCATCGCGCCCGGCAAGGCCGAACGGCAGCAGCCGATTGCTCCAGAAAAAGGCCAGGGTCGCGATCGGCAGGCCGGCGATCGCGCCGATATTGAGCCGCGCCACCAGCCTGTGGCCCAATCCGCTCGCGCCCTTGCGTGCCTCGATCCACAGCACCAGTCCGGTCGCGATCGTGCCGGCAAGGGCGAGCCCGCACAGGACATAGAGCCAGCGGCTGACCCAGGGCGCGAACCGTCCCATATGCAGTCCGTACAGCACGTCATGGGGCAGCCGTGCGGGCCGCGCCTCGGTATATTGGCCGATGACCTTGCCCGTCGCACCGTCGAAGCTGATCGTGGTCGCAGCATAAGCGAGCTGGTCGCCGTCGTGCCTGCTGACCGTCACCACCGCATTCGCGTCGCCGGGATTGGCGATGCTGACCCGCCCGATCCGCCCGCCCGCGAAGCGCCGTTCGGCTTCGTCCAGCATCGCGCCTACCGGCGCGAGCCTGGCCGGCTTGCCCGCGGCCTCGCGGCTGATCAGGCCCGGTGACATCTCGGCAAAGGCGGTGGCGAGATCGTCACCATAATTCGCGGTCAGGCCCCAGGGCATGGTGAGCGTGATCAATGTGACGATGCCGGTCACGGTGATCATCAGGTGGAAGGGGAGGGCGAGCACGCCCAGCACATTATGCGCGTCGAGCCAGCTTCTCTTGCCCTTGCCGGGGCGCAGCGTGAAGATGTCCTTGAAGATGCGGGCATGGACGATGATGCCGGTGATCAGCGCGATCAGCATCAGCATCGCCGCGGCGGAGGCGAGAATGCGTCCCCAGGGATAGGGGAGCTGCAGCTCGAAATGGAAGCGATAGAAGAATTCGCCGCCCAGCGTGGCGCGGATCGCGTCGGGGCTGCCGGTCAGTGGATCGAGCGCGATATCCCGATAGCCGAGCGGTGCGGTCATATCGTCGAAGACCGCCTGGACCGTTGCGCCGCGATCGTCGGGCGCGGTCAGATACCAGCCGGCGGCCTTGGGATGGCTGCGTTCGAGCCATGTGATCGCGGCTTCGATCGCCTTGGCGGGCGGTGCGGTCCCGGCCACTTCGGGGCGCATCCAGCCGCTGATCTCCAACCGGAACATCGTGACGGTGCCGCTCAGAACGATCGCGAACAGGATCCAGCCGAGCAGCAGGCCCGACCATGTGTGCAGGCCGGACATCGACTGCCGGAAACCCGCGCTCATGCCGGCCGACCCAACAGCCACGCGATACAGCCGAGCAGCGCAGCCAATCCGACGATGTCGGCAATGGCCCGCCAGGCGCGCTGCGCGGCGAACGCCCAGATCGCGGCGGCAGGCATGACCAGGATCGCGGCGAGCGAAGCTGCGGTCGTCGCCTCGGCCCGGCTCAGCGGCAGGCCGCGTGCCAGGGCGAAGGCGGCCGCGCTGGCCAGGAGATAGCCGCCCAGCGACGCGCTGAATATGCGAGTGGCGATCGCGAGACGTGCACGCGTCGCCGGGGAATCGAAAGAGCGGGTGGGGCGATCCATGCCCCTCCCTATTCGCTATTGAGACTGATTTTCAACGGCGATCGCATTGGCGGCCGGAAGGGTCGATTCGAGGCGATCGCCGGTGCATTGTCGAGATGATATGCCGGTCAGGCTTGCGGTGCGGGCGATCAACTATAACCTGAAAATGCCGTCGGCGAAGTCCATGATCAACATCGTGAGGCTTTGGGTTTTGTGGTTGTAATCGTTCAGTCGTCATTGCCGGAAATTGTGACAGAATACTGCGTTCATGATCTATATGTATTTGCCGAAAGATCACCAGTTTCGTGCGATATTCGATCGGGCCATCGGCAACATGCCTTCGCAAAATTCATCTTTGTTGTAGCGCTTTACATTCATTTTCCGTTCATTGCGAATGCGGTTCATTACGCACCGGGAACGGAGCACGCCGAGTATGGCGGCTCCCTGTCGTTCCCCTGTTTGCTTAAAAAGGTAGCGTATCATGAAACCAGTATCCCTGCTTGCGGCCGCGCTTGTCGTTTCCGGCGTCGCCGCCTCTACCCCCGCATTCGCACAATCCGATGAAAGCTGGACCGGCGGTTATGTCGGCGTCCAGGGCGGCTATCGTTTCCAGCCGAACGACAAGAATGAAAAGATCGAGTTCGACACCAATCTCGACGGCAAGTTCGGCGACACTGTCTCGACCGCCGCGGCGCCCACGACCAACATCTTCTCGCCGGGCTTTTGCGGCGGCAAGGCCAAGGGCAGGGCGCCCAAGGATGGCTGCTCGGACGACAAGAACAAGATCGATTGGGGCGTCCACGCCGGTTACGACGTCCAGATGGGCAGCCTCGTGCTGGGTGCCGTGGCCGAATTCAACATGTCGAACATCCGCGACAGCGTCTCGGCGTTCAGCACCGGCCCCGATAGCTATGTCATGACGCGCAAGCTCGGCAAGAATGCCGGTCTGCGTCTGCGCGCCGGTTTCGCGACGGGTGACACCCTGTTCTTCGTCACGGGCGGCGGCGCCTGGGCCAAGATCAAGAACCGTTTCGAGACCACCAACACCGGCGTTGCCGGTGCTCCGACCTACACGACCAACGGCAATGACGATGCCTGGGGTTACAAGCTGGGCGGCGGTGTCGAGCAGCGTCTCGGCGGCGGGCTCTCGGTTGGTCTCCAATATATCTACACCAGCCTGAAGGATGACGGTTATCGCGTGAATGCGGCGGGCGGCGCTGCAGGCAACGCCTTTATCCGCAATGGTGCGAAGGGCACCGACTTCCGCCGTACCGGCGAACGGTTCAACTCGTCGGCGGTCTCCGCCACGGTCAATTATCGCTTCTGACCGACGCGCTGCAGTTTCTGTCGGGTGAATGCCTGACCGAAATTTGCGGAAAGCGAATGAAACCGAGGGCGCTGAACGATCTAAGCCGGTCGTTCAGCGCTTTCGCTAATCGGCTGTGGCGAGTTCATCCTGCCCTGATCGCGATGGCCGAATGATCCTCGTTGATCGGAATCGGCATGCCCGCGGTCTTGCGTTCGGAATAGCGGTCGACGAGCTGGTCTGCATGCGGGCGCGTCAGCACGGTGAAGCGCACAAGCTCCTCCATCACGTCGACGATCCGGTCGTAATAGCTTGATGGTCGCATCCGGCCCGCGGCGTCGAATTCCTTATAGGCCGTGGCGATCGAGGACTGGTTGGGGATGGTGAACATCCGCATCCAGCGGCCGAGCAGGCGCAGCGTGTTGACCGCATTGAAGGATTGCGATCCGCCCGAGACCTGCATCACCGCCAGCGTCCGGCCCTGGGTAGGGCGCATGCCCTTCATCTCGAGCGGCAGGTGGTCGATCTGCGCTTTCATGATGCCGGTGATCTGGCCGTGACGCTCCGGGCTGCACCAGACCATCGCCTCGGACCAGAATGCATGGCCGCGCAGTTCGTGGACGGCGGGGTGATCGTCCCCCGCGATCTGGTCGGGAAGCGGCAGTGTCGACGGATCGAAGATCCGGGTCTCCGCGCCGAAATGGCGAAGCAACCGCGCCGCTTCCTCGACGGCGAGCCGCGAAAAGGAGCGTTCGCGCAGCGAGCCGTAGAGCAGCAGCACGCGCGGTGCGGGGACTGGCGCGCCGAGCCCGAGTGCCGGCTGCTCATGGGCGAAACGCCGGTCGAGATTGGGCAGGTGGTCGGGGTCGGGCAGCGTGCGGAGAGGCATCGATCTGTGTCCTGATGTTTGGGGGGAAATGGTGTCGGGGATGATCCATCCCCGATGATCAGGCGGATATGGCGCCGCGCTCGTACCAGGGCCGAGATCGTTTCACGATCGCCACCACCGACAGCATGACCGGCACTTCGACCAGCACGCCGACCACGGTGGCGAGCGCGGCGCCGGAGTTCAGCCCGAACAGGCTGATCGCCGCGGCGACCGCCAGTTCGAAGAAATTCGAGGCGCCGATCAGCGCCGATGGCGCGGCCACGCACCACGCCACGCCGAAATGGCGGCTGAGCCAATAAGCGAGTCCGGCGTTGAGATAGACCTGAACCAGGATCGGCACCGCGATAAGCGCGATGACGAGCGGCCGCGCCACGATCGCTTCACCCTGAAAGCCGAACAGCAACACCAATGTGGTGAGCAGCGCCGCCAGCGAAACCGGCCCGAACATGCGCAGCAGACGATCGAGCGCGTGCTGGCCGCCCCGGGCAAGGACGCGGCGGCGGATCGCCTGCGCGACGATAACGGGCACGACGATATAGAGCAGGACCGAGAGCAGCAGCGTATCCCAGGGCACGGTGATCGACGCCACGCCGAGCAGCAATCCGACGAGCGGCGCGAAGGCGACGACCATGATCAGGTCGTTCAGCGCGACCTGGCCGAGCGTGTAGCCGGGATCCCCGTCGCAGAGGTTGGACCAGACAAAGACCATCGCGGTGCATGGCGCTGCGGCGAGGATGACGAGGCCCGCAATATAGGACGGAATCTCGCCCGCCGGCAGCAATGGTGCGAACAGCCCCGCAAGGAAGAGCGTGGCGAGCAGGGTCATCGAGAATGGCTTGACCGCCCAGTTGATGAAAAGCGTGATGCCCACGCCTTTCCAATGCTGCCGGACCCTGGCCAGCGCGCCGAAGTCGATCTTCAGCAGCATCGGCACGATCATCAGCCAGATCAGGATCGCGACGACGAGATTGACACGGGCGACCTCGGCCGCGGCAATCGCGGCGAACAGGCCGGGAAGGGCGTAGCCTAGCCCGATTCCGGCGACGATGCACAGCGCCACCCAGACCGACAGATAGCGTTCGAAGGTGCCGATCGCCGGGTGTGGATCGGTGGCCATGTCAGGCCCCGCGGAGAATCTGGTTGCCGTCGGCGTCGACAAGCTCTTCGCCATCCTCCTTGGCGAAGGCGCCTTGCTGTCGATCGGGCAGCAGGTCGAGCACGGCTTCGGACGGGCGGCACAGCTTCACGCCGAGCGGCGAGACGACGATCGGACGGTTGATCAGGGTCGGATCCGCCATCATCGCATCGACCAGCGCCGCGTCGGAGAGCGACGGATCGCCAAGGCCGAGTTCGGCATAGGGCGTGTTCTTTTCACGCAGCAGCGGGCGTGGTCCGCCACCCATCCTGACGATCAGCGATTCCAGCATCGCACGTGACGGCGGCGTCTTCAGATATTCGACGATGTGCGGCTCGATCCCGGCGTTGCGGATCATCGCGAGCGCGTTGCGCGAGGTGCCACATTCGGGATTGTGGTAGATGACGATGTCGGTCACGGATTGTCCCTCAGCAACAGGCGAGTTCGGCGAGCAATGGCTCGCAAAGTTCGGCGCGGCCCTGACAGCAGTCCCTGGCGAGGAAGAGCATCAGTGCGCGGAGCGCGTCGATGTTCGCGCGCTGGATCATCTGGCGACCCCGCTTTTCGGCAATGACGAGATCCGCCTTCGCCAGCACCGCGAGATGCGTGGAGAAAGTGCTCTGCATCAGCCCCGATGCATCGACGAGCTGGCCGGTCGAAAGACCCTCGGGCTCGTGGCGGATCAGCAGCCGGAACGTGGCCAGTCGTGTCGGGTGGGCCAGGGCCGCGAGTGCGGCAAGCGCGATTTCCGTATCCATTCATCGGAAATTACCGATGGGATGTCCGGCTGTCAATTCCTATCGGAAAATTCCGATGGGTTTCGCGCCAAGCGGGCAGGGCGGCGCGTGCGTCAAAAGGCGATGCCTGGTCTCAGGACGCATTGAAACAGGGTGAGCGTCACGCCCAATGCAAGCGTCGGCCCCAGGAGGCTGATGGCCTGGAGACCGCCATCGTCGGCCCGATATCGCGTGATCGCCATGCCCATGATCAGCCAGCCCACGCCCACCAGATTGACGATCAGGGGGATCAGGACGACCTCGATGATCTCGCGCGGCAGTCGGAACGGGATGATGAGCATGACCGACAGCAGCGCGGCGATCAGCATCTCGATCGCGAATGCCCGTGACCGTCGGGACGGTGGGGATTCAGCCAACGGAAAGGCGCTGGCGAGTGTCGTGCCGGCAAATGCCATCGCAACCACGGCGGCGATCAGGAGCAGTGCCTTGCCGGTGCCGCTCACCGCGAGATAGGCCAGTGCGCGGCCGACATCGTTGCCGGGCAGCAACGTGCCGATCGCGAGCTGCGTCAGCGCCTGATACAGGCCCTGGAAGGCCATCCAGAAGAAGAACAGCCGCCAGCTGATCGACATGCTTCGCGCAAGAGAAAGCGCTCCCAGAAACGTCAGTCCACTGGCAAGCGTCGCGATCGCACCACTGCCCTGCAACAGTTCGGCAATCCGGACCTTGCCCGTCCAGTCATGATCATTGTGATAGAGGATCGGGTGCAGCCCGGGGGTGAGCGCCTTCGGGATGACCAGCCACAATTCCTGCCAGAAGAATGTCAGGGTGAAGGCCAGCGCACAAAACAGGATCGAGCCGATTCCATCGCGCCGGACCAGCGGGATGGCCTGGGCACGCGGTTTCAGCAGCGCCAGCCCGGCGACGAGCGGCGCCAATCCGACCGCGATCAGGAGCAGAAGCAGCGTCATGGTGGCGTTTTGCCGAATCCGCGCGAGATCGGCCAGAGGCCAGTGATCGACGCGGTGCCGATCCAAATATTCCATCCCAATATAGCGGCGCGATAAATTACTATTATTCTGATATAGGTGCACTTGTTAGTTCCCCCCGACGGCAAGCCACCCGATCGCACAAAGGCCTCGGCCTCGGCGGCGCCCGGGAGTGCGCATTGCGATAAAATGGGGGGATATGAATGGTTTTGAGTCGATCGACGCGGCGCATGTGTCTGGCGACTGCCGCGGTGATGCTGGTTCCGGTTTCGGCGGCGGCGCAGACCGCTGGCGAAGCGAAAGCGACCGAGGCGGCGGGGATCGCCGACGAGATCGTCGTGACCGCCCGCAAGCGCGAGGAAAGCCTTCAGGACGTTCCACTCTCCGTCCAGGCGTTCAGCGGCGCCACGCTCGAGCGCGCGGGCATCCGTGACTTTTCGGAGATCGCCTATCGCGTGCCGGGATTGAAGCTGAGCGCCGAGCGCGCGGTCGATACCGAGCTTTTCATCCGCGGCATCGGATCGGATATCCAGGGCGCGGGCGCCGATGGCGCGGTCGGCATCTTCGTCGACGGCGTCTATATGTCGCGCGGTTCGGGCTCGCTGGTCGACCTGTACGATCTGGAGCGCGTCGAGGTGCTCAAGGGGCCGCAGGCGCTGCGCTTCGGCAAGAGCGTCGTCGGCGGCCTGATCAACTATATCACCAAGAAGCCGACCCGCGAGTTCGAGGGCAGCGTCGAGGCGACTTACGGTAATTACAACAAGCTCGATATCGCGGCGGCGGTGCGTGGCCCGATCTCCGATACCGTCGGCTTCGGGCTGACGGCCAGTTCGCGCACGCATGACGGCTATGCCAAGAATATCCGCGGCGGCGACGAGGAGGATCAGAATACCCAGGCGATCCGCGCCCAGCTTCGCTGGCAGCCCGACGCCACGCTGGATGTGAATATCGCGGCCGATTATACGCGCCACCGCGACGGCGCGCGCTGGGTCGACATCATCGATCCCCGCGACAGCCATGAAGTGACGTATAACAGCTTCTTCGCGCCGCCGATCCCCGGATTACCCGGTTTCGTCCTGCCCAATCGCAACGCACCGTTCAAAAGCGCGAACCATCGCAAGGGTGCGCATAATTTCACCGGCTTCCAGAATTCGGACATGTACGGGCTGAGCGGCACCGTCGCCTGGGATCCGAGCGACAGCGTCAGCGTCACCGCGCAGACCGCCTATCGCGATTCATCGCTGTCGGCGCGCGAGGACGGGGCGGGGATGTTCTTCAATTTTCCGATCGATCCCGCGACCAATGCGCCCGATATCACCTCCGCGATGCTGGCGGGGATCAACACCTATCTCAAGACGGTGCCGGACAGCTATTTCGACAGCGCCAAGACCGACGACGTGAAGCAATTCTCGCAGGAAGTCCGTGTGCGCTGGAATGATGGCGGGCGGCTCCATCTCGAAGCCGGCGGCTATTATCTGCGCGAGAAGATCCGCCGTTCCGAAACCGTCAATTTCCTGTTTCCCGATTTCCAGGCGATCACCGAATTCGCCTTTGCGATCGCCTATGGCGGTACGCCCGCCTCGCCGTTTCCGGGCACCAACAACACCGTCACGACTTCGCACAACGACAATATCGGGCTGTTCGGAGAGGTCAGCTACGATCTGACCGACAGGCTCTCGGTCGATGCCGGCGTGCGCTACGCCTATGATCGCAAGGCCTATTCGAACGCACGGTCGGGCGTGTCGTTCGAAGGCGAGCCGGTGGGCTTCACCGTCACCGACAAGCGGAGCTGGGATGCATGGCTGCCCAGCGCGACGATCCGCTTCGAACCGAGCGACGATGCGACCTTCTATGCGCGCTATGCCAAGGGCTACAAGCCGGGCGGCTGGACGGGCGAGGATGCGAACAATCCCGCCGAGGCGCTGGTCTCGTTCGATCCCGAGACCGCCGACAGCTTCGAACTGGGTGCCAAGCTGGCGCTGGCCAATCGCCGCGTCTTCATCAATGCCGCAGCCTATTACACGCTGTACGACAATCTGCAGACCAACCAGTTCCTGTCGCCCGGCCCTGGTGCACCGCCCGACAATTTCGTCGTCAATGCCAAGAACGGCACGCGCGCCTATGGCCTGGAACTCGACATCCAGGCGCGCCTGACCGACGCGCTCAGCCTTTCGGGCAACTATGCTTTCTCCAAGTGCAATTTCACCGGCGAACTGATCATCGACGATGAGGGCACCGATCTCGACGGCAAGAGCTGCCGCCGGACGCCCAAACATGCCTTCGGCCTGGCCGCCAATCTCGACCAGCCGATCAGCGAGCGGCTGGTGCTCGTCGGCGGCAGCGACTTCCAATATACCGGCGCGCATTTCTTCGACAATCCGAACACGCCGGCGCTGAAGTTCGATAGCGAGATCCTGCTCAACGCCCGGCTCGGCATTCGCGACGAGGCGCGCAAATGGGAGCTGACGGCCTGGGTCAAGAACCTGACCAACGAGCTCAATTACACCAGCAAGCTCGATCTCTTCGGGACAATCTACGGCACCTATATTCCGCCGCGCACTTACGGCATCACCGGCAAATGGCGCTTCTGAACATGCTTCTGGGGAATTCGGCGATGACCGATACGGGTAAAGGATCCTGGCTTCGCATGCTGCGCGTCACCCTGGCCGCCGGCGCGCTATGCGGGATCGCCGGTGCCGCGTCCGCCTCTGGCGGGGAGGCACCGGCGGGCCCGGTCAACATCACCGATCCCTGGCTCAAGGCATGGCATGACCTGACCCGCGACAATCCGCCGCCACCCCCGGTGCCGGGCAAGGATTACGGCATGGATGCCGCGACCGGCCGCTTCAACGCGCCGGTGGCGACGCCGCTGACCAATGATGCGCCGGCCTTTCCCGGACAGCTGACGCATTGGGATCAGAAAAGCTACGCGAAGAACGTCAAGGTTCTCGCTTTCTACCCCCATGTCACGTCGCCCTGGCATGCCTGGGCGAATGTCGCCGATTTCGGCGGGCGCCGATATCTCTACACACATGATCGCGACTATCTGCGGATCCTCGACGTCACCGATCCGCGCAAGGCGAAGATCGTCTTCTCCGAGGGCGGCGTCTGGAGCAAATCCGGATCGGGCGAGGAATTCGACGCCGCGAACGTCAAGAATTATCTCGGCGGCGCGACGATCGTGTGGAGCAAGGCGCTCGGCAAGAATGTGATCGTCGCATCCTACGAGATCGGCCGCTTCGGCATCTTCGAAGACAAGATGCGCCAGCCCGACAAGGTCGCCTCACTGCGCAACTATAATTCGCTCAAGGGCTTCAAGGTCTTCGCGATGAATGGCCCGCTGCCCGACCAGTGGGAATTGCTGGCGACGCGGACCACCGATTACAAGCATCCCGATGCGCCGATCGGCCAGCAGCAGGGCTCGGGCTCGCTCGATGCGCCGGCATGGTCGGGCGGCAAATATATGATACTCTCCTCCGCACCCGACGACAGCTATGCCCTCACCGAATATCCCGATTATCTGCATTCGCCGGGCTTCCAGCTCTGGGACATGTCCAACCCCGCCGATCCGAAATTCGTCTCGCAGATCGCGGTTCCCGGCCAGATCGCGGGCGACAAGGCGCATGAGGCGGCCTATCTCGCCAATCCGCGCGCGGGCAATCGCACTTCGTGGATGGGCTCGCGCAATCCGCTGTTCCTGCCGAAACCGATCGAGGATGGCGGCAAGCTCGGCTTTGGCGGCATGGGCGGCCTCGGCTTCTACAGCTTCGATCTCGCCGATCCCGCGCAGCCCAGGATGCTCGGCCATCTGAGCGTGCCGCCGAGTTTCGCCGGCACCGAATTCGATAATGTCGATGTCAGCCAATATGATCGCACCGGCTTCGTCTTTTCGAACGGCTATCCGATGAATGCGAGCTGTTTCGAACCCTATAAGGACATTTATTCGATCGATGTCCGCGATCCGGCCAATCCCAGGGTGGCCGCGAAATTCCCGCGGCCGACGCCGCCCAAGGGCGCGGGCTTCACCGATTATTGCCAGCGGCGCGGCAGTTTCGGCCCCAAGCGGTCGGGCGGCAACGGCCAGCCGCTTCATGGGCGGCAGGGCGTGGTCCCCTATGCCTTTTACAATGCCGGCATCCAGATTTTCGACGTCAAGGATCCGGCGAAGCCCAGGATCGCGGGCTATTTCGTGCCGCGTTTCCCGACCGCCGAGGAACTGCCCGAATATACGTTCGAGAACACGACCTTCGCGGTCTTTACCGAATATGACCGCAACATCATCTGGGCCTTTTCCACCAACGGGCTCTACGCGCTGTCGACACCGCTGCTCGGCGCGCCGAAGGCTGGGATGCCTGCGAAGATCTGGCCCGAACGCAAATAGTCGCGGCGGTCGCGCTGCTCATTTGAGAGGATTATCGATGCGGAACCATGCCCTGTTCGGTGCACTGCTGCTGTGCGCCGGCTGCACCTCGCAACCGGCCAATACGCCGGACAAGCCGGCGTCGGAACCCGAGCCGAACAATATCCTGCATATCACCGCCGGTGGGATCGCGATGGCGGATACGGGAGAGGCGAAGCGCCATTGGTCCGAATTCTCGATCAATCTCGTCGACGGCAGCCAGGGCTATGGCTGGATGTCCGAAAAGACCGTGACCTTTCCGCACGAACTGAAATTCGAACTGACCGGCCCCGGCAAGATCAGCGGCTTCGCGCTCGATTCCACCTTCGCGCCGGTCGCGCGCGAGGATGGCAGCGCGTCGGTGAGCGCGGAGGGCTCTCCGGTCCGTCGCTTCACCGTGCTGGGCGCCACCGCGTCGCCCGACGGCCCTTATTTCAAGATCTATGACGGCGAAGCGGCAAAGGACCAAAGATCGCGTTTCACGCTGAAGACACCGATTTCGGCGCGCTGGATCAAGCTGGTGGTGAAGGATAACTGGAATGGCGGCGGCCAGACCCGCCTGTCCGAATTCGAGATTCAGGGTGAGCTCGAAAGCCGCGGTGCGGGCGGTGTCGCCGATGTGAGCGGCTATTATACCCATGAATATGGCCCGATCCTGCTGCGCCAGGACGGCAACCGGATCCATGGCTGCTACAACAATGGCAATGGCCAGCTGGAGGGGGTGATCTTCGGACGCATCATGCGGCTCGGCTGGTATGAAGCGAGCGGCAACAGCATCGGCGCTGCGACATTGGTCGCGGCCAAGGATCAGCTCTACGGCTTCTGGTATCGCGAGGGCGGCCGCATGGGCAGCCCGTGGAACGCCGCCAAGGTCAGCGATCTCGCAAAGGCGGATCTGGGCACATGTCGCGACAAGCTTTATCCGAAACCGTCACCGGCGGTGGCGCAGGAGCAAGTCCGGCCGTCCTAGAGTCGACCCGGTTCAGGTCGAACCGGATCGACTCTAGATTTCCTTTGTCCTCCGTGATTTCCGAGTCGGCAGGTGATTCCACCTGCCTCGAAATCACTCTAGATACGCCCGCAATCGCTCGGCGCCGGCCGGCCGGCGAAGCGCGCGTCGATCCAGTCGAGCGTGACGCCGGCCGTGTCGGCTGCGCTGGTCTCATGCCCTTTGCCGACGATGTCGATGAAATGCACCGTCGCGTTGTTCCGGCAGAGCTTTTGCGCGAATGCGCGTGTCGTGGCGGGGCCGACGAGCACGTCCTTCGGGTTCTGCGCGATCAGGAACGGCACGCCATAGGGCCGTGCGGCCGGGCTGTTCTCGCGCGCGAGGCGGGCCCAGGGCTGAATGCGGCCGAGATCGACATTCTTCAGGTCGCGGCGGAGCACGAGCACGCCAAGCGCGGTTCCCAGCTTCGGTTTCTGGCCGATCTCGATGCAATTGTTGCGGGCAAGCCGGGTGATCACGCCCTGTGTCGACCGGTTGCCGAGCGTCGACAAGGGGGCGCCGAAATGCTGCGACCAGCTATAGGCGGCGAAGGCGGTGAGGAAGGCGCGGATCGACGGATCGCTGCCCGATGTCAGATTCTCGACGAGATCGGTCGCGGGCGCCGCGGCTGCGACCCCGACCAGTTTCAGGTCCGGCGCATAGCTCCGGGCAAGTTGCCCGCTCCACAATGCGGCATGGCCGCCCTGTGATTCCCCCCAGACGGCAAAACTATTGCCCGCCGCAGCATCGCGGATCCCGCGCGCGGCACGGACCGCGTCGAGCACCGACCGGCCCGTGCTGACGCCAGCGAGATAGCCGTGCGGCATTGCGCTGCCGAGGCCAGGATAATCGGGCGCGACCACGGTATAGCCGCGCTGGATCGCATCGCTCAGTCCCGGCGTCGCGGTAAAGAAATTGCGGCTGAGCGAGGGCGTGCATTTCTGCACGACGCCCCATGTTCCATGTGCCCAGGCAAGCACCGGCCGGGGGCGCGGCGGGGCCGCCTGTACCGGTGCGATGACCATGCCGGTCACCTCGACGGGTTGCCCGCGATCGTTCGTCGTCCAGTAACGGACGCGCCATGCCCGCGCGCCCGATGGCGCACCGGCAACCGGTTCCGCGCCGGCAAGCGTGCCCGGAGGGGCGGCAAGCGCGGGTATTGGGGCAACGCTCGTCAGCAACAGGGGCATGAGAAGGAGAATTCGCATCGCAACCTCCATGATCGGGCCTCGACCCTAACATAAGTACATCGGAAACGAGTGCGCCACGCCAGTGGAACATCCCGTTCAGGCGCTGCGCACGGTAACCGCTTCGTCCGGTGTGCAGAAATGGAGCTGGGCCTTGCCGCCGCGCTTCGAGCGGTAGAGCGCAAGGTCGGCGCAGGATGCGAGATGCTCGAGATCGAGCCCCTGTTCGGGCGCCATGGCGATACCGACGCTGACCGAGATATGCATGGTCTCTCCGTCGATCTCATAAGGCGCGCTCAGCCGCTTGATGATCCGGCGGGCAAGCAGTTCGGCTTCGCTGCCTTCGGTGATACCGCCCTGGACGACGACGAATTCGTCGCCGCCCATGCGTGCCACCGTGTCGGTTTCGCGCACCATCGCGGTCAATCTGGACGATACTTCCCTGAGCAGGGCGTCGCCGGCGGGGTGGCCATGAATGTCGTTGATCGCCTTGAAACCATCGAGGTCGAGGAAATGCAGCGCGAGCTGTCCCGACGATTGTGCGACGGGCAGGATGCTCTCGTTGAAGCGTTCGCGCAGCAGCAGGCGATTGGGAAGGCCGGTCAGCGCATCCTGTGTCGCCAGCTGGGCAAGGTCATGCTTGGTCGTCAGATGCTCCACCGCGGAGCGATAGAGATGGCCGACGGTGTTGAGACTGAGCGCGGTGACCATCGCCACCAGCAGCGCTTCGATCGCGAACAGTTCGGCATGCGCGGGGGTGTCATGACCGCTAGTTGCGTGCAGCGCTAGGCTGACGACGGTCGGTACCGCCGCCAGCAATACGCTGATCACGCAGATCATCGGCCGGATCGATATGCGGGAGACGATCCCGGCGCAGAAGCTGAAGACGAGGCTGACCGCGATCAGATGCTGGATCGGCGCGTGCGACAGGAGGACGCGAACGCTGAACGCGGCGAGTAACAGCGCGGACAGATAATTGCCGATCGCGTATCGGCGCTCCCATATGCGAAGTTCGTCCACGGTCCAGCGGCGGGTGTGACGGCGATAGCCGGTGATGCTGACGAAGCGGGCGGCGGTCACCACCGTCGCAGACAGTGCGATCAGGATCAGGGTGATGTCGTTGAACCGGTAGCCCAGAAATGCGGCGACGCCGATGAAGGCGGCACCCAGGGCGACGACGGGAAGCCGCATTTCGAACAGCATGTCGATCAGTTCGCGATAGACGGCATCCGGGATCGGCATCTGCGGACCCAGCCAGTTCCGCCTGGAGATACGCGGCGGAGCAGAACGACGGTCTGTGGGGCTCGTCATGCCGAAATCCTAGCGCAAAGCGGTTAACGACCCGTATCCCGATCACCGAAATCGTCGGCTTTGCAGAGACATATCGCCTGGGTGGGGCCGATTGTTCCGATGAGTCCTGCGAACGTGCGATGTCAGTGCAGGTGACGCGCGGCATGCCGTCATGAAGCTCATGAGCGACGCTTCGATGCGCATAGCGATCATGGGGGCGCCGGGGTGCGCGACGGAATCGCGCACCCCGGCGGACGTCATTGTTCGATGCCGATATGGATCAGGTGGAATGCCAATGCGCCCCACAGCACGATCAGCGCGGCCAGCGCGATGATCGCGCTCCAGGTGATCGACAGCTTCGATCCGCTTTTCCGGGCCAGCCACAGCCGGGCAAGCGCGAAGCCGGCAAGACCGGGCAGCAGGATCACTGTCGCCGCCTGCAGCGCATAGACGCCGCCGCCCATGGGCTGGCCGCGCATGTTGGACAGGAAATTGAACCAGATGCCGAGCGTGATCAGGCTCGCCGCCGACAGGCTGGCGACCGAGCGCTGGACGCCGAGCGTACGGCCCGTCGCGACGGCGCGCTGTGCGCCGTAATAGCGCCGCTGCACCCAGCCAATCGGCCAGGCAAGCGCGGCGAGCAGCAACACCACCAGGCTGGCGATCAGCGCGGGGCGCAGCCAGCTCGTATTCTCATACCATGGCACGCGCATCGCGACCGAGGCGGGGAAGCTTTGCGCGATCATCGTCACCCGGCCATTCTCGGCCTTGGCGCTCATCACTTCGTTGGTCTCCGCGTTGCGCCACAGCAGCGGGCCGATATTGACCCATTGATCGGGGCCGCCGCCCACGTTCAGCCAGTTCGGGGCCTTGAGCGACCCGTCCTTGTCGGCGGTCACCACCGATTGGGAGAAGAAGGTGAGCGCCTTGCGCAGTCCGCTGTCGTACCGGCGGCTGGCGACATAGGTGCCGGCCATCGCCTGGGCGTCGGCGATCGCCTGCGCCTTGTTGAACGGCGGGTCCTTGGGGGCCGGCGCCGGGAAATAGCGGCGCATGAACTCGGCGAGGATCGCTTCGCGGATCGCGCCCGTCGCGCCCTCGCGCCCGGCGCTGTTCATCGAGATGTAGAGCCCCGCCTTGGCGTCGGGGATCAGCCACATGCCGGTATGGAACCAGGCCGTGTCACCGCCATGCGAGATGATCCGCCGGCCATGGTTGAGCACTTCGATAAAGCCCAGCGACATGGCGGGGACGCCGGGAAAGATGTGCAGCGGCGAATTGTGCATCTGCCGTGCGGTTTCGGGGCGGAGCAGCCCCTGGCCGTCGTTCAGGTGCGCGATCATGAATTTGGCGATGTCGGGCGCGCTCGCGCTGCCCGATCCGGCGGGCGGCAGCGTGACGATCTCGAACGGCTTGGCCGATCCGGACGCCTTGTCGTATCCGGTCGCCATGAAGGGCTTGAGGTTCGCCGGCAGCGGCTGGCGCATCGTCGTATGCGCCATGCCCAGCGGCCCGAAGATATGCGCTTCGAGATATTCGTCGAAGGGCTGGCCGCTCACGCGCGCGACGACATAGCCGGCAAGGCCCGTCGCATAGTTGGAATAGGCCGGGGTCGTGCCCGGCGGGAAGATCCGCGCCGGGATCCACTCCTTCAGCTTGTCGCCGAGCGGCGGATAGCTGGCGGGGGCGGGAACGATCAGCCCGCCGCTCGCTTCCTCGAAACCCGCGGCATGGCTCATCATCAGCCGCAGCGTGATCGGCTTGCCCTGATAAGGTGGGATCTTGAAATCGAGATAGGTGTTCACGTCCGCATCGAGATCGACCTTGCCCTGCTCGACGAGCTGCATGATCGAGGTCCAGGTGAACAGCTTCGACATCGATCCGGGGCGGAACAGGGTGGTCGCGGGATCGACCTTCCGCTTGGATTTCAGGTCGGCATAGCCATAGCCCTTTTGCGTCAGTACCTGGCCGTCCTTGACGACCAGCACGACCGCGCCGGCGACGTCGCCGCGCTGCAATGCATAGGGCACGAAGCCGTCGAGCCAGGCATCGACATCGGTCTTGTTGAACGCGCCCGTGTCCGGCACCGCGGGCATGGCCCCGGGCGGGGACTGGAGTTCGGCGGGCGTCCGTTGCTTGGTGTCGGGCACCTGCGCCACCACCGCGCCGCCAATTGCCGCCGCAGCGGCAAGGCCGCCAAGCCATCGTTTCAGCATATTGCTCCCCTTTTCCATTGTTCGAAAAATTTTTCTGAACGGGAGCGTCATGTTCGGATTGGAGAATGTCAAGACTATTGGGGTAGAGTGCGCAAATGGGCCATAAACGGACCGGCCCGTGCCCGTCGCGCGCCGCGATCGGACGGGCGGCTGCGAGTCGCCGGGGTCAGTGCCCCGGGTCGCCGACGGGCTTTCGCGCGGCCAGGCGCAGCCAGGTTTCGGCGGCGGCGACATGGATGCGGGCGCGGTGGGGCAGCGTCTCCGCCTCCGCACTGCGCATCGCTTCGCGTGCGCGCTCGATCAGGACATCGCGGGTCTCGCGGACCGGGGTGCTCGCGGTCATCCGATCACCGGGTTCGGCGTCGGTGCCGCTTCATATTGCGCGCGTCGTTCATATTCGGCCGCAATGCGCGCATGCGCCTTGCTCGCGCAGCTATCGGTCGCGGTCTCGGCCCGTTCGCGCTCCTCGCGCGCACGTCTGCGGAAATAGTCGGGACTCTCTTCGATCATTTTCGTCTCCATCGCGGCCCCCCGCTTCAGAGTATCGTTCAGATCGGATTCGCACATATGCGGGCGGCCCATCCAGAGCCCGGCACCGCCCGATTGATGTGCGCTTCTACCCCGGAACGGATGCGGCGTCATTGACCTCGATCAAGCCGATGCGACAATCCGGTAAGCGCGAGCGACAAGCACGCCCTATTGCACGGCCGGCAACGGTTTCGGCGCATGTGCCGGCGTATAGAGGTGGCCGCCCTGCAGCATCAGCCGGCCGTTGACGAACGCCGTCGTCACTTTGGTCAGCGCATCGAGATCCTGATCGGGATTGCCGTCCACCACGATGATGTCGGCCAGTTTCCCCGGCTCGATCGTCCCCAGCCGATCGGCCATGCGCAGGATCTCGGCATTGGTCCTGGTCGCCGCGACCAGTGCCTCGCTGTTGCTAAAGCCGACCTTCACGAAGCCCTTGAGCTCCTCGATATAGGCATGGGGCATATAGTCGATCCAGTTGGTGATCAGGTCGGTGCCGACGCCCAGCTTCACCCCGGCCTTCCTCATCTTGCGCAGCATGTCGAGGATCGTCGTTTCGTTGAGTTCGAAGCGGCGCGACGTCGATCCGAAATAACCGCCGCTGCTGCGCTGGATGATGCGATAGGGGACAAGCGTGGGGACGGATGCGATGCCGCGCTTCGCCATCAGTGCGATCGCCGCGTCGGAACGGGGCAGGGGATGCTCGATCGAATCCACTCCGGCCTTCACCGCCATGTCGATATATTGCGTCTCGGAATCGACGGTCACCGGCAGGCCCAGCGAATGCGCCTCCGCCACCGCCGCGTCGATCTCCGCTTGCGAATATTCGCTGGCCAGCTTGATCAGGTCGGCGCCCTGCTTGAACTGGATGCGCACGGCTTCGCGCCAGCCATCGGGCCCCGACGCCTCGCGCACAGCATCCATCGGATTGGCGGGCCCCTTGTTGAGTGCGGCGCCATGGCCGCCCGTCGCGGTGATCAGCTGGCCCGCCGCGAACACGCGCGGGCCGGCGATGCGACCGGCGGCCTGCCATTGCTTGAGCAGGAAGGGCGCGTCGCCATGCGACGCGACGTCGCGCACGCTGGTGACGCCCGATTGCAGGAAGATGCCCATGCGCCAGATGCCGCGCAGCGCCGAATCCGCACCGCTCGAGACCGCGGCGCCATAGCCCGCATCGAAGCGTTCGACATAAGTCAGGTGGGTGTGCAGGTCGATCAGCCCGGGCATCACCGTCTTGCCGGTGATGTCGTAGACCACGGCGTCGGCGGGCCAGTTGCGCTCGCCCGCCTTCAGCACCGCCACGATCTTCTTGCCCTGCACGACGATCGTGGCGGGTCGCGCCGCCGCGCCGGTGCCGTCGAACAGCCGCCCGCCGACCAGCACGAACGATCCCTTGGGCGCGTTATAGTCGGTGGGAACGGGGATACGCAGCACATCGTCCGAGGTCGGCACCGACGGTGGCAGATAGGCGCTGCGATCGTTGATCGGCGGTGCATCGGGCCCGCCATTCTGCGCCATGGCCGGGACCGTCGCCAGTGCCGTTGCCGCCAGCATCAGGCGGAGCATCATCCTCGTCATCCCATTTCCCCTCTTGTGACGTGTCGGACGTCAGTCCGCGCTCAGGCGGATCAGGCCCACGCCGTTCTCGATCGCGATCTTCGTGCCATAGTCGGCGGACAGGCGCTGGAGCCGCTCCAGGATCCTTTGGCCGATCTTCTTGCTGGCGGTCCTGGGCACGCCGCGCGCCGCGCCGGTCAAATCGACGCCCAGGTCGATCGGATAGAGCCGGACTTCGCTCGCCTTGCCGCGCGCATAGCCGATCTTCGCGACCACGGCCTCGTAGAAGCGCGGATCGGCGAAGCTGCGCGTGTTGCGCGACTGCAGCAATTCGGGAACCGTGGTGCCGACCGGGTCGACGCCGAACTGGTCGAACACGTCGGCCGGCAACTGGTCGAGCGAATTGTTCATCATCGCGAAGTTGCCGAGTGAGTAGAAGATCACCTTGCCCTTATAGATCTCGATCCCGCGCAGCTGGTGCGGGCCGTGGCCGACGACGACGTCCGCGCCGCTGTCGATCATCTTGCGCGCCATCGGCTGCGCGAAATCGGCGGGTGCCTCGCTCTCGTTGTTCGGCTCGTGATTGTGGAGCGAGAAGATGGCGAGATTGCCGTTCTGATGCGCCTGGCGCACCGCCGTCATGTTCGCCTGCTGGTCGCGCTCGTTGATCTCGTAGCTATAGCTCAGCTTTGCCGGCGCACCGTCCCGCGCGATGTAGCGATTGCCCATCAGCGTCACCGGCTTGGCCGGATCGGTGCCCGCGATCGTGGCGAGCACGCGCAGATGGTCGGGCGAGACCAGGCCGCTGCGGATCGTGCGGATCGCGTTCACGCCCGGCCGCCCCGGCACTTCGCCCAGAGGATCGGATGCGCGCGACATCGGTGTGAAGCTGGTGGCGGCGGCGACCAGCCCGATGCGGCCATGCGCGGTATCGAGATAGCGCGGCGCGCGCGCGGCGGTCATGCTGGCGCCGGTGCCCGCATGGACCAGCTTCGCGGCGTCGAGATGGTCGAGTGTTTCGGCCAGCCCCTCCGCGCCCCAGTCGGTGGCGTGATTGTTGGCATGGCTCAGGATATCGAAGCCCATCGCCGCCACGTCGCGAACCGTCTCCGGCGCGGCGAACAGCCAGGTGCCGCCCGATTCCGCCTGGGGGCTGCCCTTGAAGCGCGTCAGGTCGATCGCCGTTGTCTCGAAATTGCCGAACGTGACATCGGCGCCCCGCAATATCTGAAGAATATCGGGGGCCTGGCGTTCGAGCGTCGCCAGCATCGGGCGCAGATAGATGATGTCGCCGGCCAGCGCGAGCGTGAAGCCGTCGGCGATCGGTGCGGCGGGGACGGGTGTCGGCACCAGCGGTGCGGAGGGCTGCTGCGCGGTCACGGGCGTCGCCAGGGCAGCCAGCAGGATCGCCGCAACGGCAGGACGGCCCGACACGATGCCGGCCGACGGCAGATATTTTCTCATCAATGCACCCCGTTGGCGACCGCTGACTCGGCCCGAGGGGAAACTGCAATCCTGATTGGAAAATATCAACTCGAATCAAGGGCATTTCGGGTCGACGTTCAGCGCTGGAACGCGAATTCCACTGCACGGCCGATGGCGGGCCAGACCGAGATGCCATGGCCCTGATCGGCAAAGAGCGCGAAATCGTCGACCTCATAGCCCGCGGCACCCTTCACCGACTGGAGCCGCGCGGACAGGTCGCGTGCATTGCCGACCATATTGGCGCGCGCGATCGCCGCGTTTCGTGCGGGAATATCGGCGGGCGGCAACGCCCTTGGTAGGCTGCTTTCATTGCCGCCCATGGTGATCAGTATCCGGGGCGTCGCCTTGCCGGCCTTTACCGCCGCGACGAAGCCGGCTTCCCCGGCGAGCACCGAACGGTTGTTCCACCAGATCGACGGGCTGGCGATGATGAAGCTGCGATAGGCCCCGGGGGTGGTGAACAGCGCGCGCAGCACCGCGAGGCCGCCGAGTGAATGGCCGAACAGCGCCTGGTTCGACGTGTCGATCGTCGTCATTGTGGCGATGCGCGGTTTCACGTCGACCTCGATCGTCTTGAGCAACTGATCGAGCCCGCCGACATCGCCGGATGCGTAGGGCGCGGGACCGGACCCCGCCTGCGCCGCAATCTCCGCATCGGTGACGGGCAGGGTCAGATCGTACATCCGCTCGCGGACGCGGGCACGGCTGACGGGATCAAGTGCCGCCTGCGCGGTCGATGGCGGGCCATGGCGGGTGTCGGACTCCGCGCCGAATTCGGGACTGTTGGGATAGCCGATGCCGACAACGACCACGTCGGTGGCGTTGCCGTTGATCCGCACCGCTTCGGCAGTGCTGCCGAAATAGCTGTTGCCGTCGAAGATATAGAGGACGCGATACCCCTTGGGCGGGGCCGGGCGAAACGGCAGCGCGACATTGATCCGGTAACGATGCCCGTTCACCGATGAGACGAAATCGATCGCGCGGCTGTTGGGGATGGCCACTTCGGCGGGTTGCGGTGGGGATGGTGATGGCGCCTGGGCGACCGCCGTCGCATGCCAGACGGTCGCGATCAGGATCAGTTTCGCCCACTTCATCATTGTCACTGCCATTCTCACCGAAAAAAGGGGGAAGGCATCGACGCCTTCCCAACGGGATCAAAAATTGATTTTGGCGCCCGCATAGAAACTGCGGCCGAAGATATCGTAGACCGAGCCGGCGCTCGGCGTCTGGCCGGTGAGCGAATAGGGCGCCTGGCGGTCCGCGATATTGTTGACGCCGCCATAGAGGCTGAACCGGTCGTTCACTTCAAAAGCGACGCTGACATTGTGGTAGAACACATCCGGATACCATTTCACCGGATAGACGTCGGCGTTCAGGGCGGGCTGGCCCGCATAGGCATGCTGGGTCTCGTAGCTGGCGAGCGTCATCTTGCCGACATATTGCATCTGATAGCCCAGCTTGAACGGCCCGATGGCATAGTCGGCGATCAGCAGTCCCGCCCATTGCGGATCGCCGAGCTCGCTGAGCTGGCGGTTCGGCCGGCCGGGCTCGTTGACGAAAGTGTAGTTGTCGAGCTTCAGCACATGGGTGGCGAGCATCTTCAGCGAGAGGCGATGGCCGTTCTCGAAGCGATGCACATAGTTCAGTTCAAAATCCAGGCCGCGCGTCTTCTGCTTGGCGAAGTTGAGCGGGGAGACGCGGATACCGTCCGGAACCGAGAATCTGCCGTCGGACTGCCGCTTCACCAGCTTGCAATAGGCATTGTCCAATGTCGCGGCGTCGTAGCAATTATAGAGAATGTCCTGCGCGCCGACGCCGGCGAGCAAGTCGTCGACCTTGATGTCGTAATAGTCGACGGTGAGCGAAAGGCCCGGCACGAACCGCGGCTGGAGCACGACGCCCACGGTCAGCGACTTGGCGGTTTCGACCTTGAGATCCGGATTGCCCGCGCTGATCGCGGGGCTGGGCTGGCGCCGCGCCAGATCGTTGACGAAATTGTCGGGAAGGCCGGCCGCCTTGCAGTTGATGGCGCGGGTGCTGCTGCCCGAATTGACATAGAGTATGTCGCAGGGATCCTGCACGGTCTGATAGGCCGTGCGCACCGGCGCATAGAGATTGGCCAGTGTCGGGGCACGAACCGATTGCGAGTAATTGACGCGCAGCCGGATGTCGGCGACCGGCGCATATATGGCGCCGAGATTATAAGCGAAGACGGTACCGGCGCTACTGTCATAGTCGGATATCCGGCCGGAGGCCGAGACCGTCAGCTGCTTCGCGAAGCGCGTGTTGCGGAGCAGCGGGAAGGACAATTCCCCGAACACTTCCTTCACCGCAAGCGCGGGCGGATCGAAGTCCGGTCCGCCGACGCCGAAGAATTGCAGCTGCTTTGCGGGGCCGTCATAGGCGGTGAACGCGGTTTCGCGCCGATATTCGCCGCCCAGCACGAAATCGACCGGTCCGCCGGGCAGTTCGAACAGCTGCGACAGATCTCCGGCGACATAGGCGGTCACGTCGAATTGACCGGTCCTGATCCTGCGGCCCGTCGTCTCGGTGACATAGTCGAGCGCGGCCGCGCTCGCGACGCCGCGTCCGAACAGGTTGAGCGGGGCGCAGGCCGGATCGTCGTTGGCGGTATTGCCGTCGGCGTTGACGGCGCAGACGATCTGTCCGGATGCGTTGGTGACGGCGTTCAGCGCCCTGAAGAGATTGGGGATATAGAGGCTGTCGGCAAAGACGGCGGAACCGCGAAACGCGCCGTAATTCGCCGCCACCTCATAATGCCAGTCGCCGTTGAAATCGCCTTCGACGCCGGCGACGACCCGATAGACGTCGCGCTGGCTGGACTCGCTCCGCTGCCCGATATCGATGTTGAAGCGCTGCACCGCGAAGGTCCCGGTCGCCGCGTTGGAGCAGAGGCCGATCGCCTGCATGGTCGACAGATTCTGCGACGACAGGAACGGGTTGTTGCAACGCAGGTCATAGGGCGCGGCATCGCCGGCAAAGCCGCCGAGCGACGCGATCAGCGACCCGCTGAAGAAGCTGGGCTGGGTCGCCGAACTGCCCGTGGTGTGGACATATTTGGCTTCGATGAAGGGCTTGAACGCGTCCGATACGTCGAAATGCGCAAGCAGGTTCGCCGAATAGCGGTTCTGGCCGGAGGCGATATTGCCGTTATTGATCTCCGTGGCGCCATAGCCGCCGATGGTCGCATTGCTGCCGCCGCCGTTCAGGTCGCGAAAATCGACGGTCGGATTGTTGACGGCAAGCGATCCGTCCGGTCGGAACATATAATATTGGGCATAGCCGTTCGCGGTGCATCGCGCGCGATTTGCGCGATCCGCCGTCCCGCAGACGGCCGTCAACGTACCGCCCGCCGAACTGACCGTGCGCAATCCGTGAAAGAAGCCGCCATCGGCGATGCCGTCGCCGGCGGCCGGTTCGCCGACGGTCGAATCGACGAGCGCCCAGCCGCTATAGCCGTCATAATAGCCGGTCAGGCCGGGGCGATCCTGGGCGCGCAGCACGTCGGTATGCGCATATTCGAGCGACAGCGCGATATTGCCGCGGCCGTCGGCGAAATTCTGGCCACCGGTCAGCGCGGCATAGTAGCTGCCACGATCGCCGCGGCTGGTGTTGCCCACCCGCACATTCGCCTTGAGCCCTTCGAACTTGCGCTTGATCACGAAGTTGACGACGCCGGCAACCGCATCGGAGCCGTAGATCGCCGAATTCCCGCCGGTGACGATGTCGATCCGATCGAGCAATTCCATCGGAATGGTGTTGATGTCGACCGATGTGTCGCCGGGAATCGAGCTGACATGGCGGCGACCGTTGACCAGCGTCAGGGTGCGGACCAGGCCGAGGCCGCGCAGGTCGAGGCCATTGACGCCGGCCGTGCCGGGCACGGAGCCCGTCCATGCATTGTTCTGATTGAGCGTGGATCGCAACGCCGGGAGCCGGTCGAGCGCGTCGCCGAGCGTCAGGCTGCCTGCCGAGGGAAGCTCCTCGGCGGTCAGCGACGTCACCGGCGCCGGCGCTTCCACGCCTTTCTGGACGATGCGCGAACCAGTGACGACGATCGGATCGTGCGTCTGCGCATCCTCGTCGCCATCGGGGCCGCCCACTGCCGCCGAGATCGGCGTTTCGGGAATGATCGCATAGGTTTGCGGACCGGTCATCCGGGCGCGCAATCCGGTGCCCGCGAGCAACCGCTCGAGCGCCTGCGCCGCCGTCATCGTGCCGCGCACGGGATTGGTGCGTTTGCCCCGCGTATCCTTGCGCGCCGAGATCAGCTGGATATCGGCTTGTCGACCCAGCGCCTGGAGCCCCTCGGTCGCCGGCTGGGCCGGCACGTCGAAGGTGCGTGTCTGCGCGATGGCTGGCGTCGCGATCGTGATGGCTGCGATCGCGGTCGCGATCATGAGGCCGTGTCTCATTTCAGTCTCTTCCCCCGAACGGCGCGCCTTGTGCGCGCCTGTCGATGGGTTGAGTCGGCGACCGTCCCATTTCCTTCACGGAACCGTCAAATTTCCGCTCGACGCCCGGCCCAGGCGGATTTCGCCGGGGTTCGACAGGTCGACCGGCACGTCGAGCAAGCCTTGGATGGCTATGGCGAACCCCTCCGGATCGTTTGTCCGGAACATCCCGTCCACCTGCTGGCGCGCGAGATCGGCATCGGCGATCACCAGCCGCCGTGCATTGTAGCGGTTGAACTCCGCCACCGCCTGGTCGATCGTGGTGCCGACCAGGTCGATCTTGCCGCTGCGCCATGCAAGCGGCCGATCGATCGCGTTGCCCCCGGCGATGTCGACGACCGGGCTGCCGTCGCGAACGAAGCCGCCAAAGCCCGCGGCGATCCGCCTGCGCACCTGTTCCGAGCCGTCCACCCAGGCCTCCACCACACCCTCGGTGACGATGATATCGACGCCCTCGGCGCGGCGCCGCACCGAAAAGGCGGTGCCCACCGCGCGGACGCGGACATTGCCCGCCTCGACCACAAAGGGCCGGGCGCGATCCTTCGCCACCTGGAACCAGGCTTCACCGCGCTCGATCGCCACGCGCCGTGTCGTGTCGGTCATGGCGATGTCGAGCGTGCTGGCGGTGTTGATCGCGACCGCCGATCCGTCCTCCAGCGGCAGGCGCCTGATTTCGCCCAGTGCGGTGTCGTATCGGGCCGGCCTGCGGAGAAACACGAACATCCCCGCGGCCGACGCCGCGATTGCCGCGCCGCCGCCGGCGAGCAATCCACGCCGGCTCCAGCGCCGCGTTTCGGGCGCGATGTCGGCGGGGGCGGGGGCAAGCGCATTCTCCGCGGAGATCCAGGCCGCCTGTGCCTGGAGCAGCGCGCCTTCGCGCCGCGGATCGCTGCGCATCCAGCGCTCCAGCGCATCCTCGTCCGCCTCGCTCCAGTCGCCCCGGTCCATCCGCGCGACCCAGCCGGCGGCTTCCTCTGCGATTTCGGTCGCGCTCGGGCGTGTCGTGCCCGTCATGTCCGCTTCTCCTTGCCGGCTCTTCCGGTTCTTCCGGCCGTCGGGGCTTCCGCAGCGCTTCCGATCGCCGACCATGACTGGACGATGGCGCGGACGCCCCGATGGACCAGATTCTCCACCGTGCCTTCGCTGACGCCCAGTTCCGCCGCGATCTCGCGTTGGGAAAGGCCCTCGATCCGGCGGAGCTCGATCGCGCGGCGCGTGCGTTCGGGCAGCGCCGCCATCATCGCGTGCAGCCGGGCATAATCGATCCGGGCGCCGACCTCGCGTTCGGGGCCGGCGGCCGGGTCGACCACGGCCTCGATCTCGGCGATCGTCTCGAACTGGACGACGGGCATCTGGCGCAGCCGCCGCACCAGCAGGTTGCGGACCATCGAGAAGAAATAGGCGCCGGGTTGCGTGATGTGATCGACCGCGTCGAGCGCGGAGAGCCTGCAATAGGCCTCCTGCACCAGATCGTCGGCCTCCGCGTCGGACACATGGGCGCGGCGCAGCCAGGCGCGCACGCCCGCTTCGTGCGGCAGCACCGATCGTGCCACCCACGTCGCCCGCACGTGCCGCGCTTCCGTCCGGTGCCCGCTCGTCCCCAGTCCTTCCCGTGTCGCCGGACGGCCCGATGCCGTCGTCATTCCTCCCCTTGAGTCGGTCGTGCGGCATTTCCTTCAACGGCGCGCGAAAAATCTTTCGGGAAGCCGACGGGGCATTGCCCGGTGGCGCCATGTCGGCGAGTTTCGCCCGCTTCCCCTTCGATCGCGATCGCGTTAGCTTCCGCCGCGCACAGCATGGCCAGAACCAGACCCGATACCATCCGATCCGAACCAGAGCCGCCAACGGCTCCGCCGGTGGGGAAAATGCGCCCACCGCGCCAGCGCATCGTCGCGTCGGTGCGCGAGGCGTTGCTGGGGGAGCTCGACGCGGCGCTGGGTGCCTTGCTTACCATCGCCCAGTCGCCCGCCGGCTTTGGCAAGACGACGTTGCTGGGGCAGTGGTTCGAACGGTTGCGCGGCCGCGACGGGATCAAGGTCGCCTGGCTCAGCCTCGACGAGGATGATGGCGAGGTCACGCGCTTCCTGGCCGATCTTGCGCTTGCGCTCCAGGCGGCGGGGGTGCCGGTGGAGCCCGGTGCGACCAGCCAGGCGCCATCGTTCAGCGAAGCCGCCTATCGCCGTGACGCGCTGCGTACTGCGATCGAGCGTGAACCCGGCACCACCGTCATCATCCTCGACGATTATCATCGCGTGCGCTCCGCCGAGGTCGACGAGACCGTCAATCAGCTGATCCGCGGGGTCGCGTCGGGGCTGCATATCGTGATCAGCACGCGCGACCGGCCCGACATCCGCGTCGCCGACCTGGAGGCGCAGGGCCTGGTCGCAGCCGTCGACGCGACGATGCTCGCGCTCACCATCGACGAAGCGGCGACGATCTTCGAAGGGCAGCTCGACGTCGACGATCTCGCGACGATCCATGCGCGGACCGAGGGCTGGGCCGTCGCGCTGCAACTGGCGAAACTCTGGCTCGATCGCGACCGCAGCCGCGGCAGCCGGATCGGTGCCTTTGCCGGGCATAGCGATGCGATCGGGCGCTATCTGCTCGAACAGGTGCTGGGCGATCTGGAACCCGCGCTCCAGGATTTCCTGGTCGAGACCTCGATCCTCGACAGTTTCGACGCCGATGCCGCCAATGCGATCCGCGGCCGCGACGACAGCCGCCAGGCATTGGCCGAACTCGCACGGTTCGAAGCGCTGCTGATCCCGCTCGACGCGGCACGGCGCTGGTTTCGCTATCACCATCTGTTCGGAGACTTTCTGCGTGAGCGGCTGCAGCATGATATGGCGCGCGCGACCGCACTGCATCGGCGTGCCGCCGCGCGCTTCGCCGATGCCGGAGACACGCTCCAGGCGGTCAAGCATGCGCAGCGCGGCGGCGATCTGCGCGCCGCCATCGATCTGGTCGGCCGGGCCGGCGGGTGGGAGATCGTGCTGCATCAGGGCATCGGCTTCGCGCGCGGGCTGATGGCGCTGTTCGATCCGGCCGAGATCGATCGCGAACCGGCGCTGCTGCGCGTCCATGGCTATCTTTTGCTCAAATATGGCGAGGTCGACGAAGCGCGGCGCTGCATCGATCGCGCACGGGCGCTGGCCGCCGGCCAGGGCGACGAACATGGCGCGCGCGACGATGTCATTCTGGGCGCGCTGCTGCGCACCTATGCCGATGAAGTGCATGATGCCGACTGGATGCCCGCGCTGGGCTCGCAGATCGCGCATCTGACGCCGCACGACCATCTCGGTCGCGCGACGCTGCATGCGGCGGTCGCGGTGGGTGCGCTTGGCGCGGGCGATTTCCCGCTGGCGGAACGCGCCAGCGATGCGGGCATCAAGGCGATGGAGACCGCCGGCTCCGCCCTGGGCGCGACCTATTGCCAGTTCCATCTGGCGCAGAGCCATTTCTATCGCGGCGATATCGAGACGGCTGAGGCGGCGTTCCGCGCCGCGCTGGTCACCGCCGAGGAGAATTACGGATCGGACCGCGCGCTCAAGGCGGTCGGCAACAGCCTGCTCGCGCATGTCCTTTATTGGCGTGGTGCGCTCGACGAGGCGCGAAGGCGCGTCGAATCCGCTATCGACGCATTGGAAGCGCATGACAGCTGGCTCGACATATTGTCGGTCGCCTGTTTCACCGCGGTCTCGCTGGCGGTCGACCGCGGCGCCGTGGACGAACTCGCGACGCTGCTCGACCGGACTGAGGCGATGGCGCGTGCGCGGGGGCTGCCCCAGCTTTCCGCGCTGGCCGACGCGTGGCGGCTCGAGGCGCATGTCGCGTGCGGGGATATGGAGGTCGCCGCGCGCTTCGCGGCGGATCGTCAGCTCGATGCCATTGTCCGCCGCGCTGACGATCCGGGCGAGTGGCGCACGCGCACGACAGCGGGCATCGCGCTTGCCCAGCTTCATCTGCGCAGCGGGCAGGCATCGAAGGCGCTGCAGATACTCAAGCCGCTGCGCGATGCCGCAGCGCGTCAGCGGCGGGCGCTCGATGTGGCGCGGATCGATACGCTGCTCGCCTGCACCGCACGTCTGCGCGGCGATACGCCGGCGATGATGGCGAGCATCGTCGGCGCGCTCGATTATGCCGCCGCGCGCGGCGTGCCCCGCGTCGTGACCGGCGTCGTGATCGAGATCGACCCGATGCTCAACGCGGTGCTGCGCGCCGGCGGCACGACGCTTCCCGATCCGCTTCGCGTATATGCCCGGCGCCTGCGCCAGTCGCTGCCCGTTCAGCAGTCCGCGACCGGGGAGTCATTGTCGAGCCGCGAACTCGCCGTGCTCGGGCAATTGTGCGTCGGGCGCTCGAACAAGGATATCGGTCGCCAGCTCGACCTGTCCGAGAACACCGTGAAATTCCACCTGAAGCGCGTTTATGAAAAGCTCGGCGCGCATTCGCGTTCGGCCGCGGTTTCCGCGGCGATCCAGCGGGGCCTCATCCGCATCGATTGATCGCGGCGACTACCCGTTCGGGTAGGTGAAGGCGCCGCGTCGCGACTGACCACCCGTCCTGATCTCCGTCGCCCGGGCATTGCGCATTGCGCCGGGACCGCATTGCCACGCAGTTTGCAGTCGACACAAAAACAGGGGGGAAGCCACGACATGGCACGACGGACACTCGCTTATCTTCTCGGCGGAACGATGCTGATCGGCGGCACGACGCCCGCGCTCGCGCAGTCCGAGGCATCCGCGCAGGACGCGCAGGCGACGGAGGATCGCGGCGGCGATATCGTCATCACCGCGCGCTATCGCGAGGAACGGCTGCAGGACGTGCCGATCGCGGTCACCGCATTCAGCGAGCAGCAGATCACCGATGCGCGGATCGACCAGGTCGGCGATTTCATCGGCCTGACCCCCAATGTCACCATCGCCCAGTCCGAAAGCTCGGGGCTCAGCGCGATCTCGATCCGCGGCATCACCCAGGTCCGCAATTCGGAGGCGCCGGTCGCGGTCGTCGTCGACGGCGTGCTGCAGAACAATCCGCGCCAGTTCGCGCAGGAATTGTTCGATGTCGAACGGATCGAGGTGCTGCGCGGGCCGCAGGGCGCGCTGTACGGTCGCAACGCGACGGGCGGGGCGATCATCGTCACCACCCGCCAGCCGCGCAACGATTTCGAGGGCCATGTCCGCGCCGGCTATGCGACCGGCAAGGAATATCTGCTCGAAGGATCGGCGAGCGGCGCGATCGTCCCCGATAAATTGCTGTTCCGGTTGGGCGGTCGCTATGTCGATCGCGAAGGCTATTTCCAGAACATCACGGTCGGCAAGAAGCAGGATCCCTATCGCGATTTGTCGATCAGCGGATTGCTGCGCTGGGAACCCGGCGCCGGAGTGACCGTCGATTTGCGCGGTTCCCTGTCGCGCACGCGCGGCGGCGCGCTCGGCTTCCGCTATCAGCCGGCGAACCTCGCGGCCGACGGCAAGTCGCTCAACGCAGCCAATCCGTTCGATTTCAGCCGGGCCGATGCCAATCTGGTCGATCGGACCTTTTATTCGACCAATATCGGCCGCGACGTGCGCGACATCGACGACATCTCGCTCAAGGTCGATGTCGATCTCGACTTCGCGACCCTGACCGCGATCTCCGCCTATAACCGGCTGGAGGAATTCGTCGCCGGCGATCAGGTGCCCTATACCGCGTCGCGCAACATTTTCGGGCTGGACGGCACCCAGACCCAATATATCGACATCACCGCCTTGAGCCAGGAAGTGCGGCTGACGTCGAAGTTGAGCACGGGGCTGCGCTGGATGATCGGCGCCTATATCCTCGATTCCGACCGCTTCGTCTCGACCACCACAGGCTTCGACAGCGGGACGGGCATAGAGCGTGTCGAACATGGCCCGCGGCCGGCGGGCGGGAGCAATCCGACGCTGAGCTTCTTCGGCGACGACAATGACAACCGCAACTATGCCGGTTTCGGCAACATCGCCTATGACATCGTCTCGGGGCTCGAGCTCAACCTGGCGCTGCGTTACGACAAGGAGACGCGTCGCCAGACCGTCTCGCGGTTCAACACGGGTGGGGTGCCGGGCGCGATCAACCGCGCGAGCTTCGACAAATGGCAGCCGCGCGCGTCGCTTTCCTATCGGCCGACCGACGATATCAACCTCTACGCCACCTATGGTGTCGGTTTTCGTTCCGGCCAGTTCAACCAGAACGGCACTGCCGCCGCGGCGCTGGCCGCCGGCCTTGCCGGCGTGTCCGACCGTGTACCGCAGGAAAACACCCGCTCATTCGAAGCCGGCGCGAAGCTGCAATTCGCCAATGGCCGGATCCGGCTGGACGGCGCCGCCTTCGACACCCGCGTCACCAACCAGCAATATTTCGTCTTCATCGGCGCGATCGGCGCGCAGGTGCTGGTGCCGATCGATCGTGTCCGCCTGACCGGCTTCGAGATGCTGGCGACCGCCAATCTCAAGGGCGGCCTCTCGGCTTATGCGGGCTTCGGCTATACCGACAGCGAGATCCAGCGTTATGCGGTGACCCCTGCCGATATCGGCAACCGGGCACCCTATGTGCCCAAGACCACGATCAATCTCGGGGCGCAATATCGCACGCCGATCACCGATTGGCTCGGCCTGTTCGCGCGCGCCGATTATCGCCGGCTCGGCAAGCAATATTGGGATCCCGAGAACACCACCGCGCGCTCGAATGTGAGCCTGGCGGACTTCCGGCTCGGCGTCGAGGATCCGGGCGGCAAATGGACGCTGACGGGTTCGGTCGAGAACGCTTTCGACCGCGTCTATAATTCCGAATATGTCCTGGGCGGCTTTTCCCATGCCGCGGCGCCGCGGGTGTGGCGCCTCGACCTGCGCTATAATTTCTGAGACCGGCGCAAATTCGATGACCATCAAGCTCAGAGTAGCGAGCGATGTCGGCGGCACGTTCACCGATCTCGTCTGGTATGCGGTGGACGACGAGACGGGGGAGACCGGGGCGGTTCACGCCGCCAAGGTCGACACCACGCCACCCGATTTCGAGGATGGCGTGATGGCGGGCCTCGCCAAGGCCGGTATCGACCTGGGCACGGTCGGTTTCCTCGCCCATGGCTCGACGGTGGTGATCAACGCGCTCACCGAGCGCAAGGGCGCCCTGACGGGGCTGATCACCACCGCCGGCTTTCGCGACGTGCTGGAGATTGCGCGCGGCAACCGGCCCGACCTGTTCAACTTCAACTTCCGCAAGCCGCCGCCCTTCGTCGAGCGCCATTTGCGGCGCGAAGTGGGTGAGCGGACCGATGTGGCGGGGAGGGTGGTCCGCGCGCCGGATCTTGCCGATCTCGACGCAGCGGTCGCGCATTTCCGGGCCGAGGGCGTAGGGGCGGTCGCGATCTGCTTCCTCCACGCCTATGCCAATCCCGACAATGAACGGGCGGTCGCGGCACGGTTGCGCGCGTTGATGCCCGAGGCGTCGGTGATCGCCAGCCACGAGATCAGCCGCGAATGGCGCGAATATGAACGCAGCTCGACCACGGTGCTGTCCGCCTATGTCGCGCCCGTCGTCGAGCGCTATGTCGGGGCGCTGGAGCGCAAGCTGAACCGGGCCGGCATGGCGGGCGCCCCCTATATCATGCAGTCGAACGGCGGGGTCGCGACGGTCGCTGCGGTCCGGCGCAATCCGATCACCATGGTCGAATCCGGCCCGGCATCGGGCATCTTCGCAGCGGCGGCGCTCGGCCGCCTGATCGACGAGCCCGAATTGCTGGTGCTCGACATTGGCGGCACCACCGCCAAATGCGCGCTGATCGAGGGCGGCGAGGTCAAGGTCGCGACCGATTATTATATCGAGCGCGATCGCCGCCGCCCGGGCTATCCCATCCAGACCGCGGTCGCCGAGATCGTCGAGATCGGCAATGGCGGCGGATCGATCGCCTGGGTCGATGATGGCGGAAAGCTGCATGTCGGCCCGAAATCGGCGGGCGCCCGGCCGGGCCCGGCCGCCTATGGCCGCGGCGGCGAGCAGCCGACCACGACCGATGCCAATCTGGTGCTGGGGCGGATCGATCCGGCGACCTTTGTCGGTGGTGAGGTCACGCCCGACTGGGACGCGATCGACCGCGCCTTCGCGCCGCTCGGCGAACGGCTGGGAATGGACAAGGCGCAGCTTGCCGCGGGCATCGTCCGCATCGCAAATGCCAATATGGTCAATGCGTTGCGGCTGGTCTCTACCAACAAGGGGCATGATCCGCGCGACTTCGCGCTGATGGTCTGCGGCGGGGGCGGGGCCATGCACGGCGTCGCGCTGGCCGAGGAACTGGGCGTCCGCCATGTCATCGTGCCCGTCAATTCATCGGCCTTTTCGGCCTGGGGCATGTTGCTGTCGGATCTGCGCCGCGACTATCTCCAGACCCATGTCATCGACCTGAAGCACGGCGTCGAGGCGCGCGTCGAGGCCCTGTTCGCCGCGCTGGAAGCGCAGGCGGTCACCGATTTCGCGGAGGATGGCGCCGATGCGGCGCCGCGTTTCGAACGCTTCGCCGACATGCGCTATCAGGGGCAGGAGCATACGGTGAAAGTGCCGATGGCCGATGGCGGCCTGTCGGGGCTGATCGACCGGTTCCATGCGCTTCACGAGAAACGCTACACCTATCGGCTCGACAGCGGTGTCGAGATCGTCAACGCGCATCTGATCGCACGGATCGACGTGCCCAAGCCGGCATTGCGTGAGCGCGCGGTAACTGGCGTCGGGCTCGACGCGGCACGATTGGGCACGCGCCACGTGTCGTTCGACCGTCACGGCGATCATGACGCGGCGATCTATGACGGTCTGATCCTCGAGCCCGGCATGGGCTTTTCCGGGCCTGCCGTGGTGCAGGAACCATCGGCGACTTTGGTCGTGCCGCCCGGCCACCGCGTCTCGATCGACCGCTTCGGCAATTATCATGTCCATCTGGGCGAGGGGGCAGCGTGAGCGTGCAGGACGATCCATTCACGATCGAGATCATCCAGGAGGGGCTGGTCGCGATCGGCGACGAGATGTTCGCCGCGCTGATCCGCACGTCGATGAGCCCGATCATCTACGAAACCACCGATTTCGCGGTCGGCGCAACCGATGCGGCGGGCAATCTGCTGGCGCAGGGCAATGGCGTCACCGGCTTTCTCGCGACGCTCGACACCGCGGTGCAGAGCACGCTGATCCATTATCCCGGCCCCGACGATGTCCGCCCCGGCGACGTCTTCATCACCAACAGCCCCTATGAGGGCGGCGGCACGCATCTGTCCGACGTCGTCATCCTGCTGCCCGTCTTCCATGGCGAGCGGCTGATCGGCTGGACGGTCAACAAGGCGCACTGGACCGAAGTCGGCGGCGCATTCGCCGGCAGCGCATCGACCCAGTCGACCGACATCTTCCAGGAAGGGCTGCATTTCCGTTTTCTCAAACTCTACGAGGAAGGGAAGATAAACCGCGGTATCGTAGAGATTATCCGGGCGAATGTGCGGTTGCCCGATAGTACGATCGGCGATCTCCATGCCGGCGTCGCCGCGTGCCGCGTCGGAGCGAACCGCATGCTCGAACTGGTCGACAAATATGGGCTCGACCTTGTCCTGCGCGCGATGCGCGAACTGCTCGACTATGGCGAGCGGATGACTCGCGCGGCGCTGACGCGGCTGCCCCAGGGCGTGTTCGAGGCCGAGGATGTGATCGAGGAGGACGGGCTGGGCGGCGGCCCCTTTGCGATTAAGGTCAAGGTGACGATCGCGGGCGATCGGATGGTCGCCGATTTCACCGGCACGTCGGTACAGGCGCCCGGTCCGATCAACACCAGCTTTGCGGGGCTGGTCACCGCGGCGCGCTGTGCGTTCAAGGCGGTGACCGATCCGCAGATTCCGGCCAATGGCGGCTGTTTCCGCGCGCTGGAGGTGGTCTGCCCGCCGGGCACGATCCTGTCGGCGCAAAGTCCGGCGCCGGTTTCGGTCTATTATGAATCGATGATCGCCGCGATCGAGGTGATGTGGCGCGCGCTGATGCCGCATATGACCGATCGCCTGCCCGTCGGCCATACGCGCAGCGTCGGCGCCACCTTCATCTCGGGCATGCATCCGCGCACCGGCGAATTGTTCGTGATGGGCGAGCCGCTGCTCGGCGGCTGGGGCGCTTCGGCCGATGCCGATGGCGACAATGGCCAGTTCTGCTGCGGCAATGGCGAGACTTTCAACATCCCGATCGAACTGGCCGAGAGCCGTTACGGCTTCGAGATCGACCGTTACGCCTTTCACGACGATCCCGGCGGCGAGGGCCGGTTCCGCGGCGGCAAGGGCGTCGTGCTCGATTACCGCATCACCGCGGAGGAGGCGTTCCTCACCTTTTCCTCGACGCGGACGGTCTCGCGCCCCTGGGGTGCCGCGGGCGGGCATGAAGGATCGCATAATGGCGCGTTGGTATTCCGCGCCGATGGCTCGCAGGAGCCGCATACCATGGTGACCGGACTGCGTGTCGCGAAGGGCGAGACGATCCGCGTCATCACCGCAACCGGGGGGGGCTACGGCCCACCCGCCGACCGTCCACACGCCGATATAGAGCGTGATCTCAAGAACGGGTTCATCACACGGGGCCAGGCCAGGGAGGTGTTTGGACGGCCGGTGTGACGGCGCGTCGATTCCAACAGAGGGAAGAGGATAATGACGGATCCACAGGTTCCGACAGGCGGCATTTCGTTCGACATGCAACGCGGCCCCTATCAGAATAACGGCGCGAGCCCCTGGTATACCCAGACGACTCTGGGCACGCCGGGCCAACCGCTGAAATTCGCGATCGACACCGGCACGAACATGGTCTGGACCACATCGACGCTCTGCGCGCCGACCAGTTGCCAGCATTATAGCGGCGCGCGCTTCGACTATCAGAAATCGTCGACCTATTCCTGGGTCGACTGTATCGATGTCGACTTCAGCTTCGGTCCCTGGGGCACGATGAAGGTGGAGACCGGCAAGGACCTGCTGGCCTTGCCGAACGGCAGGGCGCTGCCGCTGGTCCTGTATCTTTCGTCCGAATATTCGGGTTCGCAATTCGCTCAGCTCGACTGGGACGGCGGCATCGGCATTCCATCGGGCAGCGCGTACAAGCAGGGCGATACCAGCTTCATCGTGCAGGACATGATGAATGCCGGGATGATTTCGCCCACCTATCCCTTTGTCTGTTTCGACTGGAATCCGTCGACGTCGAAGGGATCGTGCCTGATCGGCGGTGTCGATCCGGCCAAATATATCGAGGGCGAGGGCATTTTCCTGCCCTGGACGCCCTATGATCAATTCCCCGGCGTCGAATATATCTGGACCGCCAACCTCAAGGGCTATTTCGTCGGGAATACGCAGGTCGCCGGCAACGTCCAGTTCGCGCTGGATTCCGGATCGTCGCAGTTCAAGGGCGACGACGACATCATGAATCAGACGCTCGCGCTGATCAAATCCCAGGGCAATCCGCTGGTGCGGATGGCCTTCCCCAATGGCGGCGCGATCACCATCCCGCCAAATCTCTATAATGTGACGATCCAGGCAGGCCCCGATCAGGGCAAGACGCTGCCGCAATTCCAGCCGCTCGGCCTGAAGGGGCTGGTCCTGGTCGGCTCGGTCGTGATGGAAAGCTGCTACACCGTTCACGAATATCGTGTCGTCCAGTGCGGCGGCAACCGCTTCTCGCTGGCACCCGTCGGCATGTGGGTCTTCAACAAGCCCGGCGGCCCCAAGATCGTCACGCCACCCTCGGAGGGGATCGGCCGCACCTTCGGCGAACGCGAAGTCGTTCGCGGCAAGACCATGGCATAGCCACCGATCCAGATTCTTCACATCATATCTGAGGAAATCGACATGACTCTCGTAGGTACATGGCAAAACGAATATGGATCGCAGATGGTCCTCACCCAGCTCGACACCAATCTGGTCTGGGGAAATTATTCCTCCACGACCGGATCGACGGGCAAATATATGGTCATCGGCTATCAGCAGCCCGGCAATCCGACACCCCAGGCCGGCCAGGCCGTCGCGCTGGCGATCGAATGGCATTCGATCGTCGCCGGGCAGGGCGATCCGAGCTGGAACTGGTCGTCGGGGCTGAGCGGCCAGATCAGCATCGAGAACGGCAAGGAATCGCTGGTCCTGGCGCATGCAATGGTCGCGAGCAGCAATTTCCCGGGGCTGGCGGCCGCGGGAACCTATATCGACAAGCTCACCTATTTCCGCACCGCGACCGATGTGCCGGACGCGGATCCGCCGCGCCCCGTGCTCGATGCGCCGATGGCGGATCCGCTGGCGGGCACATGGCGCAGCGACGACGGTACTTTGCTGCAGATCGAGGTCTATCCCTATACCGGTTCGCTCTTCGGCTGGGCGCAGGGAAAAATGTACTGGAACGGCAGCACATGCCCGATTGAGGGCGTGACCGATATCAATGCGCGGTCGAGCGGGCTTACGCTCCAGTCGACTGCGATCACCGGCTTGCCCAGCCTGCCCGGGCCGGCCGTCTCGCTTGCGGGATGTCTGGATCTGACCAGCGGCCGACTGACGATGACCAATTTCGCCAGCCTGTCGACCGCGCCGAACGCGACCTATGTCCAGACCACGGTCTCGCAGAAGATCTTCGTCCGGACCGGGGATGCGAGCGAATTCGACAAGCTGGCTGCTGGCTGAAGGTGCTCCTTCATTAGATAAGTTTTCAGGATATAGAATTATCTGATTGAAAATACGATATCATTCCGGCGCAGGTTGGAGTCTCGGGCGCCAGTCCAGAGAGTCCGGCTTTCGCCGGAATGACGATCATGAAGGCCTATGCTCCGCGCACAAGCGACTGATGCGCGCCGACACCGGCCATCACGCCGAAGGCCGAGGCCAGCGTCGCATTGTGCATCGGGCTGGCCGCATCGCCCGCCGCATAGACGCGGGGCACGGAGGTCGCGCCCCAGGCATCGACCCGGATATAGCTGCCCATCGGTCCGTCCTCGAACGCGCAGCCGAGTTGTTCGGCGATCGGGCTGGCCATGCGCGTCCTGGGCGCGGTGAACACCGCCTCGACCGGCACGGTACGGCCATCGGCCAGGCGGACGGCGGACAGGGTCGGGGCGTGGCCGAGCAATTCGACGACGGGGCTGCGCTCGATCGTCACGCCGCGCGCGGCGAGCAGCGCGAGATGCTCGTCATCGGGCTCGAAACTGCCCTGGGTGAAGTAGGTGGCCGGCCCCCAATCGGGGATCAATGCGGCCTGATGCGCCGACATCGGATGGTTGGCGATGATGCCCAAAGGCCGATCGCGCACTTCATAGCCGTGGCAATAAGGGCAGTGGAGCACGGTCGCGCCCCAGCGCTCGCTCATACCCGGTATCGCGGGCAGTTCGTCGACCAGGCCGGTCGCGAGGATCAGGCGGCGCGTGCGATGCGCCTGTCCGGTGGCGAGTATGACATGCAGGACGCCGCCATCGACGCGCGCCGCCTGGGCTTCGTCATGTGCGATCTCGACCGTGGGATAGGCAAGCAGCTGGCGCGTGGCTTCGCGGACGATCGCCTCGGGCGCCTGTCCGTCCTGGCCCAGGAAACCGTGCGATGCTTCGGCGAAGCGGTTGCGCGGCAGGCCGGAATCGACCAGCAGCACGCGGCGGCGCGCCCGCGCCAATTGCATTGCGGCGGATTGGCCGGCGAAGCTGCCGCCGACGATGATGACGTCATGGATCACGCAAATCTCCCGTTCCGGTCGGGAACAACGAGGTGGCCCGACTCACGACACTTATGAAGTTGCGTATTGCATCGATTTTAGGATTTCGCAACATCAAGAGTTGCGTGTATGCTGGCGGACAGGCGAAAGTGATGGAGGCCGGAATGCAGCGGGACGGGCGCTTGTCGCGAATGCTCCACGTCCTGATCCATATGGATCGGATGGAGGGACCGGTGACCTCGGAAGTGGTGGCGAAGATGCTCGGCACCAATGCCGTGGTCGTTCGCCGGACCATGGCCGGGCTGCGCGACGCCGGCTATGTCCGCTCCGAAAAGGGCCATGGCGGCGGCTGGACACTCGAACGGCCGCTTGCCGCCATCACCATGCTCGACATCCATCGCGCCGTAGGGGAGCCGGGCATTTTCGCGATCGGCCCCGCCACCGACATGCCCGAATGCCTGGTCGAACAGGCAGTCAATGCCTCAATGGCCGATGCCTTTCGCACCGCCGAGGCATTGCTGATCGCGACATTGGGGCGCGTGACGCTGGCCAATATCGCAGCCGATTTCGATGCGCGTTTCCGCGCGCTGGATGCGGATGGAGACTGTGCGACGAGCCGCGCCGCGTCCGCCGCCTGATCCCGATCAAGGCGTCGTCGCTGCCTTGGTCCGGCGACTGGTCAGTGCCAGCAGTCCGGCCGCTGCCAGCCCGGCACCAAGCGCGACCATTCCGCCGGCATAGCTGCCGGTACGGGCGTGGAGCCAGCCGACCGCGACCGGGCCGACATAGCCGCCGAGATTGCCGATCGAATTGATCAGCGCGATTCCGCCGGCTGCCGCGGTGCCGGTCAGCATCGCGGTGGGCAGCGTCCAGAATACCGGCAGCGACGCGTAGATGCCGATCGCCGCGACGGTGAACGCCGCCATGGTTAGCACCGGATCGGTCGAGATCGCGCTGACCGCGAAGCCCGCCGCGCCGACAAAGGTGGGAATGGCGAGGAAGAGGTTGCGCTTGTCCGATCGATCCGAGCGTCGCCCCCAATAGTGCATCGCCAATGCGCCGAGCGCGAACGGCCCCATGCTGACCAGGCCGACCTGGAAGGTCGAAAGGTCGCCGAGCGACTTGACCATTTGCGGTGCCCAGAAACCGAAGCCGTACAGCCCGATGACGAGGCCGAGATAGATCAATGCAAAGCGCCAGACCGCGCCGCTCATCAGCCCGTCGCGCAGCGAGGCGTGCGTCGCCTGCGCGCCCTCGCGCTCGAGCACCGCTGCCAGCCGGGCGCGCTCCTCGGGGGAAAGGAATTTCGCGTCTCGCGGCCCGTCGGGCATCAGGAACAGCACGGCGACGCCGAGCAGCACCGCGGGCAGCCCCTCGACGATGAACATCGTCTGCCATCCCCTGAGCCCGAACAGGCTGGTTTCGAGCAATGCGGTCGACAAGGGCGCGCCGAGCGCGCTCGACAACGGGATCGCGATCAGGAAGCCACCCATGACGCGGCCGCGCGTCTCCTTGGGAAACCAGTAAGTGAGATAGAGGATCATGCCGGGGAAGAAGCCCGCTTCGGCGAGGCCGAGCAGGAAACGCAGGCACCAGAAGCTGACCGGGCCGGTCGCGAACGCCATCGATGCCGAGACGATCCCCCAGCTGATCATGATCCGCGCGATCCAGCGCCGCGCGCCGACGCGCTTCATGATCAGGTTCGACGGCACTTCGAAGACGAAATAGCCGAGGAAGAAGATGCCCGCGCCGAAACCATAGGCGCGCGCGTCCAGGCCGATATCCTGGTTCATCGTCAGCGCCGCGAAGCCGACATTCACCCGATCGAGGAACGACACGAAATAGAGGAGCGCGAGAAAGGGGATCAGCCGCCGCGCGACCTTTGCCACGATCGCCCGCTCCGCGGCATCCAGGCCGGTATCCGTCATCATTCCCTCCCGATGCGAGCGGCGTCACGGCCCTCTGCTGCGTGCCTGTGTAGGGGGCTTGTCGATCGGGCGGCAAGCCCGGGCTTTGCCGAACGGCAGAAGCTGTTGACTGTCAGGGTGGCGAAACCGGGCCGCGATCGGATAAGCACCGATCATGGCGCGGCCAGACTATCTCGAGGCGATCCGGAAGTCGCGCGTGCTGGAGGTGCTGGCCGGGTTCGACCCGCACGTCGCGGGCACGCCGCCGCTCGGGCTCGACCTGCCGAGCAGCGATATCGACATTCTGTGCCATTGTTCCGACGCGGCGGTGTTCGCCGGGACATTGTGGGACAATTTTCGCGACGCCGACAGCTTCTCGATCCGGCAATGGGTGGGGGAGGGACGCGCGATCGTCGCCGGCTTCGAGATGCATGGCTGGCCGTTCGAGATATTCGGTCAGGCGGTCGCGGTGACGGAACAGGACGGCTGGCGCCATTTCCTGGTCGAACGGCGCCTGCTTGCGATGGGCGGGGAGGGGTTGAGGTCCGCGATCATGCGGGCCCGTCATTCGGGCGCGAAGACCGAACCTGCCTTCGCGGTCGTGCTGGGATTGGCGGGCGATCCCTATCGGGCATTGCTCGATCTGGAGATTTTGCCGGACGATGCGCTCGCGACTGTCGTCGAGATTGCGGGATTCGGTGTGGCCGGGTGAATCGCGAGACCTGCTTCACCGCTTGTCGATCAAGGTGGCGAGTGCGGTTGCCCTGGAATAGGATGTCTCGAAGCTGGAACGGATGCTCATGACAATAAAGGCAGGTGAGTACGAGACGTTGAGGGCATGGTCTGCCAAATATATCGAGCATATGATGCCATTCCTGGTCGACATGCCTCCCGAAGTCCATCCGATCATCTGTCTGGATGCGATGGCGCTGAAATCGGCGTCGCGGGCTCGTCAGGGATTGGCGATGATGATTGGCGATTTCATGGAAGATGCAGATCGCCTCCCACAGGAAGATGTCGCCAGACTGGATGCGATCTTCAGTGCGGAGGGGCTTTCAACATTCTCGGCCATTCGTCTCCGTTTCATGAAAAGGATCGCGAAAATCCTCAGCCGTGGCGTCATCCGCTCAGAGGTCGAATATTATGCCGTGAGAAACGTCGTGGAAGGCACGGGCATCGGGGCCGATCAACAGCGCCTCTGGGATTTGCTAGCGGATTTCGAGCGAAAAACCGTAATCTAAACACTTCCTGGAAGAACTGTTTCGGAATGTGCGCCATGTTGTCGTTGACGCTAAGCGCGTTCAGTCGCTGGCAGGTTCCCGCCACGACATGTTTTCCGCCCATAGGTTCGCGCCGGCCATGATGATGTCGAACACGGGGTCCTTGATGTCGTAATAGGCATCGGCGTCGTTGGGGAAATGCCGCGCCAGATTGCGTTTGACCGCTTCATAGGCTCTCGCGGCATCGGGGTGCGCGCGCAGATAGTCGCGGCACAGCAGCGGATAGCGCTGGTTGAAGCGCCCGCTTTGGCGGACATGGAGATTGGCGGGGCGCTGCGATGCCTTGAAGAACAGCTTCGACAGCTCCTCCTCGGGCAAGTCGATGCCGGGCGGAGAATGATCCTTCAGGCCCAGGCGCGTCGTGAAGCCGGCATCGCCAAAGGCCGCGATATCGACATCGGCGAGATCGTCGACGGTCAGCTGGATGTCGATCACGTCCTTCGCCGACAGGCCCGGGACGGCGGTGGATCCGATATGATGCAGGCGCGACCGCGGCGGCGCGATCCCGCGGAGGATCGCGGCAAGTCGCTGATAATCGGCCGGCCAGTCAGGCCGATAGTCGATGATTTGGATCGGAGAGGTCATTGGTGCCCGCTGTAGGTGGGAGAGGGGCGAGCCGCAACGTCCTCACTCCGCAACGCGCGCCCAATGACCCGTCATATTCAGGATATAGCCAGCCACATTCCCGCCCCAGTAGAGTCCGGCCGGTCGGACGGCCCCAGCGGCCCAGCGACCGGCTTTGCCGATACCGGGTTCTCCGGCGTTCCACGGACCGTCGAAGCCCGGATCGGCGTGAAATAACGATGGAGCGGGTGAGGATGATGATCGCGGCGAGACCCTTCGACTTTCCCTATGACGGGCGGCTGGATCCGGCAAAGACCGCGCTGCTCGTCATCGACATGCAGAATAATTACCTTGCCGAAGACGGTTATTTCGCGCGCAAGGGCTATGATCCCGCCCCGCTGCGCGCGATCATCCCCGGCGTGCGCCGGCTTGTCGCCGCGGCCCGGAACGCCGGGTGCCGCATCGTCTGGACCCGGCAGGGCAATCGGGCGGACCTGGCCGATGCCTCGCCCTACGACCTCTGGCGTGCGAACCGGGCAGGCATCGCACTCGAAAGCGGGGACAATGCCGCGTTGCTGCGCGGCAGTCCGGGGTTCGATATCGTTCCAGAACTCCGGCCGGGACCGGGCGACATCATCGTCGACAAGACCGCCAATGGCGCATTCTACCAGACCGACCTGGAACTGGTACTGCGTGCCCAGGGGATCACGCATCTGCTGTTCAGCGGGATCACCACCGATGTCTGCGTCCACACGACGCTGCGCGAGGCGGTCGACCGGAAATATCAGTGCCTCACCGTCGAGGATGGCTGTGCGAGCGGCGACGCCTATGCGCACGACGCGGCCATCCATATGGTGACCGTCGAGGACGGGATCTTCGGCACGATCTCATCGATCGACGCGGTCGTTGCCGGGCTGGAGCAGGGATCGCCTTGATTTATTTCCCCTTGACCCAGTTGGCGAGCAGATCGGTGAACGCGGCTGCAATCGGGCGGCGTTCGCCATATTCCTCGGGGCGCATCTTGCCCGATCCCGCCTGCATCATATGGTTGAGATCGGGCAGCAGGCGACGTGTGACGGCGGGATTATCGCCAAACGTCTTCGCCCACCCCTCCCATTGGAGCGGGCCGACCAGATAGTCGCGCCCGCCCTGCACGATCAGCACCCGCCCGCCATTCGCGGTGAGGGCGCCGATATCCGCGACCGGATCGAAGGCAGCAAGCGAGCGCCAGTACCAGAGCGGATGGCGGAGCACTTCCGCATCGTTCTTCTCCGCCGGGTCGTCGATACGGCGCGCCTCGGCCGCGGTCTTGCGCGCGCCTTCCGCGGCGGCGGGGTCACCGGGGTTGAGGCTTTCGACATAGCGCGCCTGATCGACGATCATCGCGCCCGTCGTCTGGAAGCGCGTGGCGCCGCCACTGACCAGGATCGCGCCCGCCAAGCCGCCGTCGCGCGCGATCCGTGCCACCATCGCGCCGCTGGCGCTGTGCCCGGCGACATAGATGCGGGCCGTATCGATTTCCGGCTGATCCCGGAGCGCGGCGACAGCCGCACGGGCGTCGTCGATCCATTCCTCGGCAACCGTGGCGTGGCTGCCACGCTGGCGGAAGAGGTCGCGGTGCGCCGTGGTGCGCTTGGCGTGCCGCACGCTGGCAACGCCGCGCTGCGCAAGCGCCCAGGCGGTTTCGCGGAATATCTTGTTGGGGCCGACATCGGCATCGAGCGTCCCGGGGCCGAACCCATGGAGGAGCGCGACCGCGGGCACTTTTCGTTTGTCGGTGGGCAGGGTGATCACCGCCGGCACGGCCCATATGCCTTCGCCGAGCATGACGGCGCGCTCGATGACGCCGGAAGGCGGCCCGGCCGGCGCGTCCTGCGCGGCGGCGGGCAAGGCGAGAAGAGTGAGCAACAATGCGAGCAGGGATTTCATCGCGATCTCCTTTTCGGCCATCGTGCCTGTGATATCGGCGGCGAGGCCGCCAGTATCCCTGCGACGGGCGTATGAGATTTTTCGACCGGGGAAAGCGCGCTATGCCGACGGCCAACCTTCGGGGGAAATTCCCTTGCCGGTAACGCTGATCAGCGCCTCGTCGAGCCTCAGCGCGGCACTGTCCTGCTCGAGCGCTTCGGCCAGAACCAGAGCCGCGACAATCAGGTCTTCGAGTTCCGATATCGAGGGCGTGCACGCGGAAATTTCCGTGGGGTGGGCCTCCAGCGATTCCGTTCGATTGTCGAGAGCGGCACCCGCCTGAGATCTGCCGATCTCGATCCGCACGCTGCCGAGTGCCTTGGCAATCTGGTTCCAGATCAGGGCGTCGCCATAGTTGGTTGCGCCTTGAAGCGCCGTGCGAAGCGAGGATTGGATCATCGTCAATGTGGAGATCGAAGGGGTGACGATCAAATGCCAAGCTTTCAGCGTTATCGCCCTTATTGTGTTGGCGTGAGCGCGCGGTGGTACTGGGATTTTTACGAGGCCTCGGCGCGAATCCGCGCTGTTATTGACAATCCGATCGCCCCGCGTGCTTTAGGGCGATGGCGCCTTCGACAAGGTTTTGCCGGCGTTCAGAGCAGCCCATTGCGAATTGCGGTGGTGGTCGCGTGAACCTTGTTGGAGGCGCCGAGTTTCCGCACCGCGTTCTTCAGATGGAACTCGATCGTGCGCCGGCTGAGCCCGAGGATCACCGCCGTTTCCCACGCGGTCTTGCCGACGCTGACCCATAGCAGGCATTCGCGTTCCCGCTCGCTGAGTATCTGCGCGTCCGAGTCCGATGGTTCCGGGCGCTCGGCCCCGTCCGCTGCCGGCGCCTGCGATGCTTGCGTCGTCGGCAATGCGATGCCGTCCCTGTCGGCGCGGGATTCGGTGATATCGGTGATGCAGCCGACCGCGCGTGCGCCATTGGTTGCCTGGTCCCGGGTCAGGCAGGCGACCGATCGGAGCCAGCGTATTTCTCCATCCGGCCTGATGATCCGGAATTCGGCATGGTAACGCTCGTCGTTCGCGATCAGGCCCGATACTTTTTCGTAATCGATCGCGGTCGCGGCATCCACATCGTCGGGATGGATATGGCGTCTGAAGTCCGCGATCGAAGTGATCGGCGTCTTCCGGGAATCGAGCCCCAATATTTCATACCAGCGTGCACTGCAGAACAGCTCGTCGGTCTCGAGGTCATAATCCCAAAGCCCGGCACCCATAGCCCTTAACGAGAGCGACAGCCGATCATATTCTGCCTGGAGAGATGTCTGGTCGGACATCGTGATACACCTCCGAAGGGCAGAGTGCTGAACTTTACCAAAGTCCGCAACGGGTTGTTATGCGAACGCTGCGCCTAGAATGATTAGGCGTTCGATAGACTCATCGAACGACTTGAAAATCGCGGTAGAACAAAACATCCAGAGCAGTGATCCGCTTTCGTCGGATCACTGCTCTAGACGTTATCGCAGCATTCGCACAATCTTTTGTGATCGCGTCAGGCTGGCCGGTGTCAGTGCGGCTGTCCATCCAGCGGGCGAACCTCGATACCGCGATCGGGCGCGATCCCGACCCGCCTGTCGGTGCAGGTGCATTTATATCCGGTCTGGCCGGCCTTGTTGGTGAAGGTGCTGGTCTCGCAACTGGTGAATTTGTTCGACAGTTGCTTCTGGGTACAGCGACCGCCGGTCACGACCGTGGCGGCCTGGACGGCGGTCGACGCGCCGATGGCGAAGAGCGCGGCGGAATAGAGCATAAGCTTGTTCATGATGACCTCCTGGACGTCCGTTGACGATCGCGCTCGATGAGCACGAACGGAGGTGTGGCAGCTTCCGGAGAGTGCGATTGTGATCGCTGTCACATGGCCGGCATCGGCCGTGTCGGCATCGCCGATCCGGGGACGGATCAGCGCGATGCGCTCACTTTCAGGGTTCCGCTATTTCCGGCGCCGCCGTGTCGCTGCCCGGCGGCGCGACGATCGCCGCGGCGGTCACGTCGGCCGTCACATTGGCGACGGTGCGGAACATGTCGGGGATGGTGTCCACCGCCAGCAGGATCGGCAGAAGCTCGATCGGTGCGCCCAGCGCCATCGCGGTGGGCGTCGCCGCCGCGAAGAAGCTGACCACGCCCGGCATGCCGAGGATGGTCAGTGTCGAGAGCACGGCGATCGGAATCGCGATCGCGATCTGCAGCGGTGCGACCTCGATCCCCGCCATCCATGCCAGTGCCAGCCCGAACAGCAGTGATGCCGACGGCGCCGTGATCTTGAACACGGCGACCGACAGCGGCAGGATCACCGCCGCGTCGCGCTCCGCAATGCCGATGCGTCCGGCGCTCGCCAGCATCGCCGGCAGCGTGGCGATCGACGATTGCGTGCCCGCCGCGACGGCCTGGGCCGGTGCCATGGCGCGCGCGAAGCGCCACAGCGGCACGCGCCCGGGGCCGAGTGCCAGCAGATAGCAGATCGCGGTCAGCACCAGCGCGACGACGATCTGGATGATGATATAATGGCCGAGCGCGAGTGCCGCGCCGACCCCGGCAGTTGCGCCGATCACCAGTGCCAGCGCGAAGATCCCGATCGGCGCGGCGCGCAGCACCCAGCCGACGATGACGATCATCGCGTCGGCAAGCCCGCGGAACGGTGCCAGCGTGGCTTCTGCCCGCGTGCGTTCGACGCGGCCGAGCGCGATGCCGAGGACCAGCGCGAAGACCACCACCGGCACGATGGCGCCTTGCGCCGCGGATGCGACGACATTGACGGGCATCAGCGCGGCGATCGCTTCCGCGGTCGAGGGGATCGCCGGTGCCGCCGCTGCCGGGATATTGGCGCGCAGCGCGGCGACCACATCGGGCGACAGCGGGAACATGTGGAGCAGGGGCGGGACGATCAGCGCGGCGACGATCCCGGCCATGAACAGCAATGCGACGAGCACCAGCGGCAGGCGTCGTCCGATCCGCCGGTCGGCATGATCCTCGGCGGTCGCCAGATCGGCGACGCCGGTTACCACCAGCGCAAAGACGAGCGGTACGATCGTCATGCGTAGCGCGTCGAGCCACACCCCGCCGATCAGACGCGCGACGGCGATGCCGTCGGGTCGGTCGCCCGCGGTCGTCGATCCCGCCGCAAAGCCGAGGGCCAGCGCGAGCATCATCCAGCCGGGGCCCGGAATCCGTGTCGACAGGCGACGGAGACGTGCGATCATGTCCGGATCAGAGCTTGTCGTTGCCGGCGGTCCAGCGGACCGAAAGCTCGATCCCGCTGCCGATCGGCAGCAGCGCGGATTCCAGTTCCGGCAGTGCGCGGACGGCGTCGCGATATTTCCGGACCTCGACGCGGGCGGCGACGGGCTCGACCATATTGTCGGCCACCACGATCGCTTCCTCCGACAGCTTGGGCAGGAACGCCTCCAGACAGGGTATGTAGAGATCCTTCCAGATATCGAGCAGCACGAGATCGAAGGGGCCTGGATCGTCGCCGATCATCGCCACCGCATCGCCCAGCCGGAACTCGACGACGTCGGACAGTCCGGCGCGTTCGATCATCGCGCGGGCATGCGCCTGTTTGTAATCGGCCAGATCCATCGTGATCAACGTGCTGCCGACCTGGCGGGCCGCATCGGCGAGGATGAGCGTGGAATAGCCGTAGCTGGTGCCGAGCTCGAGTATCCGTGCCGGGCGCTTCGCCAGGATCAGGCTGTGCAGGAAACGGCCGGTATCGGGCCCGATCGGCAGCAGGAATTCGTCGATATGCGCGGCCACGGCACTGCCGAGCGTCGCCATCCGTGCCTGATCCTCGGCCGCACGCCGTTCATACTCGACAAAGACCGCCGCAACGGCCGGATCCGAAAAATGCACTGTCTGCCCTCCCACAATCGCGGCGCGAGACTGCAACTCAAAACGCGGGGAAAGCAAGCACGCGCTTCAGAAAGACCGTCCCGGCAACCGGCGTTTCATAATAGGGATCGACCGGCTCGAATCCCATCGCACGGTAAAGGCGCTGTGCGGCCGCCATGTCGGGCAGCGTATCCAGCCACATTTCGCGATAGCCCATATCGCGCGCGGCTTCGATCAGCGCGTCGACGAGACGGCGCCCGAGACCCAGGCCGCGCCCGGCCGGAGACACATAGAGCCGCTTCATCTCGCATCGCCCCGTCTCGTCCATCGGGCGCAGGGCAACGCAGCCCAGCGCCGCGCCATCGGCATTGCGCGCAAGCAGCAAAGTGCCGCGCGGCGATGCATATTTGCCGGGCAGCGACGCGAGCTCATCGGCGAAATCCTGATAGGTCAGATCGACGTCGAGCGACGCTTCATAGGCGCGGAACAGCGCGGCGACGGCGGTGAGATCTTCGGGCGTGCGAGCGGGGGTGATCGATATGCCGGCGGACATGGTTCGCTCATGCCAGCGTTCCAGCCGCCTGCCAATGATCCGCGCGAGTTTGCGCGGACATGGTAATGACGTATGGAGACGGGTAGCAATTCGAGACTGATTGATGGAGACGGATATGACGGACGCGTTCGAGGGATTGGAAATCCGTTCGCTGGTGACCGAGGAAGGCGATCTTCGGTTGAGCCTGGAAAGCGTTGCACTTGCAGAGCCGCAGGCCGACGAAGTGATCGTCGAGGTCCAGGCCGCGCCGATCAATCCTTCCGATCTCGGCCTGCTGCTCGGGCCCGCCGATGTCGCGACGATGCGCGCGGGCGGTACCGCCGAGCGGCCGGTGCTGACGCTGACCATTCCGGAGCGGCGCCTGGGCGTCGTCCGGGCGCGGATGGGCGAATCGATGCCCGTCGGCAATGAGGGCGCGGGCGTCGTCGTGCGGGCCGGCGCGGACGTCGCGGATATGCTGGGCAAGACCGTCGGTATGCTTGGCGGCGCGATGTACACCCAATATCGCAAGCTGCGCGCGCGCGACTGCGTCGTTCTGCCCAAGGGGGCGAGCGCCGCCGATGGCGCATCCTTGTTCGTCAATCCGCTGACCGCGCTCGCCTTCACCGAAACGATGAAGGCCGAGGGGCATAGCGGGCTCGTCCATACCGCCGCCGCATCCAATCTCGGCCAGATGCTCAACCGCATCTGCCTGGCCGACGGCATTCCGCTGGTGAACATCGTGCGCCGCGACGAGCAGGCCGCGATCCTGCGCGAGATCGGCGCCGAATGGATCGTCGACAGCAGCGCACCCGATTTCGAGGAGAAGCTGGTTGAGGCATTGGCGGCGACGGGCGCCACGCTCGGCTTCGACGCGATCGGCGGCGGCAAGCTGACCAGCCAGATCCTGCACGCGATGGAACTCGTGGCGAGCCGCGGCGCGGCCTATAGCCGTTACGGATCGAGCAGCCCCAAACAGGTCTATATCTATGGCATGCTCGATACCGGCCCGACGATCCTCGACCGGAATTTCGGCCTGTCATGGGATGTGGGCGGCTGGCTGCTGACGCCGTTCATGGCAAAGGCCGGGCCGGAAGTGGTGGGGCGCATGCGCCAGCGCGTGCTCGACGAACTCAAGACCACATTCGCCAGCCACTATACGCGCACCATCGGCCTCGCCGAAGCGCTGCAGCCCGATGTCGTCCAGGCCTATCAGGGCAAGGCGACGGGCGAGAAATATCTGATCGATCCCAGCAAGCGGGGATGAACTGCGGAGCGGAGCCCATAGGTGCAAATGGGCTCCGCTCCGATGCCGGTCCCGGCCGCGGCGCGGTCTTGTTTCAGAAACGTGCGGTTGCGCTGAGGCCGATCGTGCGCGGCTGGATGATCGCGATATAGTTCGGACCGGCGAAGGGCGAGGAGAAGGTGGGCGCGAGCATCTGTCCGCGAACGTCGAACAGGTTGCGGAGATAGAGCTGGACGTCGATCGCATCGAGCCTGAAGCCCGCACGCAGATCGACCGCGACATAGTCGGGCAGCCGATATTGGGTGAGGCTGGTGCTGGCGTCGAAGCTGGCGACGCGATTCGATGTGAAGCGCACGGTGGCGCCGACCGATGGCTGCAACATGCTGTCCCGCATGACATAGTCGGCGGCGACGCTGGCGGTGAATTTCGGCACATTGGGCAATGGGTCGCCCTTTGACCCGCCGAGATCCACATCGTCTTCGGCGAGTTTCGCATTCTGATATGCAAAGGCGCCCGTGAAGCTCACGCCTCGCGCCGGACGCGCGATCAGCGTCAGTTCCGAGCCGTATATGTCGGCATCGCTCTCCGCATTGGTAATGACGCCGATCCCGTTGCGGGCGGCATTGATCTGCATGCCGTTCCACCGGATGTGATAGCCGGCGATGTCGATCGCGAATTTTCCGTCGCTTGTGGTCGCCTTGAGGCCGATCTCATAGCTTTTCAGACGATCCGCCCCGAATGTCGGATCGCCGAAGGGCTGACCGGTCGTGGGATCGTTGGCGATGAGATTTGGTCCGCCGGGGCGATAGCCCGTCGCGTAACGCACATAGCCGGTTGCCCGATCGCTGAAATGATAGCGGGCATTGGCGAGGTAAGTGAAAACGCCCTCATGCGAAGATCGTTTCGGCTGCGAGCCGACGAAGAAGCCCGAACCGATCTGCTCGGCCCGCTGATTGTTGCGGGCATAGCGAATGCCGCCCGACACATCGAATTTGGGCGTAAAATGATAGGTCAGGTCGCCGAACGCAGCGATTTCCTCATAGACGGTCGGCACCAGCCCATCGAGGAAGATGTTCGGAAAAGGCTGGCCGGTCAGGTCGAAGGGAGAAAATCTCTGCCGGCTGGCCGATTTTTCATGGGTATAGAATCCCCCCACCAGCCAATCCAGATCGTTCGATCCGGTGGAGGCGAGGCGCACTTCCTGGGTGAATTTGTCGGTGGTCACGTCCACCGGCACGCCGACCGCGCCGATCGGAAAACCGAAGGATTGCAACAATCCGGCGAAGCGCCCGGAGCCGTCGAGCACATAATGCGTCCGGGCCGCCTGAAAACTGGAAATCGAGGTGAGTTTTGCCGGACCCAGATCATAGTCGATCGTGCCGCTCACCAGCCTGAAACGCTGTTCGAAAGGCTCGGGAACCAAGCGTCGCTGGTCGAGCGACCCTGTCACCGGCCTGCGGTCGAAATCATAGTCGGCGTTCCCGATCCCGGCGCGCGAGATATTCTGGAAAAAACCCGTGAGCCGGATGCTGAGCGCATCGCTCGGCGTCGCCAGAACGTCCAGCCTCGCGCCATAAACCCGCGATCTGTTGACGTTCTCGTCGCCGAGCGGGAGATTGTCGATATAGCCGCCGTCGCGCGAATAGAATCCGCTGGCACGAACGGCGAGCTTGTCCGTGACGATCGGCAGATTGATCGCGGCCGCGCCATTATAGTTGATGTCGCCATGTCGCGTCGCCGACAGGCCGGCCTGGACATCGATGGCTGCGGCATGCGTGTCGGGTTTTTTGGTCGTGTATTTTATCAGCCCGCCCATCGTGCTGGCGCCATAGAGCGTGCCTTGCGGCCCACGCAGAATCTCGACCTGATCGATGTCGAACAGGCCGACGTCCAGGGCGAGCGCAAAGGCCTTGGAATAGGCGCTGCTCGAACCATAGGGGACGTCGTCGACATAGACACCGACAGTGGAGCCGCCATCGCTGTTGGTGTTGACGCCTCGCAATGAAACCTGATTTTGGCCGGCACCGCTGCTTTGAAAGCTGAGACCGGGGATCGTGTCGGCAAAGTCGCGAAACTGGGTCTTGCCGTTTTTTGCCAGGCTGTCGCCCGACAGCACGGACACCGATTGCGGCGTGTCGATCAGGCGCTCCTCGCGCTTTTGCGCGGTCACGATAATCTCGGCGCTCTCGTCGTCGGCTGGCGTCCGTCCGGTGGCTGCGCGTGCAGCAGATTCCGATGGGCCCGTCTCGACCGCGGCGGGCCGCATCCCTCGCGGCGCTTCCACGATCAGCACGCCCGCGCGCCCGATCCGCATGGTGAAGCCGCTGCCCTGCAGCAATTGGCGCAGGCCACCCTCGGCCGAGTGCGATCCGTTCAACGCGCTGCTGCGCGCATGTCGGGCTTCGCGGCCGTCGAAGACGATCTGACGCTTGGTGGCGCGGCCGAAACGGGCAAGGGCGTCGGCCAGATTCTGGGCCGGGATCTCGAACCGGTAGGTCGCGGCCTGCGCCATCGCCGGCATTGGCAGCGCGAACAGCGCGGCTGCGGCGCTCATCGTGGCCGTGCGTGCGGCCGATCGCCGAAGCCGCCTGTTGTGATCGATCGCCATATCATCCCCCATTTCCGGGCCGCTTGTCGGCCGCCTCGAAAGGAAGACGCGGGTGGTCACGAAAGATTCATCTGCCCGACGCGCATTTTTCGCATTCGGGCTCAGCGGCCCGCCGACACCAGCAGGATGTCGCCCTCCGCCGATCGCACCGCCTTGACCGGGAACACCGCGGTGACGCCCTCGACGAAGGCGTCGATATCGCCGCCCTGGAACTGTCCGCTGATCGGGATGCGTGCGTCTGCCGCGCTGCCGACACGCAGCTTGGCCGTGCCATAGCGATTGACGCGTTCCACGGCGATGCCGAGCGGTTCGTTGTCGAACTCCATCAGTCCGCCTTCCCAGGCGAGCGAGCGGCCCGCATCGATCGTATCCAGCCGTGCGAGCGGCCGGGTGGCGGCGATCACCATTTCCCGCCCGGGCGTCAGCAATTGTTCTGCGGTGTCCTGACGCCGGCCGATGCGGAGCGGTCTGGGTTCGTCCGCGCGGCCGCTGATATCCATCACCGCGACGCGCCCTTCATAGAGGACGACGCGGACCTGGCCCGACAATTGCTCGACGCTGAACTGCGTGCCCGTGGCGATCACCATCCGGTCGCCGGCCTGGACCGAGAAGGGGCGCAACGGATCCTTGGCGACGACGAATTTCGCGCGGCCGGACCGAAGCCATAATTCCCGTCGATCGCCGAGATAGCGCACATCGACCCGTGTCGAAGCATCGAGCGACAGCGTCGATCCGTCGGCCAGCGCGACCACGCGGCGCTCACCGACACCGGTCTGGTAGGTCGCTGGGGAGAGATGCCACCAGATGCCGGCACCGACGAACAGGATCAGGCACGCCGCGAGCGCGGCATAGCGCCGCCACCCGCCGACACCGGCCCAGCGCCGTCGGTTCGCGCGCGTCACGCTTTCCAGCGCATCGCCGCGCATCACGATCATCTCTGGTGAGGATCCGCGATCCTCGATCGCATCCCAGGCGATGACGGTCCGTTCGAACAGCGCGGGGTGCGCCGGATCGGCTTGCAGCCAGCGATCGAAGGCCGTCTGCTGTTCGGGCGCAAGCGGCCCTTCGGCGATGCGCAGGCACCACCAGGCCGCGGCCTCGCGCGTCGCGTCCGATATATGGCCGGCGCGCGCGCTCATTCGTCCTCCTCCAGCCTTTTGGTGAGATGCGCCACGGCGCGGATCAGATGCTTGTCGACCGCGCTGACGCTGATGCCATAGCTGTCGGCGATCTCGCGTTTGCGCATTCGTTCCAGGCGGAAAAGCAGGAGGATCTCGCGCGATCGATGCGACAGTTCGGCGACGGCGCGCGCGACATGGCCCAGCCGCTCGCGCCCCTCCAGCAGGCGCAGCGGATCGACATAGTCGGCGTGCGGCGCCTGATGCTCGGCATCGATGCGATGCGCGTCGCGGACCTGTTGCCGGCGATAGCGATCGCGCAGCAGGTTGGATGCGATCCGGAAGATATAGGCGTCCGGCCGCTCCATCTCGTGCGCCGGCAATTCGATCAGGCGCAGCAGCACATCCTGGGTCAGATCCTCAGCCTCTGCTGGGTTGCCGATGCGGCGCACGAAGAACGCGATCAGCGCCGGGCGGAATCGCCGCCCGAGCGTGACCATGTCCTGTTCCGCGCGTTCCGCCATCCGTCATCCAGCGAACCCTGCCGACACGGCGCCGGCATCCCTTTGTCCTAGACGCACGAGATCGCGGAACATACATCGGAAAATATCGCGCTTCGACGTGTCGGCAATTTTCCGGCGCACTGAACCTGCGCCGCGGCAGACGGCAGCGATCTTTCGAACATGCGCCGGATGTCCTAGAGAGATCTGGCAGGAAACGAGGTGAACAGGACGTAGTGACGACCAGCACGCCATCCATATCGACATTCCAAGACGCCAGCGTCGCATCGCCCGTCGATCCGTCACTCAGCACGTCCAAGGCCGCGGCCTATTGGTTGCGGCGCGATATCGTGCGTGGGGTCTTCGAGCCGCTGGAGCGCCTGAAGGTCGAGCAGCTCGTGAAATTCTACGGCGTCGGCCACAGCCCGGTGCGCGAAGCGATCATCCTGATGTCCGAAAGCGGCCTGGTCGCACACGAGCATCTGAAGGGCTATCGCGTGGCCCCGGTCTCGCTGGCGGATTATGACGATGTGCTCGCTACCTATCAGCGGCTTTACAAGCTGGCGATCAGCGTCGCGATGGATGTGGGCGATGAGGCGTGGGAGGAGCGGGTGGTCGTCCAGCTCCACCGATCGTCCAAGGCGCAGGTGGTGCTGCCGGGCGGCGACGACGAGGCGCGCGAGAAATGGCAGCGCGCCTATTGGGAATTCCACGGGCAACTTCTTTCCGGCTGCGATTCACCGCTGATGCTCAAGCTGCTCGGCGATATCGGCTTCCGGCTGGAGCGCTATGTGAACCTCTTCGGCGATCTCGCCAGCGACCGCGGGCGTGATCACCATGCCGAACATCGCGAGATCGTCGACGCACTGGTTTCTCGCGACAAGGATCGGACGCTGGCGCTGATCGACCGCTATTTCGCGATCGGCCAGCCGATCCGCAATTCGATCATCGAGACGCTGCGCCGCCAGGAAGCGACGCGGCGGCCGCGCCGGCGTGCAGCGGCGGTGGATGCGAACTGACGAAGGACGGGCCACATCGTCACCCTGAACTCGTTTCAGGGTGACGATGCGGGTGTTCCCGGCTCGATCGCCAGCCAGGCCGGGCCGGAGGCCAATGCACGAACCGTGACGCTCTGTCGTTCCGGCGACTGTTCCAACTCGCCCGGCACCCCTTCGAACCGGACAATGAAGCCCTGCGGGTAATGAATGTGCGGCACATGGATCTCGGTCGCGCCGCCGATCGCGGTGTCGGCGGTGAAATCGATGCGGAACGATCGGGTCGCGCGATCGAAGCGCATCGTGCCCAGCCGCCCCTGGATGCGCCGCGCATAGGGGCGGCTGAAGCCGGCCACTGCCCGCCCGCCCGATAGTGGACCGGCGGAATCGTCCTGCTGGTCGCGCGAGAAGATCGAGAGATCCTCCTGATTCCAGCCATCGCCGATGCGCAGGTCGTTGCGGTTGGATGCGGTGTAGTTCCACTGGGTGCAATGCAACCCCAGCGCGTCCATGGCGTCGTACATCAGCGACAGCGCCGCTTCATGCTGACCCCATATCCCGTCGCGCTCGCCCCTGGCCCAGCGGGCATAAGCCTCCCCCTCCGACAGGTCGTAGGGAATGCCGAACTCGCCGATAAGCGTGGGCGCACCGCCGGGAAAGGCATCGGCTTCGCTGGCGAGATCGGCGAGCTGGGCGCGATAGCGTGCGCCGATGGCGTCCAGCCCACGCTCGGCAATGCCCGTCATCACATCGTGATGGTTCTCCGGATCGAAGCGTTTCAGATAGAGCGTGCCGATATCGTACCAATGGCTGGCATTCACCGTGCGTTCGGGCAGGTCGGCGGGAAAATTGCGGCCGGAGATATGCGCGAACGGATCCATCTCCGCGAAGATCGACCAGTCGGGCTGGTGGCGACGGATCGTGGTGGCGACCTTGTGGAAGAAGGGCGCGAAACCGTCGCGCGGCATCGTCAGCGTCCGTCCGTTCGCGATGCGGAAATGATCCTCGTCGAGCGGCACGGCGGCGCCCCGTTCGATGCGATAGGCGCCGGCGCGTTCGAACGGGCATGAAGCATCGTCGCGCCAGATCGTCACGCCGTCCGGATTGAAAATGCGCGTGCCGGTGGGCACCGCCGCACCATCGGCATTACGCGTCAGCACGGGCACGGTCACCGCCAATCCCTGCGCCATCGCCAGCGCGTCGAGCGGCGCCAGCGCCGGACCGACGCGGGGGCGGTCGGGACGGGCTTCGCTGGCGGCAACGTGGCGATAGCTCAGCGCCTCGCCCATCCAGCCCAGGCCCGGTTCGTTGAGCGTGTCGAAACCGATGACATTGGGCATGTCGCGCAATCGGCGTGCGACCTGGTCCATCGCGCCCAGATAGCGATTCTGCAGGAAGTCCTGGACGTTCTCGCCCTCGACCATGAAATCGGGCGTGAACAGCCGGCCGCCCCAGAACAATGTCCACATGATGCCGTTGGCGGGCAGGCGGTAATTCGATCCCCAACTCATCTGCGGATAGGCGGCCTGCAGCGCTTCGTCGCTGCCATAGTCGTAGCGCGCTTGCATGACATGCGCGGCCCCGGCCGCGTCGAAGCGCGTGAAATCGAGCCCGACCGCGTCGAAGGTCCAGCCCGGCGCGCCGTCGCCGCCCGACATGCGGCTCCATACGTCCTGATGGAAATCGACGAAGACATGGAGGCCATGCGTGCCGGCCAGCCGCGCGACCTCGGCGAAATAGTCGAGATAGTCGGCGTCGTAGAGGCCCGGGCCGGCATGTTCGACCGCTTCCCAGGTGGTGAGCAGCCGCAGCGTGTTGAAGCCCCAATCGGCGATGCGGCCGAGATGCTCGTCCGCCTCGTCGAGCGGAAAGGGCCGGCCGACGAACGAGACCGACCGATGATCCGAGAAATCGCTCGGAAACTGTGTGCCGCCATCAGGCCAGGGCACTTTGCAGTCGCCGCCCAGATTGACGCCGCGCATCATCATCTGGCCGCCGGCCGCGTCGAGGAACAGGCCGCCATGCTGGCGAATGCGCGCGATGGTCATGCGCGTTTGGGGATGATGCCGAGCCGCTCGGCGCGCTCGCGCCATTCGAGCCCCGCCTCCGGCCATGGCTCCGGCTCGGGCAGTCTTCCGTTGGGTAATGGCCAGGTGATCGGGGTGGCGCCGCCGTCGATCACCGCGCCCTTGGCGATGCCGTCACGATCGACCGAGGGATGCGCGCGTTCGCCGCCGCGATGCGATCCGTCGGCGAAATAGATGGCGGTATAGACGCGGCGGGTGCGGTCGGACCGGTTGGCCTTCGCCATGTGCACCGTATAGCCGTGATGGAAGATGACGTCGCCGGGCGCGCAGGGGATGAAGATAGGCGGGGTGTCCGCGAATTTCTCCTCCAGCCGCTTGCCATCGCCCGGCGTGCCGAAAATGTCGATGAACTCGGCCTCGCCGCGATGCGATCCGGGCACGTAACCCATGCAGCCGGTCCGGTCGTCCGCGCCGTCGAACGGGATCCAGACGGTCGCGGTGTCGGTCTCCGCGATCGGCCAATAGGGCTGGTCCTGATGCGCTTCGGTCTCGCGTCCGCCGGCTTCCTTGTAGAGCGCCTGATCGTGCCATAGCCGCACGCGCTTCGCGCCGAGCAGGGCCGCGGTCAGCGCGCCGATCTTCGGATGGAAGGTGAGCGGGCGGATATCGGGAAAATCCTCCCAGACATATTGGCATTGCAGGAAGGATTGTTCGTAAGGGCTTTTTTCGTCGAGCGAGCGGGTATCGCCGGCCTTGCGCGCCGCCACCGCCGCATCGACCGCCGCGCCGTGGCGGGCGAGCTCCTCGGGCGAGAGCACGCCGGGAACATGGACGAAGCCGTCGCGCTGGAATGCCTCGGCATAGCGCGCCAGATCGGCTGCGGTCATGCCCGTTCTCCGTCTTTCAGGATCGCGAATTGCCGGCTGGGCTCGGTCTGGGGCACGCGGCTGCCATCGGGCATCACCGCCTCCGCGCCGTCGGGCGCATATTGCAGGATATAGGCCTTGCGCACGGTGCCGGCGCGCAGGTTCGGGCCGGTGCGATGCGGGGCGAGCGAGGAAAAGACGATCACGTCGCCGCGGTTCGCAGGGGCGGGCACCGCATCGGGCGCATCCTCCAGGCATTTGAGCCCGATCGGCGTCACCCAATGTTCGAGCGTGCCGAGCCGGTGCATGCCCGGGGCGATCCAGGGGCAGCCATTCTCGACATCGACATCGACCAGCGGGATCCAGAAGGTCAGATATTGCTGGGGTTCGACAAAGGTATAGCCATTGTCCTGATGCCAGGGGAATTCCTGCGGCCGGCCCGATTTCTTGTAGACCGACTGGTCCCAGTACAACCGGACATCGTCGCCGATCAGATCGTGGCAGATATCGGCGATCGCCGGATGCGCCGCGAAATCGCGCAGAACGTCCGATTTGGCGACGATATGGCCGGTGAAGGTGATCGCATCCGCCGACGAGATCGCGTTACGGCCTTCATTGGCGCGCAATTGCTGCTCATGCGCCTGTTCCAGCGGGTCGATCGCGGTTTCCACCGCGTCGAGCTCGGCGGCGGTGAAGACGTTGCGCAGCACGAAAAAGCCCTGGGCGTCGAACTGGTCCTTTTCGGCCGGGCTCAGGCGGCGCAGCCCGGCATCGGACGCCTCCTCCCACGAGAAATCGCGGTTGCGGGGATGGATGCGGTGGGCGGGGAAAGTCATGCGGCCTCGGCGGATTTGCGGCGGACGGGGATCCAGCGGTTGACGGGGGCCAGGCTGGCGGCGGCCTCGGCGCTCACGGGGCGGGTGCCGGCGCGGCCATAATGATAGACCATGGCGGCGCGGCGCTCGTCGGCGACATTGTCGGTCGACATGTGCATCAGATAGCTGTGGAAGAAGAGCACGTCGCCCGGCTCCATCAGCGCGGGCTGGCGCGCGCTGTCGTCCTGGTCGACGATCTCGGTATAGGCGCGGTTCGCGGCGGGGCGGCGATCGGGCACATGGTCATGGATCGGCCCGGTGTGCGATCCGGGCAGCACCCACAGGCAGCCATTGTCCAGCGTGGCGCGGCTCAGCGCCAGCCATACGCCGATCTGGGGCTGGCGGTCGAAGCGGAAATAATAGCTGTCCTGGTGCCAGGGCTGGCCGATCACGCCGGGATTCTTGAAGATGAACTGGCTCTGGAAACAATCGATGTCGGGGCCGAGCAGCCCTTCGACGACATCGACGATCGCATCGCTTTCCGCGACCGCGCGCGACAGCCCTTCGGCGTGGCAGTTGAATACCTTGGCGATCCGGTCCTCGGGATTGACCGCGCTCGGGCTCGGCGCCTTCTCTGGGAAGATCGCGTAATTGGGGCCGGCCGCGTAGATCGTCTCGCCAGGATGATCCTCGGGCGGGTTGGCGCGGATCCGCGCGATCACTTCGTCCTCGACCGCCTTTACATCGGTTTGCGGGATCAGCCCGCGCAACACGAAGAATCCCTGGTCATTCCAAGCTGCAAGGCGCGTTTCGGCATCCATCGCCCTCTCCTTTACGCCTTTCTATAATATGTAATCAGATTCGAAAAGCCAATTTTCGATCAATTTTTGATCAAATGCTAATCATCGACTGAATCTGATGATGCGGCCTGACGACGCGCGGCGAGCTTTTCGACGATCGCCTCATGGTCGCCGCGGCGGATCGGGTAGAAAAGCATCGCGAGCCCGGCCACGATCATGCCCGCGCCGGGCAGCCAGATCATGATCGCCTTGATGCCCGCCAGCGTTTCGGGCGTCTGCGGGGCGTTGGCGACATAACCGACGGAATCGAGCAGCCAGCCGAACAGCCCGGCGCCCACCCCCAGCGCCACTTTCAGGAAGAACTGGAACAGGCCGAAAATGAAGGATTCGGTGCGCTCGCCCGTCATCCATTCGCCATATTCGACGGTGTCGGGCAGCATCGACCAGAAGGTGAGCGCCAGCCCGAGCGATCCCATGCTGCTGGCGACCAGCCAGATCGTCATCGGCCAGGGCGTGTCGAATTCGTGCGTGGCGAAGATCGCGAGCATGACGAGATTGAGGATGATCCCGGCGAACCAGGCATTGCGCTTGCCGATGAACTTGGTGATCCACACCCAGGCCGGGATCGCCACCAGTCCGACCACCGACATGCCGATCAGCGCGGGCCGCGATGCGGCTTCGTTGCCGAGATAATATTTGAAATAATAAAGCACCGACTTGCCGAGCGCGACCGAGCAGACAAAGGCCGAGACGGTGGCGAGGATCAGGATCCAGAAGGCGCGGTTCTTCTTGAGTGAGCGCCAATAGCCGCCAAGGTCGAGTTTGACGTCCATGACGGCGCTTTCGGGCGGTTCGCTGGTGATGCGATAGACCAGGGGATAGATCGCGGTCGCGACCACCGCGAACACCGCCGCCGCCCAGGTGAAGCCCTGGGTCGATCCGCTGCCGCCGAACCAGCCGACCATCGGATAGGTGAAATAGACGATGGTGAGCGCGGCGAGCACGCCGAAGACCATGCGATAACCCGCGATGGTCGAGCGTTCGTCCGAGCTGTCGGTCAGCCGCGCATTGAGCGAGGTATAGGGGATGGTGACCACCGTATAGGCGGTGCGGAAGATGATGTGGGTGGCGAGCATCCACATGACGAGCCCGGTGCCCTCGAAGGGCGGACGCCAGTAAAGCAGGATGAAGGACAGGCCCAGCGGCACGCAGCCGAACAGGATATAGGGGCGATAGCGGCCATAGCGGCTGCGCGTGCGATCGGCGATGCTGCCCATGACCGGATCCTGCAGCGCGTCGACGATGGAGGCGATCATGTAGATGAGGCCGGCGGTCGCGGCAGGAATGCCCACCGCATCGGTGTAGAAGAACAGCAGGAAGATCGAGACGCTCTGCCAATAGAGATTGCTGGCGTAGTCGCCGAGGGTGAAGCCGATCTTCTTCGCGGTGCTCAGGCGATGCGCGGTCATGGTCTGGCCTCTCTCGCGCGGCGCGCGGTCATGATGCGTTCGACGGCGTCGAGCCGCGCGGCGTCGCGGTCGTGCGTGGCCGACGCGCTGCCGTCACGGAACAGCAGCAGTGGATCGCCGGGCCCGGCGCGCGGCCAGGCAGGCAGACCGGAGCCGTCGGGCGTGCCGGTCTTCGCGAAATTGGTCCAGTAATCGCCGATCAGCCGCGCGGTCTCACGGTCGGCGGGGGCGGCATCGGCGGGCAGGGTGCCGAACAGATAGGCAAGTTCGGAAGCGTGATTGGCGCCTTTGCGCGTCGTGCGCTCTGCCTCCGCGACATGATCGAACAGGTAGCGCCAGGTGGGCGCGCCATGCGCATGCATGATCCGTGCGAAGCCGCGCGCCGCCTCTCCGAAGAAATAATCATCGATCAGCGCGGGGGCGGGGGGATCGCCATAGGTGCGGGTCAGATCGGCAAGCTCCGCCGGGGCGATCTGGCCCCGGATCAGCCCCATCAGCGCGGGCGCGAATGCCTGCTGGCTCAGTTCGGCGCCGGTCGAACCGATGATGAAGGGGATGCGCGGTACCTTGCCCGCCGCGAAGCGCGCGACCGGATCGTCGATCACGCTTTGTCCGTCGATGATCGGCCCGTTGAAACGATCCGGCTGGAGATCCCACATGGCGAGCCCGCCCTGGACGACATCGGCGGGGGTCGCGCGCAGCGCGGCCATATCGGCCTTGGGGAAACCGGCCTGCGTTGCAAAGGCGGTGCCGGCTTTCTCGCCCGATATGCGCGTCGGTCGATCGACGGCGAGCCGCGCATAGGGTTCGCGATTGGCGCCCGACTGGACGATCGCCTTGTGGAACAGCCCTTTGGCGAGCGGCGAGGCCATCAGGAAATCGACCGCCGCGCCGCCCGCCGACTCTCCGAAGATCGTGACATTGCCGGGATCGCCGCCAAATGCGCCGATATTGGCCTTCACCCATTTCAGCGCCGCGATCATGTCGAGAAAGGTGAAATTGGCGTGCGGTTTGCCGTTTGCTTCGGCGGTGAGCGCGGGATGGGCGAAGAAACCGAACCGGCCCAGCCGATAGTTGAAGCTGACCAGGATCACGCCGCGCCGCGCCAGATTGGCGCCGTCGAGTATGGGGGGTGTGCTCGATCCCGCGACGAATGCGCCGCCATGGATCCAGACCATCACCGGCAGCTTGCGTGCGCCCTTCGGCCGCCAGAGATTGATCGACAGGCAATCCTCGCCCATCGGCTGCGACGAGGGCGTCTTGTCCCCCTCGAAGCGGACCTGCGGGCAATCCTTGCCGAACTCGACCGCCTTGCGCACGCCTGCCCAATGCTCGGCGGGGGCCGGGGGGCGCCAGCGCAAGGGGCCCACCGGCTGCGCGGCATAGGGGATGCCGACAAAGGCGTCGACGCCGTCCTGCGATCGCCCTTCCAGCGTGCCCGCCGGCAGCCGGGCCGTGATCGGCGCGCCGTCGATCGAACGGGCGTTCAAAGGGGTCATGAACAACAGCAGCGCAAGCGGGGCGAGCCAGCGCGTCAATGCATGCCCGATCGGGCATCGCCGACATTTGCCCCAGCCTCGGCAAAACATTGGCGCGCGACATCGATCAGAAAGGCGGATTCGGTCCAGCGGTCGCTTTCCTCGCGCCAACCACCGTCGCCGTCGGGGAGCATCTTGGGATAGAAGGCGCGCGCGGGCAGCAACTCCGGATGGACCGCGAAATAGTCGCCGGGCCCGGCGTCGCGCAGAAAACCCTCGAAGCTCGCAGTCCACATCCGCCGATAATAGTCGAGATGCCGTTCTTCGGCAGGGTCGCTCGCGGTCAATTGGCCGAACGCGTTGGACGAGACGCGCAGATGCATGAAGCGCGTACGCTCGAACACCGGCCGCATCCGTTCGAACTTCATGTCCATGTCGCCATAGGTCAGTTCGTGACCGATATACCAATGGCCGAAATCGCCGTTGAAGCGAAGCTCCGGCAGGCATTCGACCAGGTCGAGCGTGCGTTTGATATCCTGCGTCATCGTCGCGCGGTGCGTTTCCAGATAGATGGGATGGCTGAGCACCTGGGCGATATCGAGCATCGCCTCCGCCAGGCGCATCATCTCGTCGTCGCTTTCGAAGCCGTCTCCAAGTTGCACCGTCGAACAGTCGCAACCGGCGTCGCGCCAGAACTGCGCCTGTTCGCGCATCTGGCCGACGTCGCGGAAGATGCGCATCAACCCGGTCGGGATCAGCCCCGCATCGATCGCCGCCTGGGGCTCGAGCGTCTGGATCGCTTCATAGCCCGCCGATTTGAGCGCGGCATAGACGGTGGCACGGTCGCCGCGCGGCCCGGTGGACCAGTCGGGCAGTTCGGCGGGCGTCAGGAAGCTGATGCCCGCCAGCAGCCGTGGCGCGCTTGTGCTTCCGTCGTTGGTGTTGCCCGGTTCAGAATGCGACATCGAAGGCGACGCCGATGATCCGGCGGGATTCATAGACGCGATACTGATTGAGCGTGCCGTTGGTGGTGTTGAACGCAAAGGTCCGGAATTTCTCGTCGGTCAGATTCTTGCCGAAGACCGAGACCTTCCAGGCATCGTTGATGTCGCCCAGGCTGATCGCACTGCTCAACAGGCCATAGCCGGGCTCGATCGCGTCGGCGGCGTTGGGAAAGCCGATGACCTGTTTCGAGCGGTAATTATAATTGAGCGTGCCGCTGAGCTTCAGATCCCCGCCGATCGGCTGGGCATAGTCGGCGCCGATGTTGAACGCCCATTTGGGCGCGAACGGCAATGGTGCGCCGGTCAGATCCTGGACGCCGCCGATACAACCCTGCGCGGCGGATTGTCCGCCAGCGCAGGGCGCCCCCGGGAACTTGCCCCATTTGGCATCGGTATAGGCAACGCCGCCGCTCAGGTAGAAATCCCTGTCCTTGATCGGCCGCCAGCTCAGCTCGGCCTCGAAACCCTTGGTCTTGGCGTCGCCATTGGTGAGTGGGAAAGTGAGCGCGATCGGGTCGCGGCTGGCGGTCTGGTAACCCTTGATGTCGGCATGGAAGCCGGTGAGGTTGAGGGTCAGGCCGGCATCGGGGAATGCGGTGCGCAGGCCGAGTTCGTAGCTGGTCGGCCGTTCCGGTCCGACCGGCAGCAGCGCCTGGACCGCGATATTGCTGTCGAAGCCGCCGCCCTTATAGCCGCGCGTGACCGACGCGAAGGCCATGATGTCGGGGGTGAAATGATAGTCGGCGCCCAGCCGCCAGGTCAGCGCATCGTGCTTGCCGCGCACACGCGCGCTGTCGGTCGCCAGCGTGATCGTGTCGGTGCGGCTTTTGCCCACTGTCTGCTTCTCGGTCAGCCAGCGCGCGCCGAACGTCAGTGTGAGCCCTTCGATCGGATGCACGTTCGCCTGGCCGAATGCCGCCATGTTGCGCGTCGCGACGTCGACATAGACTTCGCGGTTGAAGAAAGGGAGGAAGAACAGTCCAGGGAAGAGCTGGCGCGTGAATGAATCCACGGTCTGGCGGAAATAATAGAGGCCGGCGACATAATCGACGACGCCTCCGGTCGGCGATGCGAGACGCAGTTCCTGCGAGATCTGATCCTGGTCGTGCTTGCCGAAATTGATGTCGAGGAAATTGTCGGTCGAGGAATCCGAGTCGAGCCCGTCGAGCGTTTCGAAGCCGCGCCATGCGCTGATCGAGGTCAGGGTGTGGCCGCCGCCGATCTCGTAATCGAGCTGGAGCGAGGTGCCATAGCTTTTGACATTGGCGAAGACGTCGCCGTTGATCGTCTGGAACTGATTGCCGCGCCCCGGATTCATGCCGAGAATGGCGATTGCCGGTGCTTCGAAGAAAAATGGCGCGGTCGCCGGCGGTCCGGGGGTCGCGAAACGCTGCACCGTCCAGATGCAGCAATTGGCGTCGCTTTTCCAATAGTCGCCGATCAAAGTCGCGCGGAGCTTGTCCGATGGCTGCCATTCGAGCTTGCCGCGAAAACCATATTCGTCGCGATTGTTGAAGCGGCGCCCGTCGGGAAGATTCTTGATATAGCCGTCGCGAACGCTGCGCCGGCCGGAGATCGAAAAGCGCAGCGTGTCGGAGAGCGGCCCCGACAGATAGCCATAGGCGTGGATGTCGTCATTGGGCCGGGCGGCGCTGATCCCCGCACGGAATTCGAGTTTATCCGACGGCCGGCGCGTGACGATGTTGATCACCCCGGCGCTGGCATTCTTGCCGAACAGGGTGCTTTGCGGGCCGCGCAGCACTTCGATGCGGGCGATGTCGGGCAGGTCGACCAGGGTCGCTCCGCTCTGGCCCATCACCACGCCGTCGATGACATAGGCCATGCTCGGCTCGATCGTTTCCGACGAGAAGGTGTTGGTGCCGATGCCGCGGATGAAGAAGCCGAAATTGCGCGGGCCGGACTGGGCGGGTGAGACCAGGCCCGGAACGACATATTGCAGGTCGGTCGCGGCGTTGAGCTGAAGCTTGTCGAGCGTTTCGCCGCCGACGACGGCGATCGAGATCGGCACGTCCTGCAGCGCTTCCTCGCGTTTCTGCGCGGTGACGATGATCTCGCCGGTGCGCGCTGCATCCTCGTCGCCGGTCTGCTGCGCATAGGCCGGAATCGCGAAACCGCCGCCGGCGCCGATGACCGAGAGCGAAAGAGCCAGCGCCCCGAAGGCACGTCCACTGCACCGTCCCATGATCCCTCCTAATGCTCGCCAACTCTATATCGATTGGTCGAATGTGCATAAATTCTATCTAATTCTTGATTATGTCAACGGGTTCGATTTAGTCTTGGCGCAAATATGAGGGTCGCCTTCGTCATGAAGCCCCTCCGGTGAGAGGAAGATGATGGAATCTGCGGCGATCGAGCGATTCAGGCGGGATGGTTTCCTGGTCATTCCGCAACTGACCGACGCCGGCACGGTCACCGCGATCGGCGCAATCTACGACGATATGCTGGCGGGCAGGATCGACGTTTCGGCCACGGACAATCCGCTTGGGCGAATCACCCGGCAGATCATGCTGCCATCGGCCTATCACCCGATCTTCCGTGACAATCCGGCGCTCGACGCGGCCCGCGAGATCGCAAAGGGCCTGTTGGGCGTCGACGCGCCGGTGCCGATCTTCGACATGCTGATCTACAAGGAGCCGGGGCAGGCGGCGACGACGCCCTGGCATCAGGATTTCTCCTATTCGCAAATGCCCTTCGCGCCCGCGGGATCGGCCATTCCGGCCGATCAGGTCGTGCAATTCTGGCTCGCGCTCGACGATGTCGATGAGGAGAATGGCTGCATGCATTTCGTGCCCGGCGCGCACCAGGCGCCGATGCTCGAACATCATATCGCGGCGGGCGATGCGGATTACAGCCAGCGGCTGCTGGCGATCCGTGACGAGAGCCAGCTCGATCTGGCCAGTGCTGTCGCCTGTCCGCTGCGCGCGGGCGGCGCCACCGTCCATAATTACGGCACGCCGCACTTCACCTCGGGCAATCGCACGACCGATCGCCGCCGCCGCGCCTATATCTTCAACTTCGCCAATCCGGCGTTCCGCAAATGAGCGCAGCATTTCCCGCGGGGTTCCGCTGGGGCAGCGCAACCGCGGCGCATCAGGTGGAGGGCGGCAATTTCAATTCGGATTGCTGGGCGCTCGAACATGCGTCGCCATCGCTGTTCGCCGAACCTTCGGGCGACGCGGTGGATCATTATCATCGCTTCGCCGACGATATCGCTATCGTCGCGTCGCTCGGGCTCGACACCTATCGCTTCTCGATCGAATGGGCGCGGATCGAGCCGGAGCCGGGCATTTTCTCCAACGCGGCGCTCGATCATTACCGGCGCTGCATCGAAACATGCCTGGCGCATGGCGTCGCGCCGGCGATCACCTTCCATCATTTCACCCAGCCGCGCTGGCTGGCGCGGCTCGGCGGTTTCGGCGCGCGCGATTTCCCCGCGCGCTTCGGCGATTATTGCGATCGCGCGGCTCGCGCGCTCGACGGCATGGCGTTGGCCTTCACGATCAACGAACTCAACCTGCCGATCATGGCCGGCCGTTATTTCCAGAGCCGCGTGACGCCCGCGCAGCGCGCGGCGGCGGAACAGGCGCTGGGCGCGCCGCTATCGGCCTTTTTCCTGTTCGCCGACGATGCGGCGATCCTCGACAATGGCCGCGCGGCCCATGCCGCCGGGGGGGGGGGGG